>SIBF01000140.1 GCA_009695275.1 Pedosphaera sp. | reverse complement strand
ACGATCGATTTTCGGCTACCTCTGCGAAGCGGTGACCGCTTGGGCCAGCGGCCTGCGAGTCCCATCGCTGATCCCAGCAAACTCTTCTTGAACCACTACGCTGTTCAAATTCGGCTGAGTTCACGCATTAGGGCGTGAATGGTTACCATGGAAGAGATCCTTCAGGTCTTCACCCAAACGATGCGGGACGCGCTTGGAAAAGCGATCGAGGACGTGTCCCGCAAATACGATCCGACGGCCCAAGAGGTGAATGTCAGGAAGGAAATCGGTGCCGTTGAAGAAGCGAAAATGGTGGGCGAGGCCCTGGCGGGTGGATTCCTTGATGTGTTGGATGACGGCGATTTTTGTAACGAGTTCTGGGGTCAGATAAAGGAACAGCCGCACGTCATCCGCACGGTCACGGTTGATATGAACGAAAAAGATGCGCGCGGCATTCCAAAGCATCAGTTTCCGGTAACCGTCAGCGCGGTGGTCAACTCGGGCAATGCGGGCTGGCAATGCGTTGTAGAATTCCAGGTCCAACGCCCGCGAGAGCGATGGCAGTTGCTCGGTGTGGGGATAAAGCGTGACGTTGCCCCTGCGTTCCTCGACGACCTGAAAATCCTGACGATAACTGGACTGGAAAGGGAGATGTTTCATGAACCTGCGCGTGTCATGGCTCGAAATTTACAGAGCGAGGCTGGACCTTTGAAAGCGGAAAATGCGCGCAGAGACTTTTGAGAAACGAATGAATGTTGAAGCTTCCCGCAGATCTGGTATCCGCTCTGCCTGCTTGACGTGGGGCGCATGGGCGGTTTGCCCGGCGCGACGGAGCAGAATAATTTATCATGACTCTACCATTTCAGATTTTATCAACAGATTTTGACGGGACGGTCCATGCCGAGCATGAGAATCCACCGGTGCCTGTGCGATTGCAACGGCTGATTGGCGAACTTCAGCGCCAAGGGGTCACGTGGGTTATCAATACAGGTCGCGACCTGTCCAGCTTGATGGAGACTCTGGGCCGGGCTCAAATTCCAATCTGGCCAGATTATGTGGTGACGGTGGAGCGGGAGATTTATTTGCGGGACCATTCGCGCTATATCGGGATCGACGATTGGAACGCGCGGTGCATGACGGCCCACCTCGAACTCTTTGCCCGTCTGCGACCGGATGTGCCGATGCTGACGGAATGGGTTCAAGCCCGTTATGACGCGACGATCTATGAGGATCCTTACTCACCCTTTTGCCTCATCGCTCGCAATAATGGGGATGCCGATGTCATTCACGCCTACCTTGAGGGTTACTGTCAGGGAGTGCCGAATCTGACCATCGTGCGGAATGACGTTTATGCGCGCTTCAGCCACGCGGATTACAACAAAGGCTCCGCCCTGGCCGAAATCGCCCGCCGTCTGGGCGTGGATTCAGGAGACATCGTCGCGGCTGGGGATCACTTGAATGATCTTCCGATGCTCCTGAAACGACACGCGCGCTGGTTGATCGCGCCGGGAAATGCCGTTCCTCTGGTGAAGGAGGCGGTGCGCCAACAAGAAGGTTATATCGCCGAGGAGCTACACGGGTTTGGTGTGGCGGCTGGTTTGGAACGAATTATTGCGGAGCATTCCACGTCGGTTTGTTCAGGCCAATCGAACGATTGAAGGGTGGTGAGAACGGTGTTTTTTTCGGCCATTGAGCCACGTCAAGCGGTGGGCTTGGTAGCGTTTGACAGGTCGCCGATGGCTGTTAGGCTCACCGCCCTTGATTCGGGACAGAGGACAATTTCCGGGTGACAGGCAACAATTGAACCAGATTTTGAAATGAGCGATGCGACGACACAGGCTCCTGTAAGCGGCGGGCAGCAAAAGATTTCCAAGATTCACGAGACGATCATCCGGATCGCGGGCAATTCCCAGGATGGAATTCAGGCAATTGGTGGATTCCTCGCCCGGCTGGCGGGCCGGAGCGAGCAGGATGTCATGACGTTCATGACCATTCCTTCAACGATTTCCGGCGGGCCGTCGATCTTTCAGGTCCGGATCGGTTCCGGGGAAGTTTTGAGCGCAGGGGACGAGGCGGACATGCTTCTCTGCTTTTACCAGCATTCCTACGAGGATCACATTTCGTCGCTCAAGCTGGGTGGAATTGTGCTTTATGATTCGGACCACGTCACCCCCAAACCTGAATGGCAGGATAACTACCGGCATGTGGGCGTCTCAATTTCAAGCCTCACGGTTGAAGCCATCGGCGGCACAGGGCGCGACAAGGGCAAGAACATCTACTCACTCGGATTGCTGGCGAAAATCTTCGATCTCAATGTGGAAAAGCTGACCATGCTGGTCACCGAGCGGTTTACTGGCAAGGATCCATCTGTTGTCCAGAACGCACTGGCCTGTTTCAATGCCGGCTACAATCACTCCCTCGACAACCTTCTCAAGACCTACCAATTCTACGCCAGCGAGAAATTGGACCGCCATCAGGTCGTGATGAACGGCAACGAAGCCTTGGGTTACGGTTTGATCGCGGCGGGCGTGCGTTTTGGCGCGGGTTACCCTATCACTCCGTGGTCAGACATCATGGAATTGCTCCGGCGCGAGTTGCCCAAGTACGGCGGGATGTTCATCCAATGCGAGGACGAGATCGCCTCGATCTCCATGGCGTTGGGAGGGAGCTACGCGGGACGGGTGGCGGTGACCGGCTCCAGCGGCCCCGGAATTTCGCTTAAGACAGAGGCGTTGGGTTGGGCGGTGATGGCGGAAATGCCGCTCGTGATCGTCGATGTGCAACGCGGCGGGCCTTCAACTGGAATGCCGACCAGCATCGAGCAATCCGACCTGAACATTGTCTGCTTCGGCGGACATGGCGATTCCCCGCGAGTGGTCATCGCGCCCTCCAGTGTCGAGGACTGTTTCCACACGGCGATCGAGGCCGTCAACGTCGCCCGCAAGTACAGCACCCCGGTGATCATCCTCACGGACCAGGCCATCGCCACGCGCATCGAAGCGTTCGAGGAGCCGAATCTTGAGAAACTCTGCCAGGATATTTCACCCGACCTAGCGCCGGTTTCTGATCACAAGCCTTACGATCTTACCGCGAATGACGGTGTCACACGACATATTGCGCCCGGCACCCGTGTCGCCAGCGGGAAGTATCCCATCGTCACCGGCCTTGAGCACGACGAACTGGGGCACCCGACTGGTTCGTCAAAGTTGCATACGGCAATGACGGCCAAGCGACGGAACAAGCTTCGCAAACTGGCTTTGGAATTGCCCATGCCAAAAACTTACGGACCGAACGAAGGCCAGATTCTGCTGGTGAGCTGGGGATCCAGCCAGGGACCCATTCGCGAAGCTGTCGATCGCGCGCGCAGTGTGGGTGAGGCCATATCGGGACTTCACATCAAGTATATCAATCCTTTGCCGAACGGCCTGGATGAAATATTCAAGGGCTTCCGCCACATCTTCGTCGTCGAATTGAACGATGAGGGACTCTACGGCTACGGCCAGCTTGCCGGCGTTCTGCGCGCCCGTTATTGCGATGCACGCATCCGCGGCATCAACAAGAGCGACGGCCTTCCTTGGAAAGTGAAAGAAATTCTCGAGCGTGCCCGAACGTTGGCGAGCGGCAAATAACCAGTTTCAACCAGAAGAATTTTACTCCGCAACATACCATGAGCGAACTCGCAATCCCCTTTCAAACGCTGCCCCGCACCGGCGGGAACCTTACTCACATCACTGTTCCACCTTTGCCGGACGCTGAACGCAAAGGGCTCACAAAGAAAGAAATCGCGGCCGATCATCCGACATGGTGCCCGGGCTGCGGCGATTTCTCCGTCCTCGCGCTGTATTTCAAGTTGATCGAGAAGCGGAAACTGCATCACGAAAAGGTCACGACCATCGCGGGCATTGGCTGCTCCAGCCGTTTTCCCTACTTCGTCCAGGCTCACGGCGCCCATTTCATTCACGGCCGCGCGCTCCCCTTTGCGAGCGGCGTCTCCCTGAGCCGGCCTGACCTGCACGTGTTTGTTTTCGGCGGCGACGGTGACGCCTTCTCAATCGGTGGCAACCATTTCAGCCACACCGCGCGGAAGAACATCAAAATGACGTACGTGGTCATGGACAACTGGGTTTACGGTCTTACCAAGAAGCAGACGTCGCCCACCTCGCCGCTCGGTTTCAAGAGCAAAACCGACACCTGGGGCGCTGTCGATCAGCCCATCAACCCGATGAAACAGGCGATCTCCGCAGGAGCAACCTTCGTCGCCCGCACGACGCACACGAACCCCAATCACGTCCTTCAAATGATGGAAGCCGCGATGGATCACGACGGCTTCAGCTTTGTCGAATGTTTGAGCGAGTGCATCGAGTTTTACGAAGGTGCGTTCGATGCATCGAATCCGCGCAAGGGTGGAACTTTCACCACTGTCCCGGCGGATCACGATGTCACCGACGAAATTGCCGCCTACAAACTCTCAGGCGAACCTTTCCCCGGTCACTTCGGCATCTTCTACAAAGCAACCAGGCCGACGAAGAATGCCAACGAAGCGGGAGTCAACCGTGCTGCCATGTCGAAGACCGGAGGCATGAAAGACTGGCAGATCCTCCAGAAGACCTTCGACCGGCTCAAGTAAGCAGTGGGCGGGCGGGTGTTCGTGTTCGAGCGGAATGTGAGTTTAGAATCTCTCCTGTCGTTATCTCCGTAACGACGGGAGAATTTCAGGATTTCCCAAGCTTCCAAAGCTTACCATCACTGCGGATAAAAAGCGCACCACGGGCGATCGAGGGAGTGCTCAGAATCGTCTGGCCGAGGTTGATCTCTCCGATGACCGCACCCTCCGGTTGGGCGGTGTCCACCACTTGCACCAGGCCGGCTTCGTTCACGCAATAGAGATTCACTCCGGCACCGACGGGTGTGGCGCTGTACGGGCCCTTGAGCCGCAATTGCCACTTCCGGCTGCCGTCAGTGGCGTCGCCGCATGTGAGCACGCCGGCGTCGTTCAAGGTGAAGACCATCTTGTTCAACACGACTGGACTGGACGTCGATGGACGAAGCTGACCGGAACGCCATAGCTGTTTCGGCGTTGAGCCGTTTGCCTGGATTGCAAGCGCGGTGATGCCTTGCGAAGGCACGAAAAGCACTCCGTCGCTCAGGGTTGAGGAAGGAACAGTTGAGGCACCGTCGTTGTACTCCCAGACGCTTTTGCCGGTTCGCGGTTCCACGGCAACAAAACCCTTGCCCGATTGCAGTCCGATCAGCGTTCGTCCATCAGGAACAGGGATGGTCACTGGAGAGGTCCAATTTGCCATCTTCGGGCGGTTCAGTTTCCAGAGGTTCATGCCCGTCTTCACATCGAGGCCGGCTGTGATTGATTGCCCGTCGTTCTCGATCATCGCCACCAACGCGCCGTCCGCGGTTACCAGCGATGAGGACATTCCAAGACTGTTGCTGGCATCAGGGTAATCACGCATCAGCCCGCGCAGCCACTGGAGATTGCCCTCCAGATCGAGGCAGATGAGATCGTTCGAGGAAAAGAGGGCGAAGACGCGCTGGCCATCGCTGGCTGGCGAGGGCGCGGCCACGGAGATTTTTTCGTGGCACGTGGTGCGACCGGTGGCCCAGAACTGGCGCTCCCAGAGCTTCGAACCATCCGTCGAATTGAAGCAGACGATGTGGAGCCGGTCCTGTTTGGGCCCACTGGAGCACGTCATGAACACGCGATCCCCGACGATGATCGGGCTGCTCAAACCACGACCTGGCAGATCGACTGACCATGCAACACTGTTTGCATCCAGTTTCGCTGGAGCGTCCGATACTGCTGCAACGCCATTGCCGAGCGGCCCACGAAACTGAGGCCAGTCCGCGGCGGTAGCGCAAAGGCAGAAGATGACGGCGATACAGGTGAAGATCGATTTCATTGGAACTTTTGAGAATTGATTAGTGCTTCGCGAAAGTGACTGGCGTGCCCAGTGCGTCGGTAATGCGGAGTTGGAATTCCCACGCCTTTGTCCAGTCCTCGACCTGTTGATTTTGGCAAACTTTCACAAGGATGGTATTGGATCCTGGCTTGAGTTCGACAGGCATGCGGTACTGATCGATCTCCGTCATGCGATGATACTCTTCGTGACCGAAGATTAGCTTGCCATTGAGCCAGACTTTCCAGGCGTTCTCGCATCCCATGCGCAGCTCCACAGGACGCGCCTTGTCCGAGTTGACCTCCGTGGAGGCGTAGCCCGCCACTTCCTTGAGTTCGCCGCAAGGCTTGTTGAAATCCACAATTCCGTAATCGCCCTTTGCCGCAACTTCCTGCCAGCGCACCATGCCCTTTTTGCCGTCAAACTCCGCTTTGAAATCAATTCGTTCCTCCGGTGGGTAAACCTTCTCGAAGCCCGCGCCACTCGTGCTGTCAAACGGCCCGATGACCTTCCATTGCGTAAGCCAGCCGAACACCTTGGGCAAATCAACGGGCATTCCCAAGGCTTTCAATTCCTTGGCGATGCCGTCGATTTGATCGACATCGCGCGCCGAACGGAGCGCCGTTTCGTAGCTCCCTGTCGCATCCGTGTTACGGCCTGCCTTGCTCAGTCGGCCAGCCTCATCCATGACACGCTGGACGGCATCGCGACGGAGTTCCGTGCTGGGATCATCGAGCATCTTTGAGAGAAGTTTTGGAGCGGCATCGGGATTGACGCCTGTTACCAGCTCGTACGCCAGCCGACGCGCCCGGGGGTTGTGCTTTGTATCGTGGATGAACTTTTCCAGGGCAGCGATTGGCAGTTTGCCGCCGTTCTTGAGCGTGCGCGCGGCAATGCTATCCACTGCGCTCCGGAGCCAGTTCAAAGCGAGATCATTGGCACCGTCCATCGCGGAGAGAATTTTTGGCAGCGCTTTCGCATCGGCTGCGGCGAGATCCTTCCAGGAAGTGGAAGCTTTGGCATTGCCGCTTCCTTCCAGGCCGACAGCGCGCAGATCCGCCAGTGCGGAGTTTATCGTCGCAGCCCGCACAGCTCCGGCGAAGCCGTCCGAGCAGGCGGCAAACAATAGAAACAAGAGGAAGTTCTTCATTGAGCGATTCAAAGGGCTCAGTAGGTAGCAGCCGAATCTGCGGAGGGCAAGCTGAGGATAATTTGAAGGGATAATTCCAAACTCAAAGCAAGATTCTCCTATTTTCCGATTGCGCAATCGTTTGTCGGGCCTAGTGTCACCACTCGAACCCCGAGCCCCACAAAGCTTATGCATTTCGGCGCTGACTATTATCCTGAACACTGGGTCTTTCCTTACGCCGGCAGCGCTGAGTTGCCGGAGTCCCGCTGGGACGACGACGCCAGCCTCATGGCCGTCGCTGGAATCAACGTCGTGCGCATGGGGGAATTCTCCTGGGGCATCTGCGAACGGGAGGAGGGCACGTACGACTTCAGTTGGTTGCGCCGCGCGATGGATGTGATGGGAAGATCCGGAATTCAGGTCGTGCTCGGAACTCCCACCGCCGCTCCGCCTCTGTGGCTCTCGAAGCGGCACCCCGAGGTTCTTCCGGTCGATCAGGACGGCTTGTTACGGCATGAAGGCACCCGACGTGCCTGTTGCCTTAACACGGACGCCTATTGGAACGCCAGCAAACGGGTCGTGATGGCGATGGCGCACGCACTGGGCGATCATCCCCAACTCATCGCCTGGCAGATCGACAATGGCCTGGGCGCCCACCAAACCGAGTCGTCCTTCAACGAGGAGGCCCGACGCGACTGGATCGCGTGGCTCAAGGCCAAATACGAAACCATCGACCGCCTCAACGAACTCCTCGGCCTGCGGTTCTGGGGGCAGTTGGTCAATGACTGGTCCGAGGTGCCAATGCCGATGCGCGCTCCCACCGTCCACAATCCGGCGTTGCTGACTGATTGGCGCCGCTTCAGCAGCGATACCTGCGTGGCATTCGTGAGGATGCAGGCGGACATTCTCCACGAGATCGCCCCGGAAACGCCGGTCACATCCAATCTTCGCGCTCTCACCCGCAAGTTCGATCATTTCGATCTTGGCGAGGTGCTCGACTTCATTTCGATCGATAGTAACGCCACCGTCAGTTCCAAATCCGGGGAGACCGCCTGCGAAATCGACATCATGCGTTCCCTGAAGAAGTCAAACATCCGTACGCCCGGCGGGGGCGACTCAGGCTTCTGGTGCATCGAGCAAAAGGCGGCGCACGTGAACTGGCAGGATGTAAATTCACTTGTTCGCCCCGGCGTCGTCCGTCTGTTCTCCTACCAGATGATTTCCCGGGGCGCGGACGGAGTGCTCTACTTCTTCTGGCGTCAGCCAAGGATTGGCTCGGAGAAATTCTACGGAGGTGTTCTCACCCACGATGGACGAGCGAACGGTCGGGTTTACAAGGAGGTCGCCCAGATTGGAGAGGAACTGAAACTCCTCGCCCCCATCATCAAGGGCACGAAAGTCGTCGCAGACACGTGCATCCTCTACTCACATGACAATGAGTGGATGCTCGACCAGCCGATGATGCCCAACAAACACTTCAATCAACGGGAGCACATTCAGCTTTTCTACAACGCGCTTCATGCTCGAAACATTCCGGTCGATTTCGCCCGTCCCACCGAGGATCTGTCGAAGTACAAGCTCGTCATCGCTCCCTCGCTTCATCTTCTCGCCGGCGGTGAAGCGGACCTGCTCAAGCTCTACGTCCAGAACGGCGGCACTTTGGTCTCCACTTTCAACACTGGTCTGGTGGACGAACACGGCATTGCTCCCGACACGGGTTACCCCCACGATCTCACCGACCTGTTCGGAATGGAGGTCATGGAATTCGATCCTGTTCCTCCAGCGGATGAGAATCACCTCGTCTTCAAGGGCTCATTTCCCACAACTCACATGCATCCCGCCAGAACCTGGTGTGATCTCATTGAGCCGAAGGAGTGTCAGGTAATCGCCACCTACGCCAAGGACTTCTACGCGAACCGTCCTGCGATGACCGTGAACGAATATGGTTTGGGAAAGGCCATCTACATCGGAACGATGAGCCATCAGCCCTTTTACTATGATCTCGTCGGTTGGATCCGGCAGACGCTGAACATCTTTCCCGTATTGAAGGTCCCGGACAACGTGGAGGTCAGCATGAGGCAGAAGGATGATATCAAAATCTATTTCATCCTCAATCACCAGAACTCACACGTCCGACTACAATTCTTCAAGCCGATGCACGACTTTTTGACTGGCAGCAGCATTGTGGGGAACTACGATCTCGCGCCGCACAGTGTCCTCGTGCTGGATGAGCAACAAACCGAACAACCCGAAAAAGCCGGAGCCCCAGCCGAGTCCGACCGCGAATCCGCCGGCGCCTGAGAGGGTCAAATTCAAAGTCGATCCAAAGGCGCGGAATAGAGTGCTCGCGCTCTGGCGGGGAATTGACCTCACAGCGCAGGAAACGGCGTTTCGTCCAACATCACGGGCCGTAGGCAAGGTTTTGCCGAGAGTTCTCAAGGATCTGCGTATCGACCGCCGCCAGTCGGAAGCCGAGATCGGTCGTGTCTGGAATCACCTCGTTGATCCAACCATCGCGAAACACGCCCAACCCACCGGCCTTCACAAGGGCACTCTTTTCGTGACGGTGGACAACAGTGCCTGGCTCAGTGAAATCGTAAGGTACCGCTCCAAGGAAATTCTCCAACGACTGCAACACAGCTTCGGACGTGATCTCGTTGCGCGCATCTCATTCCGCGTCGGCTGATGTGAGTGATCCACCTCAAGCCTTTCTGGAAGAAGGCGGATTTGGTGCCACCGTGGTGGTGCAATCGCATGTCTTGTATCGACTTCGGCGCGAAGTCTGGCAAACACTTGAACCAACAACTGCATGACGTTATCCGACAAACTTTTCATCGACGGCACCTGGCGAAAATCCGCCTCCGGTCGCACCACTAAACTTGTCAATCCCGCCACCGAGGAAGTCTTCGGCGAAGTCGAAGCCGCGGACGTCTCGGACGTCAACATGGCCGTGGAATCCGCGCATCGCGCCTGGGAGAGCGGCTGGCGCGACATGACGCCCGGCAAACGAACTGAGATTCTATTCAATGTTGCCCGCAAGCTCCGCGAGCACATTGAGGAACTCGGCCAGCTCGAAATGCTGCAAATTGGCAAGCCAGTCAGCGATGCGCGCGACGAAGCCGGCCTTGGTGCCCGTTGCTTCGAGTATTACGCCGGTGCCGTCACCAAATTCTGCGGCCAGACGGTTCCCGTGAGTCGTGGGGGCTTTGATTTTACACTGAGACAATCGATGGGTGTCGTCGCGGCAATCGTGCCATGGAACTTTCCCTTTCCCATTGCCGCGTGGAAAACCGCACCTGCGCTGGCTGCCGGCAACTGTGTCGTGCTGAAACCGGCTTCGCTCTCGCCACTCACGGCGCTCAAACTTGGCGAACTTGCGCACGCCGCCGGCCTGCCGAGTGGCGTTCTCCAGGTGCTTCCTGGCTCGGGCAGCGCGATCGGCGATGCGCTCGTCACGCATCCGCTTGTGCGCAAGGTGTCGTTCACCGGCTCGACCGAGATTGGCCGGCGCATCATGGAACTGGCTTCTCGTGACATCAAACGTGTCTCGCTCGAACTCGGCGGCAAATCGCCCAACATCGTCTTTGCCGACGCCGATTGGGAACGTGCCGCCGAGAGTTCGCCGATGAGCGTCTTCGCGAACACGGGGCAGGATTGTTGCGCCCGCAGCCGCATGTTTGTTGAACGCAGCATCTTTGAGCCATTCGTTGAGAAGTTCGTTGCCGCGACAAAGAAGCTTGTTGTCGGCGACCCCACAAAAACTGAGACGCAGCTTGGTCCGATGGTCTCCGCCAGTCAGCGTGCCATTGTGGAAGAGTTCCTCGCCGACGCCCGCAGGCGTGGCAGTAAATTCGTTTGTGGCGGCGGGCGTCCGCATCCGAAAGGTTATTATCTGGAGCCCACCGTTCTTCTCGATGTCGGGAAGGAGGACCGCTGCTGGAAGGAAGAGATTTTCGGCCCGGTCGTCGCCATCACTCCGTTTGACGACGAAGCGCAGATGCTTCGCGACGTGAATGCCTCGCCCTACGGCTTGAGCGGCTCCATCTGGACGAATAATCTTTCCCGCGCCCTCCGGGTGAGCCGCGCTGTGCAGAGCGGCGTGCTGAGTATCAACTCACACAGCAGTGTTCACGTGGAAGCACCCTTTGGCGGCTTCAAGCAGAGTGGGCTCGGTCGGGATTTGGGAATGGCGGCGATGGAAGGTTACACGGAAATGAAAAACGTGTATGTCGGGGAGTGACGAGCGAGAGGAAAGCAGATAACTTTCATTCATGAAGACATACCACGAGTTTGCGATTGATTACTTTCAGGATGAGGACGGGATGTTTACGGCCCGGGTTCCGGCCATTCGCGGGTGTTTAGCGTGGGGCAAGACCCTTGAAGAAGCTTACCGTAATGCGGTGGAGGGGATTGAGAGCTGCATCGAAGCGCGGGCCAGGATAGGTGCCCGCAAACCTCGCAAACCACGCTACGCGGGGATCAACGTATATCGACGGCCAGTTCATGCCTAAGCTGGTGCCCATCTCGCACCGTGTGCTGGCTCGTAAATTACGCCGAGCCGGATTCGTCGAGATCCGAACCAGCCGGCATCCAGTCTATTATTCATCGGAAAAAGATCTGACGGTTCCAATCCCGAGCCATCCGGGCGATGTGCCGAAAGGCACGTTGCGGACAATCATCCGCGAGATGGGATTCAGTGTGGAGGATTTCAACAATCTCTGAATATTCAAACATGACCCTCACCCAGCTCAAATCTCAGGTTAAATCCGGCGCCATCGACACCGTCCTCGTCGGCATTCCCGATCCATTCGGGAGGCTCGTCGGCAAGCGCTTTCGAGCCGACTACTTCCTCGGCTCCGTGGCGAAGCATGGCACCCACGGATGCAGTTATCTCCTCACCGTAAACATGGAGATGGACCCGCTGGACGGATTCAAGGTCGCCAACTGGGACGCCGGCTTCGGCGATTTTGAAATGCGGCCGGACCTCGACACGATTCGCGTGCTGCCCTGGCAGCCAGGCGCGGCACTCGTCATTTGCGACTTCCTCAAGCACGACGGCTCGCTGGTGGCTGAGGCGTCCCGATCCGTGCTCCGCCGACAGTTGGACCGCGTTGCCAAACTCGGCATGACTTGCTACTGCGCGAGCGAGCTGGAGTTTTACCTCTTCAATCAAACTTATCACTCGGCGCACACAAGCGGCTATCGGGATCTCCAGCCCTCAAGTGATTACCGGATCGATTATCACCTCATGCAGCCGACACGCGATGAGCCGCTCATGCGCCAGTTGCGTAATCAGCTCACTGCCGCGCGAGTTCCGGTCGAGAGCAGCAAGGGCGAGTGGAGCAGGGGACAGCACGAGATCAACTTCACCTACGCCGAACCTCTCGCGATGGCGGACATGCACGCTCTCTTCAAACAGGGCGTGAAGGAAATCGCCGAGCAACACGGCAAAGCGGTGAGCTTCATGGCGAAGTACGCGCCAACCGAGGCGGGGAACTCCTGTCACATTCACATGAGCCTGTGGAAGGGAGGAAGGAACTTGTTTTGGCAAGAGCCGGGCACGCGGAAGACAAAACCCCAAATTCCAAGTTCCAAACTCCAAGCTGGGTCGAAGATCTTTCGACAATTTCTCGGTGGTTTGATGAAGTACTCACCCGAGCTTTGCCTCTTTTACGCTCCCACAATCAATAGTTACAAGCGTTACCAGCCCGGCAGTTGGGCACCAACACGCATGGCTTGGGCAACCGACAATCGCACCACCGGCTTCCGGGTCGTTGGCCATGGCAACGGGTTCCGGCCTGAGAACCGGATGCCCGGCGCAGACGCGAATCCCTACCTCGCCTTCTCCGCCATGCTTGCCGCCGGCCTCGCTGGCATTGAAGAAAACCTCGACTGCGGCGACGAATACAAAGGCAACGCCTACATCGATCCAAAACTCGCACGCCTGCCCGGCAGTCTTCGTGACGCCACGGATTTGTTCGAGCAATCCAAACTCGCCCGCGCTGCCTTTGGCGAGGACGTGGTGGATTTCCATGTCCACCATGCGCGCCTCGAACACCAGGCATTCAGCGACGCCGTGACGGATTGGGAGAAGCAGCGCTATTTCGAGCGGATTTGAGCCTGGACTGTTCAATTCCAGAGCCCGCAAATGACGCGAATTTCACGGATTGGGAAGCGAAACTGTTTTTTTCAGCGATTGAACCGTCACCGTTCCGAGACTTGTATTCGATCCTGACCTTTGCCACCGGATCCGTTTGATTCGTGCTCGTCGGCGTGATTCGAGGGCGCTTCAACTGGATGGATTCGGTCGGGTTCCGGTGTTTGGCTGGCGAAATATGAAAGCGCGTCAGTTCCACACCACGCGAGACGGTGTGTGCGATCCTTTTCCGGATCCAGCGGGCGGATGCAAATCGTGGAGTGCCAGAACTTCCGTTTGCCATTGCCTCGAGGACAGCATACTTTAATCGCAATCGCTCCCAACATCGGACTGGCCTCGATGCGCATCAAGCGCACTCGGGGATCTGATCAATGGATCGGAAGCTCAATTGAATATGAACATATCATACCAAACCCGCGCGCGGCGCGGATTCACCCTGATCGAACTGCTTGTCGTCATCGCCATCATCGCGATTCTCGCGGGAATGCTCCTGCCGGCGTTGTCCAAGGCCAAAACCAAAGCCCAGGGCATCACGTGCATGAGCAACAACAAGCAATTGATGCTCGCCTGGAGATTGTACGCGGAAGACAGCAACGATAAAGTGGTGGAAGGATACGGGTCGAAGCACGGATATGTTGGGACCAGCTCGATGGATTTCAGCGGGAACGCCTCCAACTGGGATATTGCTCAAGATATTCAAAAAGGTCCGCTCTGGACCTACTGCGGCGGGTCCGCCGGGATATGGAAATGCCCGGCAGACCAGAGCACAGTGAAGCCAACCACGGGACCGTTCAAAGGTCAGACGGTCAGGCGGGTCCGAAGCATGGCCATGAGCAACTTCGTCGGTGGAAATGGCGAACTGCCGTATAAACCCGGCTGGACGCAGGATGGCTGGCCGGGGAACATCTGGCAGGTTTATCGGAAATTGAGCGACATGAACGATCCGGGTCCCACCATGACCTGGGTGCTGCTCGACGAACGCGAGGACAGCATAAACGACGGCTTTTGGGTGACTCAGATGGACAGTTATCCAAACTTCGCCAAAACCATGATCGTCGATTATCCGGCGAGCTACCATAATAACGCAGGAGGTTTCTCCTTTGCTGACGGTCACGCCGAAATCAAGAAATGGGTCGATCCGCGCACCTTTCCCAAGCTCAAGAAGGGTCAAGGGCTTGCGTTGGGCTCCCCTAGCCCAAACAACAAAGACGTCGTCTGGCTGCAGGATCGAGCCACCCGGAAAATTAAGTAATCCGGGGTGCTTTCAAAACCCGGCACTTCTTCTACCTCTCCCCGAGAGGAACGAGTGGGGAGAGGATTCAGTAGGAGCGCGGAATTTATTCCATAACGGCATGGAATGCCCAACTGGGCTGGAGATTTCCACTGCGACGCCTTGCGCTTCGCGCTGGTCACTTTGCAGTGACCTGGCTTTCGACTGCCTGGCATGTCGTCGAGACGACCGCCCTTGAGGTGTTCTTGAATTCACGCGGAATGAATTCCGCGCTCCTATTGCATTGATTCGGCTAACGCCAACGCTGCAATTCTCAATCATAACCTTAATCCTGCTCTTGATCTCCGCAGGGCCAGAACGATTAGGATTAAGAAGCCCCGCCGTGTTCGCTGGCGGACAGCTTGCTTCAATGCCCGGTTTGATACCGGCTCTCAAGCATCCGTGCGGAACTGGCCTTCCTTGTCTTTGAAGAGCACGTTGAAGGTCGTCATGGAGCCGTAGCTGCGGGTGATGTACTGCTGCATTTCAACCTTCTCACCGTCGCTCAATTGTGGATGCGCGTTGATCTTCTGCTCGAGGACACGAAGGTTGTTACGCATCATGACGATCTTGTGGAAGAATGCCTCCAGCGGAATCTCCTTCGTTTGCAATGTCGGGTCCGCCGGGTGGAGCACCATATTGCCCTTGTTCCAGCGCGCCCCCAGCTCGGCGACGGTTGTGTCTGGCTGATCGATTCCAAGATGGTCCAGGACGGACTCAACGGCCTGCTCGACAAACTGGCGCAGCGGGATTTGAAGACCGTTGACGGTCGCCTGTTCCTCGACCATTTCAAGCTCGCTGGTTTCCGGCGAAAGCCGGCGGGTGCCCTCGTCAAAAAGAATTTCCGCCACCTGTTGAGTCAGCCCCTTGACGATGCCGATTCCGGCTTGCTGATGACGTACCTTCATTCCGATGTGCAGACTTTCAATTTTCATCGCGGCCATCTTATGCGCCCCGTCAAGAAGTGAAAGCCAAGATGCACGATCATGTGATGTGTTGGGCTATTTCGCTTTGATCTGGGTCCAGAGTTCGTCGCGGAGGCCCATCATTTCACCAAAATCCCCACCATATTGCAAGCGGCGCATGATGTCTGCAGGCGGATAGATTCCGGGATTCTGGCGGTCGTCAACATCGATGAATTCCATGGCGGCTTTATTCGCCGTGGCACCGTGGTTGAACTTGGCAAGCCTAGTGTAGTGTCTCTTAAATAACTTTACGTTTCTTCTTTTTGCCACGAGGCTGGGTACAGCCGGGTTTGATCCCCTCCAGTTTGGCCCGCGCCCGCTCAAGCTTCTGGATAATGTCGGCCACCTTCGCCGTCCAGATGAAAGGC
>SIBF01000139.1 GCA_009695275.1 Pedosphaera sp. | reverse complement strand
AACAACAAGATTCAAAGCCTGGTGAAAAAAGCCTATGGGTATCGTAACCCGGAACGATTCAAGACCGACATCTTCTTCCATCTCGGCGGCCTCAACCTCTACCCCGTTCCCCAATGAAAATCCCAACGCTAAACTTCCAAGAACCCAAATTGGAGCGAAGCGTAAGGGCAGGGGAGTGGATTGTCGAATTCTCAGCGGACAGCGGCTGAAGATTTTCGGTGCGCTCGTAGGTGTTGAAACCTACAAACACGACGTGACGCGGGATCAAATCATTGTGAATGCCCTTCTACGCTGGTTTGCAACCAACGCGCGTGACCTTCCGTGGCGGCGCACTTTGGATCCTTACGCCATCTGGGTTTCGGAAATCATGCTGCAACAAACGCAGGTGAAGACGGTCATTCCGTACTGGGAACGGTGGATGAAACGTTTCCCGCGAGTGGAGATTCTTGCAGCAACCCCAATGAACGACGTGCTCAAGTCATGGGAAGGGCTGGGCTATTATTCTCGGGCTCGACAACTTCACAGGGCTGCCCAGATCATCACCGATGAACATGCCGGCGTGTTTCCAGCGAACTTCAATACAGTTTTGGCGCTCCCCGGAATTGGCCGTTACACCGCTGGCGCGGTCTGCAGCATCGCCTTCAATCAGCCCACGCCAATTCTTGACGGCAACGTGATCCGGGTGCTTGCGCGGGTTCACGGAATCGCGACGAACCCCAGAGAAAATGAGACGAATGACCACTTGTGGCAACTCGCCGGAGAATTGGTTTCCGTCGCCGCGAGCATCAGAAAGCCGGGACGGAAAGTTTGCTCAGAACTCAATCAAGCCCTGATGGAGCTCGGGGCGTTGGTTTGCACGCCGCGAAATCCCACGTGCGAGAAATGTCCACTCCTTCGAAATTGCCGGGCTCGTCTCGATGGAAGGCAGCATGAGTTGCCAAATCTCGGCCCACGCCCGTCGGTGACTCCCCGGCGCTTCGCCGCGTTCGTTATCGAATGTGATGGACGATTTCTCGTGCGGCAGAGGCTCGACGGCGTTCACAACGCACAGCTCTGGGAGTTTCCGAACATCGAGATGGAAAACGCTGAGGCCGGGAGAAAGGCCGAAGCCACAAACATTCGCTCATCGAAACTCGATGTGCCGCCTCAGTTGTCGAAGGAATGTCTGGGACGATCTGTGAGGAATTTGAAATGTTTTTGCACGATCAAACATTCCATCACTCGTTACCGAATCACCATTGAAGCGTTCCGTGGAAATTTTCCGAGACGTTATTCGATGCTGGGAAATGCAAAATGGCTGCGTCTCGTCGAGATGGAAAAGTTGCCATTTCCCAGCGCTCACCGTCGGATTCTAGTGCGGCTCCAAAATGGTGAGCGCGGCGTTTGATGTCTGAACGAGAGTAATTCATCTCAACCAGCAATGCATCCAGCGCGTTGAAACCGCAACCAACAGAGGCGAGGATTCGGTTGTCAGGCGCTGCGACAACCGAATCGAACGCCATCGCCAAAAAATTCTTGAATGGGACAACCGCGAATCCTGATATAGTCTGACCGCATGAATTTACCCGATAAAGTTGCCCTGGTTACTGGAGCCGGATCTGGAATTGGCAGACAGACTGCCCTGGCACTCTTGAAGGAAGGCTACGCGGTCGTTCTCGCCGGGCGTCGCGGTGAACTTCTTGAGAGGGCCAGAGCGGAAGCCGGGCCGCACGCGACTCGCGCACTGGTTGTGGCATCGGATGTCACTGATCCAATCAGCGTGCGAGCCTTGTTCGCAAAGACGGCCGAAGTGTTTGGCCGGTTGGACCTCTTGTTCAATAATGCAGGCATCAGTGCTCCCGCTGTGCTTTTGGAAGATTTGAGTTTCGAGCAGTGGAAAGGCGTGGTGGACACTTGTCTCACTGGCGCGTTCCTTTGCACGCAGGAAGCGTTCAAGATCATGAAAAGCCAGCGTCCTCGTGGTGGGCGCATCATCAACAACGGCTCAATCTCGGCTCATGTTCCCCGCCCCAATTCCGCACCTTACACCGCTGCCAAACACGCGATCACCGGCCTCACGAAGTCCACGGCGCTCGATGGACGGAAGTATGACATTGCCTGCGGCCAGATCGACATCGGCAACGCGGCGACCGAAATGACGGCTCGCATGGCAAGTGGAGTGCCGCAGGCCGACGGTTCCATGGCTGTCGAGCCAACGATGGATGTGGAGCTTGTCGCGCGCGCGATCGTTCAGATGGCATCTCTCCCATTGGATGCGAATGTGCCCTTCATGACGATCATGGCCACCAAGATGCCTTACATCGGGCGCGGATAGGATCACTTTGGAACCGTGTCCGTTTGACCTTTGGCCTTGACCCGGCTGATGAGGATCGCAAGTTTCGCTCCCATCATAATGAATGCGATCCGCCAACGGGCTTCCAGTTCGATTCTGTGCGGAACCTGAAAAATCCAATTCTGAAAAATGCCGCCGACACATGTCTGGTCGTGGCATTGGCCTTTGCCTCCGGGTGCGGGCCGGAGCATTCAACAACGAAGCTCCTGGATGGCCAGGCGCTCGCGGCATTTTCCTGCGCGCAGTGTCACCCATGTCCATCTCCTTCGTTCCTGCCCCGTGAAGAATGGCCTTACTTGCTAGCATGGATGGGGAGTTATCTCGGACATCCCGCCGAGATCGAATTGCACCCGGTCCTTGTGGATAGCCGGCTTGTTCCGTCTGAACCTCTTGTCACGAAGGAACAGTTTGAAGCGATTCGCGCCTATTTCCTGGACCAGTCCATCATTCAATATAGGGAGCCGGTGGTGAAGCCGAAGCCTGCAACTTCGACGCTGTTCGAACCAGTGCCACTTGCCATTCCCGCTTCGGTGATCACCCTGGCTTGGATCGATCCGGTGGATCAGACGTTGCTGATTGGATCTTCCAGGCCGCCGGAATTCCGCGTTCTAAGGCGGGGCCAGACCGCTGCGATCGAGGTTCATTCAGAGCCGGTCAGCTACGAGCGCGTTGGTCCAGTGCGGCGTGTGGGGTTGATGGGCCACTTTGGCCGGGATTTCCGCCAGGGGCAGATTGTCGATTTCGATCTGAACGAGGGGAAACAGCAGACCGTCGTGGATAATCACCCACGCATCACCGCCCATCGCACTGCCGACATCGACGGAGATGGCAATGACGACTTGTTCGTCTGTGGCTTTGGTGATTACCCGGAAGGTCGTGTGGGACTCTGGTGGGGTGGGGGAGCAACATTACAGGAGGATGTGTTGTTTGAAGAGGCAGGCTCGACGTGGGGTGAGGTCGCGGATTTCGACGGTGATGGAGATCTCGATATCATTATTTCAGTCGCCAACGCCCGGCCTCGATTGCTCGCGTTCGTCAATGAAGGGAATCGTCGATTTGTTCCGCGCCTGATTGTCGAGCGCCCGGTCGGCTGGGGTTACAACCGGTGTCTGGTGGTTGACTGGGACGGTGATGGCAGACCCGATGTCGTTGAATTGTCAGGGAACAATCTGGAGCTACGCGGCAGGCCCCTCAAGGCGCACTACGGAGTGCGCGTTCTACGGAATGAAGGTAATTGGAAATCCACGGAAGTTCTCTTCGAGCACCTCGACGGTGCGATGGACGTGGCGGCTGGTGATTTTGATGGCAATGGGCGCATTGACCTGGCTGTGACCGCGTTTTACCCGGACTGGCGTTTGCCGGTTCCAACGACGTTGCTGCTGCTGCTGCAAAGAACGGACGGCACTGTCGAACGTTCAGGCATTGATGACCGATACTGGAACCGTTGGATGCGGATCAGTGCCGGCGACGCGGATGGAGATGGCGACATCGACCTGCTCCTGGGCGCGGCACAAGTGCCGATGGCGGTTCCTTCCGAGCAAACCGCGCACTACGAGGAACTGCTGCGGGACAAGGCCAGCGTGTTGCTGCTGCGCAATCGAACCGTGCGTTAGCCGGAACCATGCGGGGAGAGTGGAAAGTGATCAACAACTGCGCACCTGCGTGGAAGCTCCAGCGGTCGAGGATTCCCACCGTGGGATTTTTTGCATTTCGGCGGTCACTCATCCAGAACTGTTGTGGATTTCCAAACGGAACTTGCCAAGCAGGGAGGCATCGTTTCAACTTGCATCATCTCGAAGCTATGGAAGAAACACGTGAATCACAGTCCAGCCGTGTACCAATGCTACTGCCGTGGGCAGTATGCGGTGGTGCGCTGGTATTATATTTTCTGACCCTGAATCACTGGGTTTCGCTCTCGAGCCTGCCCCTCGTGGCGAAAGTGACCGGATGGGACTGGGTTCTGCCTCATCAATCGCCGTTGTTCTTCCTTATTACTTTTCCCTTTCGATGGCTTCCCGTCGGAGTCCAGCCCATGGCTTTGAATGCTCTTTCCGCAGTGTGGGCCGGGCTGACACTTCTCCTGCTGGCGCGTTCAGTGATGCTTTTGCCTCAGGATCGCACGCACGAGCAACGGCAGCGTGAACGGAGTGAATTCTCCCTCCTGATGATACCTGGCTCGTGGCTGCCGCCTGTGATGGCGGCATTGGTGTGCGGCCTGGAAATCACCTTCTGGGAGCACGCGACTGTGGCGACGGGAGAAATGCTGGATCTTCTGGTGTTTGCCTACGCCATTCGTTGTTTGTTGGAGTTCAGGATTGAGCAACGGGATTCTTGGTTGTACCGGTTCGCCTTCGTTTACGCTTTGGGAATTACAAACAACTGGGCTCTCATCGGCTTCCTCCCGTTGTTTCTCGGAGCGTTGTTGTGGATCAAAGGAACTGAATGTCTTCAATTTCAATTCCTTGTTCGAATGATCGCGTGGGGAGCTTGCGGACTATTGCTCTACCTGCTTCTGCCGATTGTCTGGGCGCTGGCGAATAACCCTTCCGTGACATTCTGGGACGCCCTGCGCGGCAACCTGGCTGCGCAGAAATCAATGCTCTTCGACATCCCGGCGTTGCGTATCCGGGCACTGGCACTTTCATTAACAGCCATCCTCCCGGTGATCATCATCGGAATTCGATGGCCCGCAAGTTTTGGCGATACCAGCGCCGCAGGATCTGCTCTCACACAAATCATGTTGCGCGTGATCCATGTGTTGTTTTTTGGCGCGTGCCTCTGGGTGGCGTTCGGCCAGAAGTTCAGTCCTCGATCCCTCGGATACGGATTGCCATTCCTGACATTTTATTATCTGGGGGCGCTCTGCGTGGGATATTTCTCCGGCTACCTGATGTTGATCAGCAGGGAGCAGCGCGGAGGCAAGAGCTGGCGCCGACGCTCCGGCCTCGGGAACATTCTGGCAAAGGGAACGGTGGGGTTGGTCTGGATCGCGGCCGTGGCCGTCCCCGCTGGGCTTGGCTCTATCAATTTCAGCCAGATCCGCTCGAACGACGGAACGGCTCTGAGACAGATGGCCGAAGCTTCGTCGAAGGGGCTGCCGGAGAAGGGAGGGATTGTTTTGAGCGACGATCCGTACACTGTCCTGCTTCTCGCTGCCCAGTTGAGTACAGAGGGAACGCCACAAAAGCATGTTCTCGTTCACACCAGGGCTCTCGCGAGTCTCGATTACCACAGGCAGCTCGCCCAACGATATCCACAGCGATGGCCCTTGATGATTGGGGAGGATCTCTTCGACGACGGCACGCTTGTTCAGATGCTCACGGATCTGGCGAGAACCAATTCGATCCATTACATGCATCCGAGCTTCGGCTACTATTTTGAACGATTCGATACCAGACAGAAGGGATTGGGTTACGAGCTGACCCTTGCTTCGACCAACAGCCTGACCCCGGTCAAGTTGAGCCCGGAGGAACTGGCTTCCAACCAGGATTTTTGGGATAAACAAATGGATTACATTTCCGGGTTGAGCAAACTGAAACAATCCCGTGACGGCATGTACGTTCAGGTTTTCATGTCGCGTGCGCTCAATGCATGGGCAGTGGCCTTGCAACGGCACAAGAAGGTGGCCGAGGCGTCAAAATACTTTGAGGCTGCCGCAGCGCTGAACACCAACAATATCCCCGCCTACATCAATCTGCAGTATAACAAGGCCCTCCGAGCAGGTGGTGGAGCGACAAATTTGACGGCCAAATCCGTCGAAGACCGTTTTGGACAATACCGAAGCTGGGAGGTGCTGACCGACAACGGCCCGTTTGACCAGCCAGAATTCACCCTGCGACTGGCCGATATTTTTCTTGGACAAAGCCTGCTCCGGCAAGCCATGACCGAGTACCGCCGTGTTGCTGAACTGGATCCGGACAGCCTCGTTGCGGACATTGGCATCGCGAATGTATTTTTGCAGGCGGGCCGCCCCGAACAGACCGTCGAGTGGCTTCGTGAATTGAGAGTGCGCCGCAGTGCGAGCCTCGGTGAGAATGGCCAGATCGAATTGATTCGGATGGAGGCGAACGCCGAATTTTCCCGGAAAGATTCCAAAGCAGCCGGAAAACTGCTTGTGGATGCGCGAGCCAGGTATCCCAAGAGCGTGGCAATTCTGGATACATTGGTTCAGTTCTACGCTCAGGAGCAGCGATTTCCGCAAGCCATCGAGGCACTCGATGCTCTCGAGAGACTTGCGCCGAACAATCCGCAGGTTCAGATGAATCGGGCCACCATCTATTTCAACACAAAGAACAACGTGAAAGCGTTGGAGACGCTCGATGAAATTCTTTTGCGGGATGCCAAGAATATACCGGCACAACTTTACAAGACGTACATCCTGCTCCAACAGCAGGAATATGACAAAGCACTGCAACTTGTGGGAAGCGTCCTTCGTGTGGATGCTGAGAACGTCGAAGGCTTGACCTACATGGGTGTCATTTCAATCAGTCAGAAGCGTTACGACGACGCCATCGAGCCCTTGAGCAAGGTCTTGAAGAAGAATCCGAATGATTCGAACGCTCTCCGTAACCGGGCGATAGCTTATCTCCAGAAAAGTGACCTTGCCAAGGCTCGGAGGGACTACACGCTGCTCGCCCAGTTGGCTCCACGTTCCTTTGTGGCCTACTATGGATTGGCGGAAATCGCTTATCGCGAAAAGCAGATGGACCTTGCCGTGAGGAATTACGAGCGTTACTTGAAAAATTTTCCTTCTGAAAGCACGCCGGAATTGGATCAGGAAAAGAAACAGGTGCTGGATCGACTCAAGCAACTCAAGCCTGGCCCGAGGTAACCCGGATGCGGGTCAGCCACGTCATCACCCGGTTGATCGTCGGAGGAGCGCAGGAGAACACCATCGCCTCGGTTCTCGGCCTGCGATCACGGGAGGATCTCCAGGTGGATCTGGTATCTGGACCCACCACCGGCCCGGAAGGATCGCTCGCCTCCACCTTCGATGGCCACCCCGGTGCTCTCACCATCATTCCTGAACTCATCCGTCCGGTGCGGCCCCTCCAGGATTGGCGCGCGTTGGCCAGGCTGACCGCACTCTTCGCCCGCACGCGTCCGCACATCGTCCACACTCACAGTGGAAAGGCCGGCGTGCTTGGAAGGCTTGCCGCTCATCGGGCGGGTGTTCCTGTCATCATTCACACGATTCACGGGCCGTCGTTCGGCGATTTTCAAGGGGTTCTCGCAAATTTCATTTTCCGGGCGGCGGAACGGCGCGCGGCACGAGTGACGACTCATTTCATCACGGTGGCTCAAGCAATGGCGGATCAGTACCTCGCGGCTGGGATAGGGAAACCGGAAAACTACACTCGCATTTTCAGCGGATTCGACCTCAAGCCATTTCTTGCCGCGCAAAACGATCCCGAGCTTCGCAAACGTCATGGGTTGGGCGCGGACGATTTTGTGATCGGGAAAATTGCGCGGCTATTCGAATTGAAAGGACACGATGACTTGCTTGATGTGGCTCCAGCGGTCATTGCCGCGGCTCCGAAAGTGAAATTTCTTCTCATTGGCGGTGGCGAATGGCGGCAACGATTGGAAGCGCGGGCGCGCGGGCTGGGCATCGCCTCCAAGATTGTGTTTGCCGGCCTTGTAAAACCATCGGAGATTCCCGGCCTCGTGGGATGCATGGATGTCTTGGTGCATCTGTCGCGTCGGGAGGGACTGGCGCGAGCATTGCCGCAAGCGCTTGCAGCCGCGCGACCGGTGGTTTGCTACGATTGTGACGGTGCTCGGGAAGTGTGCCAGGACGGGAAGACTGGCTTCCTCGTGAGACCGGGCGATCTTCCGACCTTGCACGACCGGTTATTGCAGCTCGTTCGCGATACGGTTGGTCGCGAGCAGATGGGCTCCACCGGACAGCAGTTTGTCCGCGATCGATTCAGCGTGGAACAGATGGTTCGTGAGTTGGATCAACTTTATCGAAGGCTGGCGCGTGAACGCGGAGTTGGAATGGATCCTCACCATTGATCCTCAGGATGAGTTTCCCGTTCAATCTTTACACGGTTGTATTCGCATCAGCCTTCCTCGCCGCAGCCGGAAGCATGTTGTTGTGGCGGCGATGGGGTTATCGAACCGGATTGGTGGATGACCCGGGGCACAGGAAGATCCACGACAAGCCGATCGCTCTAACTGGTGGTTTTGCGGTTCTAACAGGAATCATGGTGCCAGTGATGTGCGCCGCAGTGGCATTCAAGCTTGGATGGTTCGGCGCTGGCTCGGCAGCCAATGGTCCCGGCATCGCGGGGGATTTCGCGGGGTGGCTTGGGTTTGGATTAACCCGACGCGGATCCCAAGTTGCGGTGATTCTCTTGGGAGCGCTGGCCATGGTGGTCCTTGGTTGGCTGGACGACAAGTGGGAGTTGTCGCCCGCGATGAAATTTGGCGGCCAGTTGCTGATCGCGACCGCCGTGGCGGCAGCCGGTGTCCGGATCACCCTGTTCGTGCCGGTACCCCTGGTGAACTACCTGATTACGATTCTGTGGATACTGACCCTGACCAATGCGCTGAATTTCATGGACAACATGAATGGTCTGTGTGGCGGCCTGGGGTTGATCGGAACGTGGTGTTTCGCCTGGGGCGCGGCCGTCCAAGGCCAGTACCTTGTCGCTCTGCTTGCATTCACGACGAGCGGTGCTCTTCTCGGTTTTCTTCCCTTTAATTTTCCAAAAGCCTCGGTGTTTCTTGGAGATGCCGGCAGTCATCTGGTTGGATACCTTCTGGCAGTGATGGCCATCCTGCCTCACTTCTATTCATCGCAGAATCCTCATGCGCTCGCGGTGCTGAAACCGCTTGTGATTCTTGCAGTGCCACTGCTGGACCTGATTTGCGTCGTGATCATCCGTTGGCGGAGGAACCAACCCTTCTACGTGGGCGACACGAATCATTTGTCTCACCGGTTGGTTCGCCGTGGCTGGAGCAAAACTGGCGCAGTGCTCGTCATCTGGTTGCTGGCGGCTTTGGCGGGCGCATTGGCCTTTGTGGCACTCTGAGCCTGACGCCGCGGACAAAGCACTCAAGGCAGGCGAAGCAACCAATACGGCTACCAACCACCACTCGCATGGCGCGCCCGGCCTTGCGCCCAGTTTCGAAGCTCGGCAACCTTTTCGCTCATCGTCGTTGCAAGGGGCACAGTCTGTTGGAAAGCTTCAAGGACATGGCTCGTCGTCAATTCGCGTTTCTCGGAGAACGCGTCGTATAGCGCGCTCACGACAGCTTGCTCGATCTCAGCGCCGCTGAAATTAGTGCTGGCGTCCGCAAGCAGCGGTAAGTCGAACTGGCTCATGTCCCGCGCTCGTTTCGCGAGCTGAATCCCTGCAATTTCAATGCGTTCTTCACGTGAGGGCAGGTCCACAAAGAAAATCTCATCAAGTCGTCCCTTCCGCAGCAGTTCCGGGGGCAGTTGTGAGACATCGTTGGCTGTCGCAACGACAAACACAGGCGCTGTTTTCTCAGAAAGCCATGTAAGAAAGGTACCGAACACGCGCGCAGTCGTGCCACCATCGGAAGAACCCGACGAGTGAGTTCCGGAGAGGGCTTTGTCGATTTCGTCCACCCAGAGCACTGCTGGCGCGACCGACGAAGCGACGCCAATGGCGCGCCTCATGTTCTCCTCAGACGATCCCACGAGTCCTGAAAACATTCGTCCGATGTCGAAGCGAAGCAGGGGCAGTTGCCAGAGTGACGCGACTGCCTTGGCGCACAAACTCTTGCCGCAGCCTTGAACTCCGAGGAGCAGCACGCCTTTCGGAGCGGGCAGTCCGAATCGCCGTGCGTCATCCGAGAAGGCGATCGAGCGCTTTTGCAGCCACTGCTTGAGATTCCCCAGGCCCCCTACGTTTGCGAACGATTCATCTGCGGCATGATACTCCAACAGCCCGCTCTTGCGGATGATCTGCTGTTTCTCTGCCAAGACCTCATTCACGTCGTCGCCCGAAAGCTGGCAATCGCGCACAACAATCTTCGCGAAAATATTCTCCGCCTCTCCTGTCGTCAATCCGAGCGCCGCTTGCAGCAACCGCTCTCTCCCCTCTGCGCTTAGATTGATCTGCACCTCTGCGTACTGGCGGACTTCCTCGGTGATGCGGTCAAGCAATTCACTCAACTCCGCGCGCGTGGGAAGCGGGAAAGTAATCAAAGTTACTTCCTTCTCCAGCTCCACTGGGATTTCCATCACAGGCGAAACCAGCACCAGCGTCTTGTGGCTGTTCTTCAATTGCTGCGCGATCTCCTTCAATCGCCGGATGACAGCAGGGTGATTGCGCGTGAGGAATGGATGCAGATCCTTGAAGAGAAAAATCGCCGGCTCCACTTGATCGATGACGTGATCCATCGCCGTGATCGGATCCTTTGTCGCGGCCGTGCGGTTGCGAACCGACTGCAAAGACGTTCCCGAAGGAACCAGCCCCATCGTGCAGCTCCACTCGATCAGCGCCTTCTGCTGGTCGGTGGCGACCTTCTGAATCATCTCCTGCACTCGCAATTCCTCGGACGAGACGACATATAAAATCGGATAACGCGCCCGGATCAGGACATCGATTTCAGTCTGGAGCTGGTTCACGAGTTGAATTTAGTAGAAATCCATCCCGCAGGATACTTCAGACTTTCAGCGGAATGGGCACTCATCCTTGACCCAGAAAGGCCGAAGGCTCGTGACCGTGACGCAATTGTCCGCAAGAAAAACCGTTTGCCTTGCGGTGCTGCACAAGGCTAAATCCGCCACGTGCTTCGTGCCCGCAGAATGACAATGACAACGATTTAGCGTCCTCCCGAAAACCGGGATGGACGCCGACGCCTCGCACTCAACCGTTCGAGGCGTTTTTGTTTACCCATGCGCTACCTGCTCAAACAAAAATTCTGGTCCTGGGGCGACGACTTCCGCATCCGGGACGCCAATGATGGTGACGTCTATTTTGTGGACGGTCGCGCGTTCAGTTGGGGTGACAAGCTCTCGTTCCAGGATATGCAGAAGAACGAGCTGGCCTTCATCCGCCAGAAGCTCCTCTCGTGGGGACCGACCTACGAAATCGAAGTGCATGGCCGGCTCGTCGCCGTGGTGAAAAAGAAGCTCTTCACCTTCCTGCGCTGCAAGTTCACGGTGGACGTTCCAGGACCGGACGACCTGGAAGCGCAAGGGAGTTTTCTCGATCACGAATACACCTTCGAGCGCCAGCGTCGGGAGGTCGCACAGGTGAGCAAACAATGGTTCAGTTGGACCGACACTTACGGCGTGGACATCGCCGACGGCGAGGATGACGTGCTCATCCTCGCGACAGCAGTTGTCATCGACATGGTTTGCCATCAGGAAAGTAAACGGAGTTGATTTGCCATGCCTCGTCGCGAACTAAAGCATCCACGGCAGGTCGAGGATTGGTTGATCGAATTCGGCGGCAAGCTCATGCAGCCAGGTCGCATGATTCTGATCGGCTCCGGTGCATTGTTGTGGCACGCCTTCCAACGCGGCATCACCGAGCCTCTCCCCGAGAGTAGCATGGATGTGGACCCGATTACTGACTCGGATGAAGTTGCGCAGCTATGTTACGACGCCCTCATTGGCAGCGATTTCGAAGTGGCACACGGCTGGCATGTCAACCTTATGCCGGAGTCGGTGCTGCGCGAGTTTTCCGCTGATTGGTCGGCTCGCGCCGCGACCAAAACTTATGGCTGCCTTGAAGTCACCGTTCCATCTCCGTCAGACCTTCTATTGCCAAAGCTAAGGCGGAACGAACCACGAGACCGCGCACATGAGGCTTGGGCGAAGAGTATCAAACTGTTAACTTGAATCCATGCGTGACGCCGCTGCTATCGCTGCCGAATCCACCGTCTGGGGGCCTTATGCCTCCTACGATGACGTGGCGCGCTTTGAATACGGTCGTCGCTTTTGGCACCTGCCTGAAATGCGTCGGCGCCTGCTCGCCAACTGGCTGGATGACCGCCACCCTCATCGCGATCGGTTTATCGAACAGCGTGCCTTGATAGAAGGAGTGCTCGCTTCCAACGAAGCTGTGCCAGCGTTGGACGAGCGTTTGCGAGGTTGCGGCTCAAGCCTCCGTTGCGTCGCGCGTGAAATACCTGTCGTCTTTGGCCAATGGTTTGGACCAGCCGGATCGCTGACGGATGACTGAAATTTCTGATATACTGAGCGCGGTCACAAACTGCGCTTTTGGCACCGTGACACTTGAGTTGTCAAGTAGCTTACAATCAATGGGAAGCGACCATTTTCGCTCGATTTCAAAAAGCGCAATCTATGGCCGCGCAGAGTATAACTGACTCACTGACTACTCTTTTCTATGCCCGACGACAACCAACAACAACCGACGCAACTCAACCAACCGAACCCCGAACGCAAGTCTCTTGACGACCGCAACAAGATGTCCGATCTCGAACGCCTCCGGCATTCGTGCGCCCACGTCTTCGCGACCGCCGTCCTTCGCCTATGGCCCGAAGCCCAGCTCGCCTACGGGCCGCCAGTGGAGACCGGCTTCTACTACGACCTCGAAATGCCGCATCGCATCACGCAGGAGGATTTCCCGCGCATCGAGGAGGAGATGAAGAAGGAGATCAAGGCCAACAACGTCTTCCAGAAGATCGAAGTGCCGCGCGAACAGGCCATCCAGGACGCGCAGAGCGGACGCCTCGGTGGTTTGTCCGAACGCCCCGGCAACGTGAGCAAATTCAAACTCGACCTCATCGCGCAGATTCCCGCGGGCGAGGCCATCTCGTATTTTCAGAACGGCGACTTCCTCGATCTCTGCGCCGGGCCGCACGTCATGCGCACGGGCAACATCGGCGCCTTCAAGCTGACGACGGTGGCGGCGGCCTACTACAAGGGCGACGAGAAAGGGCCGCAGCTCCAGCGCATTTACGGGACCGCGTTCAAAAACAAGACGCAGCTCGACGAGTATTTCAAGATGCTCGAAGAGGCGAAGCGCCGCGACCATCGCAAGATCGGCGCGGAGATGGGGCTGTTCGCGATTGACACGGAATATGTTGGGCCTGGACTGGCGCTGTGGTTGCCAAAGGGCACGGCGATTCTGGAAGAACTGGAAAAGCTGGCGAAGGAAACGGAGTTTGCGGCTGGTTACGTGCGCGTGAAAACGCCGCACATCGCGCGGGAAAAAATGTATAAAACGTCCGGGCATCTGCCGTATTACGCGGAGTCAATGTTTCCGCCGATGGAAATGGACGAACACCGCGCCGACCGCCAGAAAATCGAAGCTCGCATCGCCGAACTGGAAAAACAACTTTCCGACCACGTGAAGAAAATGGGGTAGCACAGGCGAACCGCCTGTCGTGTCCGGCGACTCGCCGGACACATTTTCAACCACGGATGAACACCAATGGACACGGATTTTCTTGGCCGCAAGAGAACGCAGAGAACGCAAAGGTGCTAGTGGGTAAGGGGGTGGCCGAAAGGCCACTCCCTTACCCACTAATTGAAATACGTCGGGAAAACCCGTCTGGCCAAAAACACTCGCCCGGATTCTTCCCAAGAAAAGAATGCGATGGCGCGAATCGGGCAGTTGAGTGCATGGACAACTTTGTTACGCCCCTTTCGCTTACTGAGGAGACGGTGGGATAGGTTACGAATGATGGCGAGCGCCACGGATGCAGATGCGAGGCGCGAACGAGGGAGGATGCCCGCAGCGGCCTCTGACTGAGTGAGCAACGAAGCAGGTGCGTCTGTGCCGCCGTCAAGATTTGTAACCTATCCCACCGTCTCCTCAGTAAGAGCCGGGTCAAGGTTTCCCCATGAGAGTTTCGCGCCACGCTTCCACTTGTCGGCCAATTTCAACACCGTGCTGCCATCGTTCTGCTGCAATTGCCATTCGCTGGCCTTCCTTTCAATCCAACTCTTTTGCAAATCCAGCCACATCGCTGCCATGTTTGGTATGGTGAACTGATACGGTGCGTTCCATCGCCCCTCAGCGTCGAACTTCCTCAGTTCAGCTTTGTGTCGGGGAGTGATCCGATGAGTCAGGCTGTTCGTAGGCGCGTAGAGTTCGTTCATGTCGGCTCAAGTTGTATCCAATTCAAGCCTTCGCGTAGATCTCGCCGCCCTTCTCCGTGAACGCGCGGGATTCTTCTTCCGTCCCCAATTTCAAAGCATCTTTCTCGTCGAGGGTGCCGATGACGGTGACGGGCTGGCCTTGGCGCGTCACGATTTCAGGTTCAGGCATGGTTGCTTTCACGGGTTGAAGTTTATCGGGCGGGGCGGCGCAATTCTTGTTTCCCTCCTCCGCAAACTCGCGGGCTTCATCGCAAGTTTGACCGTGCGCTCGTGGCTTGGCCTCGCTACCGTTCCGGACAGTGCATCCAGACATTCGATGGAAACAGCGGTTCGAGAACTTCGCAAAGGCCCTGCGGCTGCTGCGCGAGGCGCTCGCTGATGTCGAGAGTCTTTCCGCGCTGGAGAAGGAGGGGACGATTCAGCGGTTTGAGTTCACGGTGGAACTGGCTTGGAAGACGTTGAAGGACTACTTGGAAAACAGCGGCGTGGTGCTGGCGCAAAACACGCCGAAGAACGTCGTCAAACAGGCGTTCGCCGCAAAAATCATTTCGGACGGGCAGCTTTGGGTGGACATGCTCGACTGTCGCAATTCGCTCTCGCATACCTACGACGAGGCTGTCGTTGACCAGGCCGTTCGGGAAATGGCGGCTCGTTTCCTTCGGGGGCTGGACGAGCTTTACGACTTTCTCAAGGAACGGAGCGCGTCATGAACAGCTTTGGCCTGACCGATGCGGAGCGGGAGTTGATCTGCGGGGTTTTGCGCCGCCATCCTGAAGTGGCCGGGGCGAAAGTTTTCGGCTCGCGCGCGAAGGGCAGTTCGCAGCCCGCTTCGGATATCGACCTCGCCCTCGGGGGCAATATTTCCCGAAACGTCCTCAATTCGATTGCGGGTGAATTGGATGAACTGCCGCTGCCCTACACGTTCGATGTGCAGGCTTACGCCGGCATCCGCCACCAGCCGTTGCGCGAGCATATTGATCGCGTCGGGAAAAGTTTTTATTCGCGGACTGCCGAAACTTTGACCGCGAAAGCGTGAACAACATCAGTTTTTTAATTTCACATGAGCCTGAGCACTGAAGCATTTCACCAAGTCGAAGACGCCGTTAAATCCGGGAGGGCGTCGGCGGAAGCCACCACCGCCTTCAACGAACTCACCGCCGCGCGCGAGCAATTGAAACGGCTGGGCGAGCCGGAGAGTTATTACCTCAAAGCCATGAACTGTCCGCATCATCACCGCATCTTTGCGGCTGAACCGCACAGTTACCGCGACTTGCCATTGCGCCTCGCGGAATACGGCACTTGCTATCGCTACGAGCAGAGCGGCGAGTTGTTCGGCCTCATGCGCGTGCGCTCGCTCAACATGAACGACGCCCATATCTATTGCACCGAGGAGCAGTTCGCCGACGAGTTCCGCGCCGTGAACGACATGTATCTGAAGTATTTCAAAATCTTCGGCCTCGAAAAATATCAGATGCGCTTCAGCACGCACGCGGC
>SIBF01000138.1 GCA_009695275.1 Pedosphaera sp. | reverse complement strand
CAACTGCGCTTGAGGCATAGCCCGATCTTTGTGCCCAATTTCATCTCAAGCAAGCCATCCGCTTCCAGCTCATCCCCCGCACCTCAGGCTCTTCCTTCTTCCACGAACCCCTTTCCTTTTCTCCCTACAAGTCAGGATTTCTGAGGCTCCTTCCGCAACCAGCGCCCCGGAACCTCGCGGAGCGCATGGAGTGCGGCGCTCCCAAGCGCCGCTGTTTCACCGCAACAGAGCGTCCTCTCCATTCCGGTCGGCAAGTTGCAGACCGGGACAAGCCGGCAGCTCTGTTCTACCCGGACTACTCGTTGTCGCGCGTGAATCATGCGGGCTCGCAACCTCCCTCCAGCAACGTGGAAGTTTACAGATTCCAGCAAAAAATGGAACACGGACGCAGCGTCCGCGTGTCCCGGCATATTGATCGCGCGGACGAGGCATCCGCGCTCCGGTTCATGGACGGGCGAGGGAGAAACTGGCGCGGCGACCCACGTTCTCCCCGTGTCTTTGTGTTCCATCCTGCCGGCTGATCAGCAAGTTTTCGGAAACCAAAGACAAATCCTGCATCCAACAAGGATGGATGCTTCCGCCCGGACTCCAGATTTATTCGGGTGCTTTTGTCGATGCTTCAAATGCTTGTGGTCTCGCACACGGTCGTTACGATTGACTCCACAAACACACCCATAGCCATGAGCATGCTGTCTGGAGCATCAAATCGGGTTGCTGACCGGAATGGAGACCGCTCCAGGCGAATTGGCTCGTTGATGTTCTCAATCATGCTGTGGCTCGCGGCACTGACTTCCTCCACCGGAGCAACGTTTGTCGATTCCGAATACATCATCGACTCCTGGGAAACGGAGCAAAGCTTGCCTGAGAACTCAGCGACGGCGATGGTTCAAACTCACGACGGTTATTTGTGGTTCGGCACTTTCAATGGTTTGGTGCGGTTTGACGGCGTCAAGCTCACCGTTTTCGACCCATCGAATACTCCGGGGCTCCCCAGTGGTGAAATTATCAATCTGCATCTCGACAAGCGGGAGCGGATGTGGGTCAGCACCACGCGCGGTCTGGCGATTCGAGAAGGCGGGAAGTGGCGCAATTTTGGCGCGACAAACGGCTGGGTCGGGAATTTTGTCCGCACGTTCACCGAGCGAACGAACGGCGATCTGCTGATCAGCGATGTGGTCATGCCCCGGGAAATGTCTGGCATCCAGTTGAGCGAGCTTCTGCTTCAGAAAAAGCCCGCGCTCAAAGTCATCCTCATGAGTGGCTACAGCGCGGAGATGGTCCAGCACGGTCTGCCACAAAAGAAAGGCATGGTGGTTCTCCAGAAACCGTTTGAGCTGGCGGTCCTGTCTCGAACCGTCCGCGATTGTCTGGATCGAGGATGATTCGAGATTCAGATCTGACCTGCCATGAAATCCCAATCGAGACTTTGCCGTTACGCAGCCTGTCTGATCCTGATTCTGCCCAGCTCGGCGGAGACACTTCCTCCGGGATTTCAACCGCGCAATTCATCGATGCTCACGGATGGCCTGGAAGCCATGGCCATCTCAACAACCACATCAGAGCAGGTCAGGAGTGAAAACTTCCAACATTCGGGCACGGCTCCAGGCCATGAACCCATGTATCTGGCGGGGCTTGACGGAGTCTCACCCCATCAACCTGCGCCTCAGGTGGGCAAAGCGCGAATCGATTCTGGAAATTCTCCACGCGAGGGGGAGGTTTTATTACGGAATGGTCCGGCGGCAGACTCTGAGAAACTCAAAGATCCATTTTTGAGCGGTGCCAGGGTGACTGTGCTGGTGTTTGTTCATCCTGAGTGTCCGATCTCCAACCGATATGCGCCGGAGATTCAGCGGCTGGCTTCCAGGTTCAAAACCAACGGGGTCGCCTTCTGGCTTGTTTATCCCGATGCGGATCTTTCGCAGGAGGACATCTCCCGTCACGCGCGGGAGTATCGTTACTCGCTTCCGTTGCTCCGTGATGAAACTCATAGTCTGGTGAAGAAATCGAAAGCTCGAGTGACGCCAGAAGCCGCTGTCTTCGATGCCAAGGGCAGGCTTTGTTACCATGGCCGCATTGATGACCGCTATGTTGATTTTGGAAAGGCGCGTCCCGAGCCGACCCGCCGCGATCTTCAGGAAGCCATCGAAGCTTGCGTCGCCGGGAAGCGACTGGCCGAAAAAGAAACCCTCGCCATCGGATGCAATATCTGGGAAAGAAAGTAAGGCCGGGAATTTATCAACCACCGCCGGCTCGCGCCTGAAGGCAAACACTGAAGGTGGTGCCTTTGCCTGCCTCGGTCTGGACACCAATGCCGCCGTGCGCGTGTTCAACAAGACGCCTTACGATGGAAAGCCCAAGACCCGTGCCACGGCCAGGGCTCGTGGCGGTCACGTAGGGCTCAAAGAGGCGGGGCAGAATTTTCGGCGGAATGCCTGAGCCATGATCGGAAATTTCGAACACCACAACCGGAGGCTTGTTGGCAAATGCCTCGGGGTTGATGAAGCGTGAACCGGGTCGATCAGTCCAGGCACGGATATCCACAGGTTCCGGATGGAGCCGGCCACGGACCGCGATTGAGCTGCCATCCTTGCTGCTGGCATGGCAGGCGTTGATGGTGAGGTTGAGCAGGATCTGGATCAGCTCCGTGCCGTCAGCTTCCACCAGGACATCTTCACTGAACGGTTCGACCGTCAGTTCATGCTTGCTGACAGCGTTGTGATCCCACAGCAGGTTTTTGAGATCAGCGAGGATTTCATTGGCGGAGACCGCGGTGGCTTCCTCACTGCGGCTGGCCCGGAGGAACCCGAGGTAGCGCCTCGACATCTGCACGCAATTGGTCACCTGCCGCGTGATCCGGCTGAGCCGATCCTTGAGCTGATCCAATTTCTCCCCTTCCAGACTCTTGGCATCCGTAAGTTTCTGGTTGATGGACTCGATGAATCCGGAAATGACGGTCAGCGGGCCGTTGATGTCATGAATGACGTGGCTGTAAATTTCACTTTTTGACTCCGCCACTTCCTGCTGAAATTTTTGCTGTTCAATATCCCGCTGGAGTTCCGTCAGGAGCGAGTTGGTCTCCCTCATTGCGCGGGCTACACCATGACGTTCCATTGCCGTTCCGACAGCCTGGCGGAGCGTGGGAATTTCAAATGGTTTGGTCAGATAATCGCAGGCTCCGAGGCGAAGGGCCTGGCGAGCTGTCTCCAAGGTCTCGTAAGCCGTGAGCATGATCACTTCGATGGTGGGATCGACGGATTTGAGTCCGTTGAGCACATCGATGCCGGACATGGCTCCCATGCGGATATCCAGGATCGCGGCGCTTATGTGATGTTTTTTTGCAAGCTCGATGGCATCACGGCCGTTATCAACCAGGAGGACATTGTAGAGATCCTTTAAAACTAAACGGACGGACGCACGCGACCCTTCCTCGTCATCGGCAACGAGAAGGATCGGGCGGTCGTCAAACTGCGGCATCTGATCTGTCATCGGCGGAGAAACTTCGTTTTGGGCGTGAGGCATGGCTTTCATCCGGGGAATGCGGAGGAACGAGACAAGTTGACCGCAAGCGGGTGGGAATCGAACATGCATCTGCAGAGCATTCCCCAACAGTCGAAAGCCGTTAGATCACGGTCCAGACCCAAGCGGATCGGGCATGTGTGGCCGAGACTCAAATTGTTTGTGTGCTTTCGCAATCGGTAGAACTCCATGACGTTAGCAGGGCACATTGTATGCGAAGCCATTTACCAAACAAGTAGAAACAAATTCTGAGGCCGCCCGCCCGTTGAACCGAACTCAGTTCGCCGCGGGAAGTGAAATGCGTACGATGCCGGATTGGCCGGGCTTGGGCGTCAAAATGGTGAGATGCCCATGGTGTGTCTCGATGATCTTGCGGCTGACTGTCATCCCCAAACCCAATCCGACATTGCGAGTGGTGAAGAATAGCTGGCCCGCATTTTCCAGTGCGTCAGCCGAAAATCCGGTGCCATTGTCCTGAATATCGATCTGCAAGGCAGGCCCCGAGCCGTTGCCGTGCGCTTTTCCATTCGCGGCACCTTTGGCTTTGGACTCTTGTGGCTCCTCAATCTGCACACGCACGAAGACTTTCGCATCGGCGGGGTTCGCCTGCAGCGCGTTGAGCAATACCTCTGAGAAGGCGTGCCTGAGCGCTGCTCGGTCACCCGCGACGACTGCCGGCTGCACGCCAGCATCGAGAAGGAGTTTCCCGGACTTGATGGGCTGTTGCTTTTGCGCCTCCTGGTAAGCCTCTTCGAGGAGCGGTGCCAACGGCACGGGATCGCGCGTGGCCGGGACATCACGGGCCAGGAACCGCATCTGGTTGAGCAACCGGGACACGCGTTTCACACCGTCGGCCATGGCTACATTCAGGGAACTGCGGAACTCCGGGTCTTTGTATTTTTCACCGAGCAATTGCTGGTGCGTGGAAAGCGGAACCATGGCGTTGCCAATCTCATGGGCGAGCCGGTCAGCCATGGATCGGATGAGGCGGAGATTGACCGTCTCAAGCTCCAAACGCTGCAACTGTTCGCTCTGGGAATGATCCTCCACCATGAGGAGCACAGTGTTGGAAGTCGCACCTTCCTCCCGCCGAAATGGAACGACGGAAACGTGGTAGGCGGTCTGGGCCGAGTCGGGCGGTTGAAACCGGAATGGAGCGATCGCCGTTCCAGTCTTCAGCACCTGGTAAACTTTGCTCCCCAGCTCTTGTGGCAGATCGTTGAACTCGAGTTCCTGCCCACGCTTTCCAGCTTTCGCGAAATAGCCACGCGCCGTCTTGTTGCTGTGGACCACCGTCAGGTCACGCCGCACGACGACGCAAGCGCTGCTGAGTTCACAAAGAATCTCCGTCATCATCTCGTGGTTCGCAGCGAGCTGGTCGTGGAGCCAGATGTTGCGGATGGCCAGCCCAAGCTGCTCCAGGAGATGAAAGACGAGCCCGAGTTCATCATTTCCGAGTGGCTCGCCAGTGATCCGCCCATCAAAGGCGGCGATGCCTACCAGCGTCTCGCGGTCCAGAATCGGGATCACCACCTGGGCTCCGAGCATTTCAAACTCCTTTTGCAGGACGCTGTCATCCTCGACCTCAATGCTGTCGCGACGGAGTATCCGGCCTTCGCGGTGGAGAAACTCCCCGATGCCACCCTGGGTCGAAAGATTGAGGCTCGCGATTACGTCCGCAGAGAGGCCAAGAACGCAGGCTGATCGAAATTTCCCCGAATCCTGAGCCCCGGACTTCGCCGTATGAACCCCCGGAGATGCCCGGAGGAAAATGGCGGATCGATTCACTCCCAATATCTCCCGGAGCATCAGCAGGAACTGCTTGAGCATCGCTTCCGCGCAGAGGGAATGAGTCAGGACACCCGAGAAATCCCGAAGGATTTCCAGAGAGCGCGTCGCCGCGGGCTGCTTCTCCAGCGGCAACGGATTCGCAGGGGCAGGATTTGGGCGGGGGCGTCTCACAACTGGGCCGCGAGAAGTGACCCGGATGGGCTGAGCAGCCCAGATGCGCTCGACCAGCGCAGTCAGCATCCGGGGCCGCAGCGGTTTGGAAAGGACGTGCGAAACGCCGTTCACGTAAGCTTCCTCTTCCCACTCCCAAGGGCCCGTTCCGGTGTAAACAATGATCGGGCAACCCGGCAGGCGGCGGCGGATCTTTTCCACCAGCCAAAGACCCAGGACATGGGCCATCTCGACATCGATGACGGCTAAATCTATCGCGCCGGGTTCAAGAAAGGGCTCGGAATCTTCGCCATCGCTCCGATGAACGACACGATACAGTTCGGCGCTCAGAGCTGACCGAACGGAATCGGCCAGGTCTGGATGCGGTGCCATTACCAAGATGGTCTTCATCAATCGAACCACGGGCTCGCCGCCGGAAGCTCTTGAAACAACGCTTTGTTCTTCTAAATCACGACGACGACCCAACTAACGCATGTCCCGCGTCTGTTTGCAATGTTAGAGTGGTGCAAACCTGTGACATGCATGACTGCATCCCGCTCATTCGTAGGGCAAGGAGACCGGATGAAAGTATGCGGAACGATGGAGTGAGCATCAAATGTCAGGGCACCTCTTGACGGTGCCTCGACAGCAAGCAGATCGGCGCAAGGATCGGATAACGCCTCGGTTCAGCGCGTAACCGTGACTTTGCCTTCGATATCCAATTGAATTTCCAGGGCAGCCTGTGGAACGGCGATTTCAAGTGGCCGCCCATGCGGCGGACGAAATTCCATCCTCGAAGGAGGCGCTTCGCCAGTCAGGACTTGAACAGTGCCATCCTGCGACCAATAGCCGCCCCCCAGGTGAACTTCCCTTACCGGACCCCACTTGGCGCCGTTTCCAATTCTGAAGGTTCCTCCGATGCCGCGCGGGTTGCCAGCGGAACCGCTGATTCGCACCCGGAGGCCCGGACGCGCGGTCCGGTTATGGTAGAGCTTCGTTTGAGATCGATTCTGACCCACGGCAAGATCGATCCGGCCGTCCCCGTCATAATCGGCGAGCGCGCAGCCGCGCTGTTCGCCGGGAATGCTGATTCCGGACTCGGTTGCCGGCATTCCCTTGAATCCGCCTTTGCCGTCGCCAAGCAACACCAACCCAAGTCCACCATCGTACCGCGAAGTCTCGATCTCGACGCCGAAAAAATTCTGGCTCAGAAAAAGATCTTCATGTCCATCACCGTCCAGGTCACCCACCACCACGCCGAAGGCCGGCGCGAACTGCGCCTCCACCGGAAGAGGTCGAACCTCGAAGTGATCTCCACGGTTCAGCAAGACAATCGAGTCGAGAGTGTTTACCTGGAGATCGCCTGCCGATGCCGCGACGTCGCCAAGAATCTCTCCGACGCTCGCGGTGCCGTAAGCCTGGTAGCTGGCGAATCGCTCTTGAACAAATGGAAGCTGTTGAACAAGCGCAACTAAACCCATCCATGGAACAATTTTTTCAAGCGCCTCATCGTGGAAAGCCTCGATGCAAATGGGCCGTCCGTCGCCCGCCAACGCACCGTGGTAAAGATGCAAGGGTTTGCCCAGATAAGATTGGTACTTTGTGTTGCGTCCCCAATTTGATGCGACGATGTCGATCCTGCCATCCTCGTCGAAGTCACCCGTGGCAACGCCGTTCCAGCGGCCGAGCTGATTCCCGAGGCCAAGTTCCGTCGTGGCCTCCGTGAAATTGCCACCTTCATTCCGGAAGACTCGAACCGGTCCCCAGTCACATGCCAGGACCAGATCCGGATCACCGTCCCCATCCAGGTCGGTGAAAACCGCGCCGCTGATCATTCCAGATTGCAGGAAGCGTTTGCTATTTTCCACGTCCAGCCGGAATCGGCCATTGTCATTCCGATACAGCCGTGAAGAGGCGCGTTCAGGATACCGTCCAGGCTGCATTCTCGCGCCAGCAAAAAGGTCGAGATCGCCATCGCCATCGATATCCGCCATCACCAGCGGCCCGACACTTGAAAACTGCCCATGCCAGCCGTCCACAACCAAGTTGTTCTTTAATCCGAAGATTTTCAATGCGGCACCGTTCGTCAGGCCGTCCTCATAGTTCGATGATCCCGCCAGCAGCAGCGTGCCATTGGCCTCGGTATGCCAGCCCAGGATCGTCGTTTGATCACGAGCCAGGGATGTCGAGAACATTTCGTTCGTGGCGCGATGGAATGTGCCATCAGCGGCAGTGAGGAAAACCCCGGGGCGTCCGCCCCGCCCGCCGCCCACAATCAAGTCCTCGCGCCCGTCCTCGTTCAGGTCGCACCATGAGACACCTGGGCCAAGCTGGCTGAGTTTGTAAGGCAAAGATGGCTGACGCGCGAAATCGTCGAACGGCTCATCCTCATGAGTGTGGGCCAGCAAATGACTAAAGTCCTCGAAGAGCGGTTTGATGGGCGTAGGAATTTTTGGAGACTCAACAGGCGACGCGCTGGCCTCATCGATTTCGTACAGATGATCTGCCAGCGCGCTGTCGATCACGCTTCGCCCGCCGCTGCGCCATCGGACTTGAATCGTGAGTTTGTTTGTGCCAGAGCCAGCAGCGAAGGTGCGCGCCGGTTCATCGCCGGACACGTAACGCCCGCCCGAGATGATCTCCTGGGTCTGAGTTTTGGACCCTCCGGTGACGGTTATGCGCGCGCCGATGCCTTGGATGTTGGGAAGAGTTCCTTTCAATTTCACAGCCAGACGCCTTGCAGGACTTTCATTCCGATAAATTCCAGCAGCGCGATTCATCCGGTTCACGACGACATCGAGATCACCATCGTGGTCGAGATCGGCAAGCGCCATGCCTTGCGAAATGCCGGTTGAATCGAAGCCCCACTTCGCGCTCGCATCTTCAAACGTCAGTCCTCCTGTATTCCGAAAGGCGATGCTGGCCGTCTCCAACCTAGGGAAGCTGATCAAGGCTGGACCCGCCTTCTTGCCAGCCGCGTTCGCTGCGGCGAGCGCGCGCGTCGCATCGGCATCCAGAACATCATGAAGATTTCCAGTCGTCAGGAGCAGATCCTCGTAACCATCGAGATCCACATCCAGAAAAATGGCGCTCCAGGACCACTCCGAGGCGCCGACGCCGGCAAGTTGCGCAATTTCCGCATACGTGTTGTCCCCCCGGTTGAGGAAAAGCGTGTTCCGCAGCACTTCAGGAATGTAGTTCGGATCACTGATCGGCAGGTCGAGATCGACCTTGAGGAAGTTGGCTCGTTGCGTCTGTCGCAACGTGTGGTGCCGGCTCAACATGTCCACAATGATGAAATCATCGTGCCCATCGCGATTGATGTCGGCGAAATCGACGGACATCGAAGACATGCTCATGGTCCGCCTGATCAGTGGCGGTGCCATTCGGAAACGGCCCCGCCCATCGTTCAGCCAAAGCCGGTCGCGCGAGAGAAAGAAATCGTTGCACACGTAAAGGTCCGGGAAGCCGTCACCATTGACGTCGCGAAACATGGCGGACAATCCCCATTCAAGCGGAGGACCAGTCAGCGGCTTGCCGGACTCATCAAGAAAGCTGCCGCCCGTCCACGGCACCGGCGTGAAATGGCCGTGACCATCGTTGAGATAGAGGATATCCGCTTCCCCTTTTTCGACGACAGCATACCCATCTCCCCGTTTGCTCAGCAGTCCAAAGAACCTGTCTTCAGGCTTCACGATCACCTTTCCATCAACAACGCGCGCTTCCATCTTCACATTCGGCGGCAAATCCTTGTAGTTCGTCGTTCGATAATTGGTAACATACAAATCAAGGTCGCCATCGCCGTCCACGTCGGCCAGAGCCATTGAAGTGGCACCAAATTTTTGGACCAGCCCGGAATTTCTAGCTTCAGCAAAACGTCCCTTTCCGTCGTTGAGGAAAAGCCGGGTGCCGCCGCCAATACTGTTCACGAGCAGATCAAGGTCGCCATCGCCATCTACGTCCGCCAGGACCGCTCCGGTCGAATGTTGCCCTTTGCAGGCAACGCCAGCTGTCATCGTGATGTCCTCAAATTTCCAGTCGCCTCGATTCCGGTAGAGGACGTTCGGGCCGTCGATACTGCAAAAATAGATGTCGCACCATCCGTCGCCATCCACGTCTCCCAACGCCACGCCGGAGCCATTCTCGAAGATTCGATTCGAACCAGCGACCGCATCTGATAGGTGGTTTGTGAATGAGATGCCGGTGACGGAGGCCGGAAGCTCGGTGAAACCGGTCCTGCCAATCGCAGGAACCGCGAGAGCTGCGTGTCGGTAGCCTGGGCCTTTTTCCCAACGAAGTTCAGCGGCGGCGCTCGCCTCCCGAGATGCCAGCAGGGTGATCAAGCCGTAGATGAGAACTCGGAAAAGGAATCGCAGCCCGGCTGCACCATTGCAGTGAATTGATCGAGTGCCGCCAGGTGCCCGCTCCTCACGGCATCTGGTCCGGCCTTCGCTGGTGTGGCTATTTTGCATCGATCAAAATAATTACGGACTGACCTTCACACTACCGTCGATGTCCACCGTGATTTCCCCCGCTCCTTGAGGCACGTCAGCAACAGTTGTCTTTCCGCCAGGCCACCGGACGGAAAGCTGCGTGGGTTCCTCCCGTGTTCCAAGCACCTGGATGGATCCGTCCTGCGACCAGTAGCCCGAGCCGGCATGAATCTCCCGCAATGCCCCCCAACGCCCGCCGAACTTCAAGCGCAGCGCGGCTCCGATTGTCCGCGCATTTCCGCTTGGGCCTCGCAACCGCACTCGCAGTCCAGGCTTGCCTGTCGTGTTGTGGTAAAGCTTCGTCGCGGCGCCATTCTGCGTCACGACAAGATCGACGCGTCCATCGCCGTCGTAGTCCGCCACCGCGCATCCCCGCTGCTCACCGTAAATTGTCACGCCTGATTGAACTGCCGGCACGGGAGACAGAGCGCCTTTGCCATCCCCCTTCAGCCACAAGCCGCGACCCGCATCGCAACGCGGTGTGTCCGGGTTCATCGCAAAGAAATTCTGACTGAGGAACACATCCTCGTTTCCATCACCGTCGGCGTCGGCGATACAAATCCCGAACGCCGGCGCCAACTGCGCTTCAGTCGGCAACGCTTGCGCTTCGAAATGATCGCCGCGATTGAGGAATACCATCGAGGCAAGAGTGGTTGCCTCGACGGACTTCATCTGCTTGAAACGATCGCCACAGATCTCCGCGACACTGGCGCTGGAGTACGCCGCATAACTGCCGACCAGCTCTTTCACAAAAGGGATGGCAGCGCTCACAGTCTTGAAGCTCCGGTCCGGAACATCTTTGGACAGCATGGAATCAAGATGGGATTCGAGAATGTCCACGGTGCCGCGCCCGGAAAGATCGCCAAAATGGAGCCGTCGATTGCGACTGGGACCAGTCTGGTAATGGGAATTGAGGCCCCAATTCGACACAATGATGTCAAGCCTTCCATCATTGTCGAGGTCGGCAGTCGTTACGCCATTCCATAGCCCGAGGTATGAGCCGAGACCAAGACGTTCCGTAATCTCGCGATAACTTCCATCCTTCTGTTCGAAGACTCGAACCGGCCCCCATTCGCAGGCCAGAATAAGTTCTGGCTTTCCGTCGCCGTCGAGATCACTGAAGACCGCGCTGCTCACAAGTCCGAAGTTCTCGAAGCGCTGCAACACCGTAAATCGCCCTCCGTCATTTCGCATCAACACCGACGCTGCGGGCTCGGGATACCGCCCCGCGATCATCCGTCCCCCGATGAAAAGGTCCAGATCACCATCGCCATCCACATCCGCAAGCGCCAGTGGGCCCGTGGTGATGGCCTGGTTCAGAACACTCCCGCCGCTGGCACCACGTTTTAGATCATAAACACGGATCGCCCCACCCTCGTTTGATCCGTCTTCGTAATTGTTCGATCCCACAAACACCATCGAATCAATGCCCACCACGGCTGTTTGATCACGAGCGGCGATTTTCGCGGTGGCGGCATTGGTGAATGAGGAGAACTTCCCGGAACCTTCGTTGCGGTACACTGCAAGCAGGCCGCCGCGCCCGCTGCCGATCATCAAATCTTCCCGGCCATCACCATCAAAATCCTGCCACGCCACCCCGGGACCGAGCTGGCTGAGGCGATGGGGCAGTAGCGGTTGAAGCGCAAAATCGTCGAACGGCTCCTCGTGATGCACGTGCTTCAGCGCGGCGCTGACATCCTCGAACCAGGGAACTGGTTTCTCCGGCACCACCATCTTCGCCGCGAAGGCTCCACTCTCGTCGAGTTCGAAGAGGCGGTTTGCCTGCGCCTCGGCGATGACGCTTCGCAATCCACTGCGCCAGACGACTTCAACACGCAACTTGTTCGTAAGCGCACCTGCGGCGAAGACACGCATCGGATCATCCGACGACAAGTAACGTCCGCCATAGATGATTTCCTGGCTTTGCATGGGCACAGCGCCATTCAAGACGCGAATCTTCGCGCCGATGCCGCGTGTGTTTGGAGCAACCCCTCGAAGCCGCACGGCGATGCGTGGCGCGGCGGCTTCATTTCTATAAATGCCGGCCACACCATTCAGATTGTTGACGACCACATCCAGATCACCGTCGTTGTCGAGATCCGCGAGTGCCATCCCATGCGAAACGCCGGGCGTGTTGAAACCCCATGCCGCGCTGGCGTCCTCGAAGGTCAGATCGCCTCGATTGCGGAACGCGATGTTGGGTGTGTCGAGCCGGGCGAACAGGTTGTTCAAGTTCAGCAGTTCCGAACCAGATATTTTCCGCTCCGCCTTCATCGCTTCAGCACGGCCCATCACGTCGGCATTCATGGCGTCGCGCTCGTGGCCGTTCGTGATCAGCAGATCCTCGAAGCCGTCGAGGTCCACATCGAGAAACACCGGCGTCCACGACCATTCGGAGGCTTGGACACCGGAAAAGTGCGCCACCTCGGCATAGGTCGCGTCCCCACGATTCAGGTGGAGCGTGTTGAAGGGGTACTGAGGGCGATTGTCGATCTGGCCGATGGAAAGGAACACCGGAACCAGATCGCCCACCTGGGTCTGGCGGCGGCGATGATCGCGACTCAGCATGTCCGCGCAGAAGAAATCGTCAAAGCCGTCCCGATTGATATCGGCGAAATCAACCCCCATCGAGAACATGCTCGTGCGCCGCACCGCAAGTCGCGGAGCGGCACGGAAATGACCGCTCCCGTCGTTCATCCAGATGCGGTCCGGCGCGCTGAAATCCCCGCAAACATAGATGTCTGGCGCGCGATCGTCGTTCATGTCACGGAACATCACCGAGAGGCTCCAATCGTAAGGAGGCGCCGGGAGCGGACGTCCATCCTCGTCCAGGAAAGCGCCCCCGGTGAAAGACACCGGACTGAATCGACCGGCACCATCGTTCAGGAGCAGGACATCCGGTTCACCATGTTCAATGATCTTGCCGGAGGCCTCGACGGTGAACCGCCCCATCAAGTCAGGTTCCGTCGCCGGGCGTCCATTCACGGTCGCAATGACAGGCACGCCGTTGATGTTTTCGCCCTTGATGCGGGTGCCGGGCTGGTCGCGGATGGTGCTCGTGCGATAATTCGCCACGTAAAGGTCAAGATCACCGTCGCCATCCACATCCGCCAGCGCCATTGATGATCCGCCACGAGCGGGATTGAGCGGTGAGGACGATGTGAGGACTGTGAATTTTCCATGCCCGTCATTGAGGAAAATCCTGAGTCCGCCGCCGACGGAATTGATCACCAAATCCAGATCCCCGTCGCCATCAATGTCAGCGAAAGCAACCCCGGATGCGTCCAGATCAGTGCAGTTCACGCCCGAGGATTTGGTGACGTTTTCAAATTTCCAGCTTCCGAGATTTCGGTAAAGTGCGCTCGCGCCCCCGAGCCCGGCAAAGAAAAGATCGCACAGACCATCTCCATCCATGTCGCCCGCCGTGACTCCGGAGCCGTTAAGGTAAATCTGGTTGGTCGTGTAGCGGCTCCGGGCGATGGCGTTGGTGAACGCGATGCCCGTGGCACCCGGAGGCAACATCGTAAAGCCGGGCTTTCCTTCAGCGGGAACAGTCAACGCGGCAGACCGAAAGTGGTCGCTCCGTTTCCATTCCAAAGCTTCCGCCGCACCGGCAATTGGTGATCTCAACGCCAGCAACAGGAACACCGCGATGATTGCCATGTGAAGTCCGCGCGGCATGATTTCGATGCCGACAGGGCTCTTTAGAATTCTGACGCAAGCTCTTGGCCGAATCCATGCAGCAGGAGCACGGAATTTCTTCCGCATGGATCCAAGAACACCCCAAGGGCTGTGGTCTTGACGAGATGCCAGGCAGTCGAAAACCAGATCAGTGGAAAGTGACCACCGCGAAGAGCAAGGTGCCGCAGTGGAAATCTCCAACCCAGTTGGGCCTTCCACGCAGCTGCGGAATGAATTCCGCGCTCCTGTCGAATCGTTTCGGGTTGGCAGGCTCGATCCTCTCCACACTAGATCCGGGGCCACCTCACGTCGGCTGCTGCGAACCAAAATCAACGGCGGACTTTCCAAGTCGCGGCTCATGAGTGGTGGAATGATCAAAGTGGCTGGCAATCTAGCGAAGCCCAAAACCGGCTGGCAATTTGTTTTGCCGACGCTGCTGAATTATTTCGCTGTGGCAATCAATCGTACATCCTCTACTTTCCGCCCCGACATACTGACGACAAATGAGAAAGCCATCACTCCTGATAATTTTTCTGACGGTGTTCATTGACCTGGTCGGCTTCGGCATTGTGCTGCCGCTCCTTCCTGTTTACAGCCGTAACTTCGGTGCAAGCGGCTTTATGATCGGCGCGATCATCGCCTCGTATTCTCTGATGCAGTTCCTCTTTGCTCCGGTGTGGGGCCGGCTCTCGGACAGGATCGGGCGACGTCCCGTGCTGCTCGTAAGCACGGCCGGGGCGGTGTTTTCTTACGTGACCTTCGCCCTCGGGTCCGGGTTGAAAGACCCGACGCTCGCGCTTGGCGTGCTGCTCGGTTCACGTGTGCTGGCGGGAGTGTGCGGCGCAAACATAACCGTCGCCCAGGCTTACATAGCCGACATTACGCCGCCGGCAGACCGGTCAAAGAAAATGGGGTTGATCGGGATGGCCTTCGGCTTGGGATTCATCTTCGGTCCGGCAATCGGAGGTTATGCCTTGAAATGGTCCGGCATCACCGCTCCAGGCTGGATTGCCGCCGGATTGTGCGCGGTGAACTTTCTTCTCACACTGGCAATCCTCCCGGAAAGCTGGAAACCAGACTCCAATCAGGTTCCACAGCGTCCTCACCTGGCACAATGGACACACACGCTGCAACAGCCGAAAGTGGGGCTGTTGATTTTCATCTTCTTCCTGGCGACTTTCTGCTTCACCTGCTTCGAGACAACGCTGGGGCTGATGGTGGGGCGGAATTTTGGGCTCGATACAAACAATGGCGAGGATGCGAAGACGATCGCCTTCCTGTTCGCCTACTGCGGAATCGTTTCCGCCTTTGTCCAGGGCGGAGGCATCGGCCGGGCAATCAAGAAGATGGGGGAGCCAAAATTGATAGCCGCGAGCCTGATCCTCACCGGCATCAGTCTGTTGCTGCTTCCTTTTCCCAAGGTGAAGGAGCACCTGCCACTCTCATGGGGAATTGTGTTCAGCGTTGCAGGACTCCCGTGGGTCGGCCTTCTGGCTTCGCTGGCAATGCTTGCGATTGGCTCCGGCATGACACGACCTCCTGTGTTCGGGATGATCTCGAATCTCACCCCCGCAAATGAGCAGGGCGCGGCCATCGGCATCGCGCAGAGCGCCGGCAGTCTGGCTCGCATCGCCGGTCCGATCTTCGCCGCCACACTCTTCTTCAGACACCAGGCTTTGCCCTACCTCATCTGCGGCGGCCTGGCCTTGTTTGCTTCAGCGATTGGCTGGCGCTATTTGTGCGCGCCGATGCCTGACGGTGATTGACCGGGATTAAATCCCGCGTAGACCTACAGCAACGGAACAGTCTTGCGTATTCGCTGCCGCATAAACGCCGTCTGGATACGAATTGAGAGCATGAACTTTCGAAAATGCGGTCCGCTAAACTGAGGAGGAATTGGAGCATTTTCTGTTTTCTTCTCTGGTTCTTCCCATGCCTGTCCGGTTGGTTGGGAATCGCCGCCGCGCTGCGGGTCACAGACCCGCGCTCCGGAGCGCGCCTCTGTGAGGCGCAGCACGCTGCTCTGTAAGGTTTGGCAGCAAATCGGATAGACATGGTTCTTCCCGCCCGGTCGCGAGTGGTGAACGCCTCCAAAAATTCCTCCAGTTACTACCCGGACGGCGGGATAGGCTACAGATGATGGCGAGCGCCGCAGATGCAGATGCGAGGCGCGAACGCGGGAAGATGCCCGCAGCGGCCTCTGACCAAGACAGCAACGAAGCAGATGCGCCTGCGCCGCCGCCAAGATTTGTAGT
>SIBF01000137.1 GCA_009695275.1 Pedosphaera sp. | reverse complement strand
CAACAAGATTCAAAGCCTGGTGAAAAAAGCCTATGGGTATCGTAACCCGGAACGATTCAAGACCGACATCTTCTTCCATCTCGGCGGCCTCAACCTCTACCCCGTTCCCCAATGAAAATCCCAACGCTAAACTTCCAAGAACCCAAAAATGAAGCGCAGCCGATCTGCCGCCATGTCCCAAACCGCCAGCAGCCGGCTGTCACTCAGCGCCGCTACTCGCGAGCTGTCCCGGGAAAACCACACCTTGCGCACAGGAGACGCCAGTCCGCGCAGCGTATGAATCCCCCGGTGCCGTTCGAGTTCCCACAGACTGACAGTCCCTCGCGCGGCTCCTCCCTTTCCTCCTTCGCCTCCAGATACCAGTCGAAGTCCTTCCGCGTCGAATGCGAGTGCAGTCGTGTTGCCCATGCTTTGTTCCGGTAATCGCAGTAGCGCCCTCCCGCTTGCAATGTCCCAGAGTCGAGCCTCGTTGCGTCCAGCGGATGCGAGTGTCAAACCATCAGGATGAAAGGCGAGCGCTGCCACGAGATAGGGCGAGCCCCGGCAGAAAGAGCGCGGCAGCACGCGATTCAAATCCCAGATGACGATGTCTGCTCCTTGGTCTGCGGTGGCCAGCAGCCAGCGGTGCATCTGCTTCTTTGGATCATCTCGCACCAACCGGTCTGGCCCAAACGCCACGGAAAGAATCGGTGTTCCCTTATGTTGCGGAGGCAGGCTCGCGATTTCGGCCAGGCTCCGAGCTTCGTACACGCGGGTCATTCCCGTCGCGTTGCACGCTGCCAGCAACGCCCCGTCGGGACTGAACGCCAATGCGGTGAGCACGAGAGCCTGGTCCTCTGTAGCGGCGCCTCGTGAGAGCACCGCACTTTCCATTGAATCAACGATAATGGCGGCGCTCTCACGAGATGCCGCTACATCAGGGTTCACGGCCACTTCGCGCGAATTCATTTGAGGAACTCTCTCCCCAAGCAGAGCGCCATCTTCCACTCGCCAAACAAGGAGAGATCCGTTGAATCCCGCCGCCACCAACCGCCCGTCGAGTGTCACGGCCAGAACCGGCTCTTGACTGGTTGTCGCCCGTTGCCGCTCCGCCACCGCAAACTCACGGCGCACGAGACCCGTTTCCGCCTCGCGCAGAACCAGGCGGTTCGATACCGCCGCGAACTGCAAAGCCACGTCATTGGGCGGCCAGCAAACGGAACCCTGACCTGTAACCGGCAATTTCCTTGACACACCGTTTGTGTCGAACAGCAATGCCTGATCGTTGCCGGCCCCGCTGACCACGACTCTTCCATCCTGTGAAAAGGCCGCCGCGAAACCGCTCACAAATTCAATGTGACCGATGCGTCTCGCGTCCCAGCCTGACAAGAGGGAGACGGCCTGATTGACGGTTGCTCCACGCTCACCACGCTGGGTGCCTTTGCCAAGGCGAGACCAGTTGGCGGAAAACCATCCGGCGTACGGTCCCATGATGCGTGCCTGCGACACGCTTTGTCGTCGCCCATCTTCGGTGCTGCGAAGCTCTGCTTCTTTCACCCGCGTCCTTGCCACCTGCAAGCCGTAAAGCACCCAACCGAGCGCCACCGCCGCGACCAGCAGCGCCAGGGCCAGCACTCGCGTTGACCGCTCCAATCGTCGCATGCGCGCCAGGGATTTTTCGCTCTTGATCGACTCCAGGTCTGCCCGCATCTCTTCTGCGGTCCGATAGCGTCTGGCCTCCGATTCACACGCCTTCATGACCACCAGGTTCAACTCGTTCAGCTTTTCACGGTCAGGCGACTTCGCCCAGGAATCCGGCAGCTTGGGATACTCTTTGGCTCTGCAACCTGTCAGCATTTCGTAGAGCACCATTCCCAGCGCGTACAGGTCGGCCCGCGGTTTCCCCGGCCCTTCGGGCGCCACGAAACCTTCCGTGCCCACGAATGAGCATTCACCGTATGCCTCGGCCACCAATCCGATGTCCGCCAGCTTCGGCTGGCCCTGCACGAAGATCACGTTGGACGGTTTGATGTCGCGATGCACCAGGCCGTTCTGGTGGAGGTAAGCGAGGGCATCGGTCAGGGCGAGCGTGATCGAGAGACACTGATCTGCTGGGAGAGAATTTCCCGAAAGCGAACTTCGTGCCTCATCTTCCTGAATCGTAGCAGCCGACGTAAGGAGAATCCGAAGCGTCTTCGGCAAGTAGATTTCCGGATCGAAGTTCTGTGAGTGAGCGAGCGAACGAGCGGGCAAGTGAGATGGCGACGGTGTTTCCATCTCACTTACCCACTCACCCACTTTTCCACTCGCGGGGCCGGTGGACTCCTCATTCCGTTCTCCGCAATCCGCATTTGCGTCATCCGCCAACTCCATCACGTAGAAGAAGAACCCATCTCCCTGCCCGGCGTGCAGCACATCCACGAGACCCGGATGATGTCTGGATACCGGCTCGAACCGGCGGATGCCCTCGAACTCGCGATCGTACGGACGGTCTTCATGGAAGTGGGAGCGTCGAACCACTTTGACGGCGCAATACTCGCCCAACACACTTCGCGCCAGCCAGACCTTGCCGTAGCTTCCACCGCCGATCAGGCGCAGCATCTCGAAATTCGGGATGGCAGGAGGCGGTTCCTGAAACGCGGAGCGCGGAGCGGAACGCATTTCACCGGAGTCAGGCTTCATGATCGGGAGATTACATGAGCCCCGCCCGGAGAAAAAGCCTGATTCCAATGGGCTGTAAATCGCGAGGCGTCTCGGACTGTGCCAGTCCTCTGGCACTTTGGAATGAGGCGCCGTCTTGACCTACGAAACGAGAAACCGGGTTTTAATTCACGGAGCGAATGTTCGCGTGCCGTGAGTCGCGGAGCGATGAGGCGAGAGTAGCCGTGGGTTTCAACCCACGGTCAGGGCGTTGGCGCGCCGCGAGTCGCGCAACGGCGATTGAAACATCCCGACGGTTCAGCCGCTGCTACGCGGCGTTTCGCCGGAACGTGGGGACCGTGGCTTTGAAAGGCAGTATTTGTTTAGCGCCAAAGGCGCGGTGACATCTCAGCCTGGGGCAACGCCCCAGGAGACGCGCCGGGAAGATTTCCGAGCGTTGAAGGCGCGACACATCTTCCACAGAGTAGGGGTACTCCTCGGAAAGATGGGCCGGGCTTTCAGCCCTAAATCGTTTGGTTGATGGTGTTCCTGGGGCGTTGCCCCAGGCTGGAATAGTGACGCGCCGTTGGCCCTAAACGGATGCCACGCCGTGGGCTGCTCTCTCCGCCCCTACCCAAGTTTCTCCTCCAGCCGCCGCACGATCTTCTTGAGCGCTCTCCCGACCCGGTGTTTGACGAGATAAACGTGCGCCTGGCTGCGTCCCAACATTCGCGCCACTTCAGCCGGCGTTTTCCGTTCCACCACCAGCAGGTGAAAAATTTGATATTGGTCCGCCTTCGCCTCGAACCGCAGTTGTTTGAACGCTTCCTCCGTGAGCCGCTCGCGCCACTCCGCGTCACAGAGACCTTCCAGGTCCACTTCCCGTCCATCCGGCACACGCTCGACCGTCGGAGTCCTGTCCGTGCCATCCGATGCGCGATCTCCACTCGCGGCGACGGGCAGGCGCTTGCGCAGTTGATCTTTGATCCGCCAGCGGGCCATTTGCAGGAGCCAGGCGCGAAACGAACCACGCGCCGGGTCAGCCTTGAAATCGTTGATGTGGCTGGACACGGAACTCATGGTTTCCTGCAACACCTCTTCCGCTTCATCGTGGCGCAGCCCCGACTTCAGCGCCACACCGAGCACCAGACGATTGTAGAGTTCGTAAAACTCGCGCCAGGCGTCGTGGTCACTCACGTTCTTGAGGCGCGCAACCAGCGTCCAACTCGTGCGCAACGTGTCATCGGCCTGGGGCTTCATCAGCAGAGTCATCTCCACAAGAACACGCGCCGTCGAGCCACTTCTTTCAGGAAATCTCAAAGCGCCTTGTTGAACCTTGAAAAAGCAGTTGGAACCACGAAACAAACGAAAGCCACGAAAGAAGAAATACATGGACCCAACAGTTCACTCACCCGGTGGGTGAGCAGTGAGGCTTGCCCGATAGGTTTTGCTTTCGTGTGTTTCGAGTTTTTCGTGGTTTGAATCGCCGTTTCCAGGTTGGAACTCCACCTTGGTCATCATCCTTCGTCCTCTTATGCCAACGGTGACGGTGAACTGACGCCGGGAACGCCTGGATAGGGGCGCGGAATTCACTCCACCTCGATGCCCGAACGACCGAGCCTGGATACCCCGCTACAGGGTGGTGGCGATCCATGGCGAATTCGAGGAGCTGGCCTGCAAGAAGCGCGGGGATTTCGAGTCAGGAGATTTACGCCGCGAGCAGAGGGTGCCGTGCGGACATCGGGTGCATGTCCGAGAAGTTGGCGGTCTTTTCCGACGTGCAGCCGTTGATCGTGGTCGGTGAAAATTTTCTGAAAGATTCTCGAAAATGGATCGTGTTGTCCTCTTGAAGCCTGTTGCGGTCATTACGGCGGCTGAACAAGCAACTCAAAAGATGAAAACGACTCGATACGATCCTGAAGTCATTCAGAAGTTCGCTGACAAGCTCTACGCCAGCGCGAGGACGATTGTCTTCCTTTGGACACTCAGTGGCATGGTCGCTGGCTTGTACGTTGGAGAATCCCTTTTTGGTCGCCGTCCCCAGCCTGGTACTGTGGCTAATCCTACCGGACCGGCGATTCTTGGCACAGTTAGTATTGGTCTCCTTGGGTTCGCTATCGGCAGATCCCACGCATTCGCACTCAAGCTCCGGGCGCAGACACTGCTTTGCCAAAAGCAGATCGAAGAAAACACGCGAAAGGCCGGTACTGCGGCGGAGGTTACTTAGGTCTCGATTCTCCGAACGGACTAATTCCAGCTAAACGACCTGCCGGCTATGAGCAGCTTTTACCACAACAAAGGTCAGAAGGACTACGCCGCCGGAAATGGTTATCACCCGCCGTATGGTGACGACCTACATAGTGACTTCGGCGACTTAACGGATAAACAGATTCGGGACAATAAGGATTACAAAGAAGGCTGGGAGCATGCCCGCGAGCAGTCTCACCATAGAGATTAAGGCTCAGTCTGAGCTCGAAGAAGGATCCATACATGGACAAGAATGAGCACAAAGGATCGTGGCCTTTCTCTGATCCTCCCACCACGAGTGTCCTGACCGACCGTAGAATGGTCGAGCGCCAATTGTCCCCCTTGGTTGTCCGTCACGTGAATTTACCAGGCGAGACGCCCTGGCAATTCCTGTACCCTTGGAAACCAAGCGCGAGGAACAGGGTGAGTCTGTCACTTGCTGAAATGGTCAAACTGGACCCAAGCCTGAAGAGTATAGCTGACCTCCCTGTCGGCTGGCGGGCCTACCGCACTCGACAATCGGGTGATTGGACTCGCGTTGAGTTGAATCCTCCCGGCTGGCCCTTCAAAGATCCGCGCGATGCGGAAGCCTTCACGAGCACTGAGGTGCTCGCTAGGCGTGTCGAGATCGTCAAGGTCATACACGATGGCGAGAACGAATGGCATCTCTTGCCGCCGGAGGGTTACATTTCTGAAGACTTGGCACTGGAAACTTTGGAGACTATTTACCACCTCGATTCGTCCATCGCTGCTCTTGGTGACTTACCGCTTGGTTGGCAAGCCAAACGAAGAACGCTCTCTGATCCGTGGGTGCGGGGTGCCCGAACTCCGGACTCGGATTACGACAGACCGGGTTTCCGCGTTCCAGCAACGGAGAGCAGCGCAAGCCACTCAACAGATGTTCCAGCTTCTCTAAATTCAGGACTTAAGGTTTCGGACAACGAAGATGATGATTGGCCCTATGCAGTTCCAAGGGACGCCCAGGTATCCACTAAAGCTGACGTTCTTGAAGGCCGGTCTCCGGTTCAATTTATTGCGCATCGTCAAGACGGAACGTGGCTGGCAGTTGGCTACGATGTGCGAACGGAGGGCTTCAAGCTGACGACAATGGAGAACATTCTTGCGAGTGACTCGAGTCTCTACGATATCGTGAGATGTCTGACTCCGGGTTGTACAGCCATGCGCCGGAGCGATGGGGAATCCTGGCATATTGAAGAGCCAAAGGAAGCCAAGCCTAAGGAACGACGGCATGCAGTGCCAAGCGCCATCGACGACGAAACACGCTTTAGAAACCGAGTTGTTTGGGCCAGTGCCATCACAGCAGGGCTGGTTGGTTTCGTGATCTATTACATCGCTTTCGTTCAGCAACATGCAGCCGCCTTTTTCACGAACTGGACTGGACTGGCTGCGCTATTGGGCATTAGCGCTGTCGCAGCGAGGAGCGGATATGTAGATGCAGGTGCTAAGAGCAACTGGCGAGGAATCAAATACGGATTGGCATGGGGAGTCGGCACATGGCTGGCCCTGTCAATCGGCCTAAGTATTTTGGGCTACTTGCCTCATCTGGCTCTCACATCGGTTTGGTCACTAAACGGTGTTTGGTTGGCCTACTTCTTAGCCGCGCCTCTGCGAAGAGCACAACAGGCTGGAAACACCCGCGCAGTTCAGGCCCTGGCTGTCGGCGCGGCAGCATTCCTCGTGATTCTTCTCCTCTTGGACATCTTTGCGGCAAACATGCGCTCGTAAAGCAGTAAACCCCAAAACGGCAACAACAAGATAGTGCTATGGCACATTGCAAAAAAAACGGGTGCGGAAAAAGTCTGGTAACATGCGGCACCTGCGACGGAAAAGGTACGCGTCACGGCAAGAAGTGTGAAGTCTGCAAGGGTAGTGGCAAGCTCTGCCCGAGCCATCACGGACCAGATCACGGGAACTAACCCGCTGTTACTGGCTCATACACGTTTTTCCAAAAAACCAACCGAGAGTAACCATGAAATACAAAGTCGTTCCGTTCAGCGCGGCAGTCTCCAATAAACAAGACGCCTCTCATGTCGAATCAGAGATAGAGAATATAATCTCGCGGGAATCCGCAGCCGGTTGGGAGTATATGAACGTGACCCAACTCCAAACGTTTAAGGCCGGTTCGAACGGCTGCTTTGGGCTTGGAGCCACTCCCGCTACGACGATGACAACTGAGTTCATTGTCTTCCGTCAGTGAGAAGTCTGCTGCTCTCAGCCATCCGTCTGTACTGGGCATTTTGGCCGCGGTGTTGGAACCGAGGATGCCTTTACCGGGAGACGTGTTCGCATTATGTCCATCGTGTATGCAGCAACCATGGTTTCAGAGCAGGGGTTCGAGCTTTGCGCGATCGGGTTAGGACGTGCCGGCCCGGTTACGGTGTGACCAGTAACGGCTCTTGCATAGGGCTGCTGCTCTCTGACGGTTCCTTTTTGCCAGGACATCTTGTCGCAAAGGATGTGCTTGCACCAATCCGGCATTCAATTGCTGAGTTTGAGGAGTGCCTCCACGATGGCAATCGAGACGGCTAACAATTGAAGCGCTACGCAACACTGGGAATTTCTACGGCTCGCGGAAATCGTCAGGCATAGTTGCTTACCAACGTCCGATTGGGTGAGGTTTGCTATACAGAGACATTTCGCCAGAGATGCGATGGTGCTGGCTGCAATCGATCTCAAACAAACAACTGCATTCAATGGCTAATTCTACGGAATCACAAGCGATCGGAATCTACGAAGCCGCCACCAAACTTTGGTTTGAGGGCAAGGCGGAAGATGCAGTCCGTTTGCTTTTGATAGCACTGGAACTTAGCCCCAACCTTGTCGAAGCTCGGATCGCCGCATCGCATGCATTGACGACAACCGGAGATCACGACGCGGCTATTAAGCACGCTGAGCACGCCGTCCGATTGCGTGGAGATTGCGCGGACGCCAAAGATGCCCTCTTCGTGGCGTACGCAGGCAGGGCGAACATGCATTCTGAAAACCAGAACTGGCGTGGAGCTTTCGACTCGATCCAAAAGGCAGTCTTCTCTTATCCGGAACATCAAGAGGCTGCGGATTGTCTGAAGTCCATGTGGTTCATGGCCGAAGCTGCCAACAGAACTGAAGAGTTTTTATCCGCAGGCCGCGCTTTCCTCGGTTGGAACCCCGAATGCAACGATATCCGGTACCGACTGGGGCGAACACTTGCAAAGCTCAAGCGCTTCGAGGAAGCGCTGCCATTCCTACGAGAGTACTCGCGTCGAGACGAGGGGAATGTTGATGGGCATTTGTGGTTGAGTTTGGCGTGCCTGGCGGCACACAGAACGAGTGAAGCGTTTGAGGAGTACGAAGTTCTCCAGGCTCTGAGCCCGGATAAAGCAAAGGAGGTCTCGCTCGTTTTCAAGACGGCATCGGTTTTTGCTCCCGACGGCTTGCAACCGAGCCGCAGCCAATTCTTGGAGCGTTTCTTTGAATCCAATTAGTATGCCGACGTGTCCGAACCACTGGTCGCGAACCTTCTGGTGTTGATGAAAGCAGGTTGGACATATTGCACCCATGCTTTGGTGTTCGAGCGAAGAATCGCTGGACGATTCATGTGCCGTCGCCATCGCCTGCCTTCCAGTTGAATCATGCCTATCTTCTGTCCTAAACATTGGCGTTCAGCGACCGTCTCCGGAATCCGAAGAAAATCGGTCCCGACGAATGAGCAAATTGTAGGCGGTGGCGGCGAGCCATTCTGCCATATCGTCTCGCTGACGAGTTTGTGGGGATTGCCATGGTACTATTTCCACTTCCGAGCCAGATTGTTCTCACTTGGTTGCGCCGCGCTCTTGTGTCTGGGTGCGGGATGCGAGCCCGTTCATTTTATTTATGAGATCGATCTGAGGCCGAAGGGTGACCAGATCGAGCGCACGCTCACGCTGAGGTTGTCCAACACGGGCGGAACCAACGAACCGCCGGCTGCGGAGTTGGCGAAGCTCGCCCGAATTTATCCAAACACGTTCCAACCGGACCAGAAGAAGACACTCGGATTCGTCGGCACGTTTCGAGAGCGGATGCCGGATGATGTGGGAGGACGCGGCAGTTATCTTCGGTTCACCAATCGGATGGGCAGCTCTTACTCGTATGTCGAACGGTTCCGGGGTGACGCGGATGGGGCGGGGCAGATCGAACGTCGCCAGCTAGCGGCACAGACGATGGCGCGGCTGTCCCGAGGCTGGTGCAAGCAGGAGTTCGGGCGGGAACCCGGCTGGCCGAAACTACGTGAGTATATCGACCAGCAGCTCGCGCATGATCTGCTCGCTGTCAGTCTGTTCGCCACCCCGGTCGAATCGCCCGCGGCAGGTGACCCAAGCATGTTTGGCCTTTTCGAATTCATGGATCAATTCGCCGTCCGCTTCGGCCAGTATCTGCTGGAGCGCGGCTACATCGCGGCCAGTGAGTTGCCAGCTCTCGTGCGTCGTGCGCAGGCGGAATGGGACAACAGGGGCTGGCTGGCGGCAGTGGTAGGCCATCACCTGGGACGATCCCCAACACACCCTGCGCTGGCCGTCATCGCCGATGAGAAGCGGATGAAAGCCTCGTGGGAAAAATATGTGACGAGCCGGGAAACCATAAAGCTGTTGGCAGAGTATGCGAAAAAAAAGCCGTGGCCTCCTCACGCGGAAGACCCGAAGCCCGAAGAGGCGTTGGAAATCCTGGGTTCGAGTCTTCAGGGCGGCCCTACGGCGCCATCCGATGATCTGACGGTGCGGCTGCATGTAAGTTTCAGGCCGCACGACACGAACGGTGAATGGGATGAGGAGACGCACGCCGTGCTGTGGAAGGATCAGGATCTCAGCCGACAACTGCCGACGTTGTGCTTTGCCGCCTGGAGCGAGCCCGCAATCGGGTATCAGACGGAACATTTTGGAAATGTCATCCTGGACGAAGACGCGCTGGCCGAATACTCGCACTGGTATCGGGAACTGGCGAATATCGAGGCGGCTGATTGGGACCGATTTCTCGATGACCTTAAGCCCAACGAGGAGCTGGTGGAGCGGTTGGAGAGTTTCCGATTTAGCAGCGGAGCAACCGCCGACCGAGCCGAACTGCTCAAGAAATCGATCTTGAAGAAGCGTGATGAGTCGGAAGCAAAGCCGCCGCCGGAAGCGGGACGACAGAAGTGATCGGTGAAATGCCGTGTGAAACTGCGGAATGCCCAGAACGAGCGGTTCAACCTTTCGGAATCGGTCCGGGTGTTGGCAGCGGAAGAAGTTCTCCAGCGTTGGTCTGATGCGATTGGTAAAGCCCCGGGCCGAGATTGCGGAGAGGATCGACGGAGCGTGCGTGTTGCCAGGATCGAAAGACCGAAATGCCGCCCCAAATAACAACGACGATGGCGGCAACCGGCCCGACGATTCTCCAGTTCACTTTCGAGACGAGGTAACTCAGAGTGTCCACGAAAGTCCGCTTCCGATGAAGTGGAACGGATGAATCGTGGAATTCCCCGCTTTGTGAAAGTTCAGCATCGAGTTCCATGACGAGCTGGGGAACATCGAGGTGAAGGAGGGTGGCATAGGTGCGCGCGAAGCCACGAACATAAACGGGTGCCGCGAAGGCGCCGAAATTTCCATCTTCGAGCGCACGAATGTGGTCCGTTTTTATTTTGGTCGCGTCGGCGACCTGATTCACGGAGAGTTTTCGTTGCTCGCGGGCTAGGCGGAGCTTATCACCAGCGCTGGACATGCGCTTTTAGTAGCGGGTTTCAAACAGCGAATGCAATCCCTGAAGGGCCGAAGCTTGCGGGGAGTTCCGTCAAACCCTGGTGCTAGTTGACCTTGCTAGCTGACCTCAGTGGGACGCGTCAGCCTTCTGGATGAGAACCAGGGCGTTGGCCATTCCGCGCTCCTGGCCTTCGGACGGACTGTTGACCACCTGGCCAAGCACCCACATCGTGGCTGAACCGCCCCCATCCAGGTTCAGAGCTTCCTTGCACCCGAGTTTGACCATGTAATCGGCGAGTTCGGAATAGGTCATCCCGACAGACAAACCTGCCTGCCGTCCATCCACCTCGACGAGGTAAATGTATTTGTTATTCCAGCCAACCGCGCTTCTCGGATGGCGAACTTGGAGCAATCCCCAACTCCTGGCTTTGCCATCCTGAACAAGCGCGGGCCCACCGCCGATCGCCGTTCGTGTCCCGACGAGGCTTGGGCTGGTTTGGAGGGAAAACTTCACGATAGCACCCTGTGCCACGGCTGGAATCTTGCCCAGCAGTTCTTTGGAGATCGACAACACAAGTCGTGATGAGCTAATCGGAGAATTGCCTTCTTCACGCACTTCACGAACACGAGCTGTGTACTCTTGTCCTGCGCGGAGTGGCAGCCAGGGCGTAGAAGCTGTGGCCTCAAGGATCAACTCGCGTCCGTCTGAGGTTCCGGTGGTCCGTCCGCAGCGAGGTGTGTAGAGCACGGCGGTGCCATTCTTTCGCTCTTCATTGAGGCCGATCGGGGTCCGCTTATTGTCAGCCCACAGGACTTCAAAGTGCGGTGCCACAACCGCAATGTGAGGGCTTCCGGCCGTATCGAGCCAAAAACAGCTCCAGTCGCAAGGCGTGCTTATGAGTTCGCCTTCCATGATCTGGAGCCCCTTCGGGTCGCCTTTGTAGGGAGTGTCGTCGTTGCGATAAAAGTCACCGTTCACTGCCGCGACCGGGCGTCCAAATTCCGGAGGGAGTCGCTTGATCTGCTGGCTCAGGACATCAAGGCCGATGGTGTTTCCAAAGGCGAGCGATGTGCGCAATTCGAGATTTGTGGCGCTGCGATCAATCTGGACGATATGCACCGACCAAGGGACCGAAGTGACGATGTCGTGGCGATAGGAAAAACCGCGTTCGGTCTTGCTGGGCGGCGCAGCCGTGACGTCCGCTGCAAGAGAGTTTGGGCGATCCGCAGTGGCCAGGAGAAAAGCAGTGAGGGCGATTGCCAACGGCCGGGTGAAAAACCTGCTTTCGCATGTTCTCACACCCGATGCCATGCTGTCACCGGATGACACGGAGTTGGGCGAACGCATCTGATCTTGGATCGCCAACGGATGAGGTTCTTGTTCCATCCTCATTTGACCGGTCTGGTCGATTCGAGTTTTGCGACGGACTGCATCCGCGGGGTTCGTCTTTGTGTTCGGGAATGTGGAATCCAAGTATCAACCTTCAACCGCCAACCGGCACTCTGCGTATGGGTCGGCGATTTGAGTGGATGTTCCATTGGATGCCTTGTTGCGTTTTGCCGCCATCATCTGAACACAGGTGCCGTGAAAAAGTTTCAAGAAGGAAATCGTTTGAGTGGTCCGCCTTGAAGTCTAATTCTTCGCCGCATTCGGTACGGGCTGGGCGGCTGGCTTGCGGATGACTGCGAGCACGTTGGCGATATCTCGTTCCTGGCCGTGGCAGGGTCTGTTCATAATGCGTCCTTCGAGCCACAATTCCGAGGATGCGCCGCCATCCAGGTTCATTCCCGTGTCGCAGCCGATTTTAGCCATGTAATTCGCCAGCTCTGGAAGCGTCATTCCTCTCGAAAAATCCTGCCTGCCGTCCACCTGGACCAGGAAGAAGTACTTGTCGTTCCAGCCGATGGCGCTGCGTGGATGCTGTTCGCGGGACTTGTTGGCGTTGGCGGGTTGAACCTTCCCTCCTTGGACGAGCAGGGGACCTCCGCTGATCGCGGTGCGAACGTTGCGGATCTCCGGAGCTGTGGCAGTGGACAGTGTGATGATGGAGTTGGTTGTGAGAGGTGGCAGTTGGTTGGCAAGGCCGCGCCCCATCGAGAGCACCACGCTGCCAGGTCTCAACCGTGTATTGGCTGTGGAGCGGATTTCCTGAATCGCCATCTTGTAAGTCTGGCCCACCTGGAGAGGAAGCGGTGGAGCATTCGTGGCTGGTTGCAAAATCAAATCCAATCCAGCACCGGCACCCGTGCTGGCCCCGTAACGCGAGGTATAAAGCACGGCTTGTCCCGAGGAACGTTCTTCATTCAGACCAAACGGAATGCCTTCACCGGAAGGGAAGGTGGCTTTGAACCGGCTCGCGATTGGCGAAACATGAGGCTGGTTGGTTTCGTCGAGCCAAAAAACAGCACTGCCGCTGGGAGCGCTTGTCACTTCGCGCTGTACGATGGACAGGCTCCGTGGATCGCCATTGTCGGTCTCGTAAAAATCGCCGTTGATGGCGGCAACCGGGCTGCCCAGCGCTTTGGGAATGCCTCGGAGGTGTTGTGAAAGCGTGGCAAGTCCTTGTACCGTTCCGCGCGGAATCGTCGTAACGAACTCGATGTCGTTCTGGTTGCGATCGATCTTGATGACATTGATGGACCAGGGTTCCCTCTCGGTGTTCTCCTGGAAATAGCTGATGCCGGGGCTGGCCTTGAGTTCCTTAACATTCCCGGTCGAGCGCTGCCCTCGAATCAGGAGAATGGAGACTAGGAGACAACAACCAATGGGTAGCCAGCGGGAGAAAAGTCGAGCACGCATCGAGCGTAATGAGTGTTCAGTTTGATTCATCCTGGAAAAAGCAGTTGCGACCACGGATTTCACGGATGATGAACTGCTTCCGCCGCGCGTCGCTTTCACCCACTGGGTGAAGGCACATTTGCAGGACAGATTCAATTGAAGTTGTTTCTATCCGTGTCATCCGTGTCATCCGTGGTTTCTGATCTGCCGTTTTTAGGTTCATGAGTTGCCTGGCAAGTTTGAGATTTCGGGGAATGTGCATCGTCTTCCAAGGAACGCAAGGCGATCGTTCGCATCGCATGATCCACACCAGTTTGTCTTCATTGCAAGAGGCTCATTCATCCAGGAGATCATCCTCCTTGCCGCAATACTCCTCTGGCGCATTGGCGGGATCGGTCTCGCCGCCGGGAAATTCAGGCGATCAGGCAGCCCCGCAGACGCACCGCAGCAGAGCTTTGACGGCAGTCGGGTCAAAAGTTACGCCGCTTCCTCGTTCGATCATTTCCAGAGCCGCCTTGTCGTGGCCGGTTTCAACGTAGGCTGCCGCTGCGGCGAGGAGTCTGGCGAGTGGTGGAATCTCATCTCCTTGCAGGCGTGACGGGTAACCGCTGCCGTCGTGTCTCTCGTGATGTGCGCGGATGACCAGTCCTACGTCGTTCAGACCGCCCTTGAAGACCGCCATCTCCGCGGCGATAATCGGATGACGTTCAAGCATGGCTTTCTCGTCTGTCGAGACCGCTCCGGAGTCTTTGCACCAGCGTTCAACCGAATCGCGTGGCAGGTTGATCAGACCGATGTCCTGAAGCCAGGCGCTGGTTTCTAGGGTCAGCCGTTCATCTCTTGCGAGCTTGAGATGCGCGCCCATTCCGCGACAGAGTGAAACTGTACGTTCCGCTCGTTCGGTGAGCGAAGGATGACAGGCATGGAGGAGGTGCGCCGAGAGTTCAACTGCGTGCTGAAAATTGTCCGCCATGGCGGTGCTGTTCAGCTCGAGTTCCTTGTTTTGGGCGGCAACGGTGGAGACCTGTTCTTCGAGCGCCTTGTTGAGCTTGGACAGCTTCTCGTTCATCGCGCGGGTGGTTGCCTGCAGAACGAGATTCTTGCAAACGAGTTCGTAGCGCTGGACCGCGTTGCGAATGGTGGCGAGGAGATCCTCACGCAACCAAGGTTTGACGACAAAACGATAGATCTCACCCTTGTTAATGGCATCGATTACCGTGCTCAGACTGAGCACCGCCGTAATGAGGATGCGCGTGGCGTCGGGCTGGATTTGTTTCACCTGTGAAAGGAACTCCAGCCCAGTGATCATGGGCATCTGCTGATCCGAGATGATGACGGAAAAGGGCTGCTGCTTGAGAATTGTCAGGGCTTCGATGGCGCTGGAGCAGGCGACAACTTTGTAGCCATCGCGGTGGAGTGTTTCCCTGAGGGCAACAAGCACGATCTCCTCGTCGTCCACGACCAGGATGTGGTGCATGGGCGCGTTGGAGATCGAAGATTCGAGAGTATTTGTCATGCGGTCGGTGTGGAGTGAACCATGAGCTGGTTGAGCCGTGAGAGAAAGTCCACTTCGGGGATGTCCGCCGAGAGAAGAAGGTCGCAATTGCTTCGAAGAAATGGATTTAGCGCGTCTTGATCGCAACCGGCTGGTCTGACGGCAAGCTTGAGCCCGGTTTTTGCGCGTTGGAGGACTTCGGCTGCGACACTGTTGAAGGTGGTATCATTGAACTCGGCGTGGATGATCACGGCGTCAAACTGATATTGCGGCGACTGCAGGAGGTCCGACGCGATTTCCGATGTGTCCGCCGTGGCGACATAGTAACCGTGCAGGCGGAGCAGCTCCGAGGTGCTGGCAAGAAGCTCGGGTGCGCGACCTGCCAGGAGAAGCGAGCGCCGGCGCTGGGCGGTTGCCATCGAGGCGTTCTGATCTCGTTCCTGCTCCATGAAATCGGCCTGCGGCAGCCATAATTGGAAAGTGGATCCCACGTTCTCGGTCGAGCTCACCGAAATGCAACCCAGGTGTTTTTCTGCAAACAGGCTGGCGTTGTACAATCCAAGGCCGGAGCCTTTGTGCGTCGCCTTCGTGGTGAAAAACGGATCGAAAATCGCTTCGAGATGACCTTTACGGATGCCGCACCCGGTGTCATTGACGGAGAGGCAAACGACAGGCAGCCGGGGCCGCACCCCCTTGAAGTGCTCGAGCAGCGGAAGCTCGGTGTGGAGGGATGTGCGGAGTGTGAGTGTGCCGCCCTTGGACATGGCGTCCGCCGCGTTCACTACAAGGTTGAGAACGACCTGTCTAAGTTCCACCGTGTCCACGTGCAAGGGGAGCGCCTCCGGTCTCGCATCCGCCACGATCTTTATCCGGCGAGGAAGGATCTTGCGGGCGAGTTCCAGGAGATCTGCCATCAACTCATTGAGGTTGTGATAACCGGTTCATCCGGCAAGTGTGTACCTGGATTGGTGAAGACCCAGGAGCTTGAGAATGAAAAACTCCTCATCGCGGTAACCGTAGGCTTGGCGATTAAGCGTTTTGATTTTGTTATTCGTGCCTTCCATGCGCCCATTGTTGATCGGG
>SIBF01000136.1 GCA_009695275.1 Pedosphaera sp. | reverse complement strand
CTAGCAGCCTGTCGGACTTACGTACACGTATTAAATCCGACGCTCTACGATTCGATATGACGCGTTTTGATTTTCGGTGAAGGTGTTTTGATGGTCCAAAATCAATGATTTTGTCCGAAAACGAGCTAAGTCCGACAGGCTCCTAGAGAGATTCACGTCGGCCGCTCGCAGTACTAATCGAGGCGTGACAAGTTTCTCTCCGAATCCACACTTGCCGCCAAATGTTGCCAACCATCCTGACCACAATACTTTTTGCCATCTCGGCGACATGCGCTGGACGAACGACCCGTGTGCTGGGTGGAACCGAGGCAAATTTCTGGAGGATCACAGGCGCGGCGATTCTCCTGGGAGTCTGGGCGCATGGTTTTGGTAACGGATTTTCGGGATCAGCACTGCCATATTTCCTCGCCAGTGGCTGTGTGGGCTTCGGCATTGGGGATCTTTCCCTCTATCAAGCGCTTCCCAGGCTTGGAGCGCGACTCTGCATGATCCTCGTGCATTGTATTGCGGCACCGTTCGCGGCTGTAATCGAATGGCTCTGGCTTGGCACTCGAATCATTCCCACTCAGGTGTGTTGCGGCATCTTGATTCTGGCGGGTGTCGCACTTGCGCTCGCACCTGCGAAGCGGACCACGATTTCAAAGTCGGCGCTAAAAGCGGGAATCCTCTTCGGCACGATCGCCGGCTGCGCTCAAGGCTTCGGCACCGTTTTGAGCCGAAAGGCCTACCTGATCGCGGAAAACTCCGGAGAACAAATTGCCAACATCAACGGCGGAGTCACGGCGGCGTATCAACGAATCGTTGCCGGATGGGTGTTGGCCGCGTTTTCCTACGTGGTGGTGTTATGGATAGCGCACATTACGAGGCACAACTCCGAAAAGTGCGAACAGTCCAGGCGTCCGCTCCATTCGCGGCTCGCCATGGTCTGGCCGTGGCTTCTCGGAAATGCGTTGACGGGTCCTTCGCTCGGAGTCAGTTGCTTTCAGTGGGCACTGTCAACAACTCCTACGGCGATCGTCCTTCCAATAGTCGCTGTCACCCCTTTGGTGGTAATTCCATTCACACGAATCACCGAAGGAGATAAACCAGGACTCAGGTCATTGGCAGGCAGTTTCTTGGCAGTGCTTGGCGTTGTGCTGCTCACATGGACGCGCCTTCGCCTGTAATGAACGGAAGCGGAAAAAAGGGAGTGATTGGCCGCTCAACAAAGCGACACGGAGAATTGAGGATAATCTATACTGCGATCCTGCCTTCATCCGTGACGACGGCGACACCTTCAGCATCGAAGAAGGTGATCCCTAAACTTCAAAATCGAACACAACCACGCCCTCGATGCTCGAGGCCAGCGCCGCCTTGAACCGCTCGTGATCGGGATGTCCAAGGTATGCGTCACGGGCTGCGGCGTCGGCGAAACTCATGACGAAACCATGAGTGTGGCCCTGGCTCAATCCCTCCGGACTGTTGTTCGTGCCCGAAACGTAATCTTCGATACCCAGAATAGTTTCACTGATTTCCATTAGCTGGTCAAACAACTGTTGGATCTGTTCCTCGGAGGTGCCCTCTTTGAATTTGAAGAGAGCGATGTGCTTTACTTTCGCCATGTTAGATTTGTGGACTTCGCGGCGCTGCCTGAGCTTCGGCAAGTCGTCGCTTGGTTAAGGTGCATTACTTCGCCGCCAATGCCGCTTCAATCGCTTCGATGACTTCAGCCGAATCCGGCGTCACTTTTGGCTCGAACCGTTTCAGAATCTTTCCGTCGCGGCTCACGAGAAATTTTCCGAAATTCCACTTTACGTCTCCGGGGAACGGCGAACTCGGTCCGCTCAATGCCGCATACAATGGATGCTGCTCCGAACCCTTCACGTGCAGTTTGTCGAACAGCGGGAAAGAAACCTTGTACTTCGTCGAGCAAAAGGTCTTGATCTCTTCATTCGTCCCCGGCTCTTGCGCACCGAAATCGTTGCAGGGAAATCCAAGAACCTTTAACCCCTTGTCCTGGTACTTCTTGTGAGTGGCTTCCAAGGCCGTGTACTGGGGTGTCAACCCGCATTGCGAAGCGACGTTGACGATCAAGAGCACCTTGCCCTTAAAATCCTTGAGAGAAGTGCTCTTGCCATTGATATCCTTGAGTGGCACGTCAAGGAGTGCAGGACCTGCCCCTGCCGCGAAGGCGCACTGAGAGACGATGATGGCGGCGAGGAATGCGATGAGTTGCATGGGGGCGGATTATGCGGAGCAGCCTCCCGATGTCAACCGCCGCTTCCACGCTTTGACGAAACTCTGATCACCACATCGCATGTCCATAAAGATCGCAGGCGTCGTCCCGGCACAAACGAGTCTCGCAAAAGCGTTGAATCTCCTTCCCCACTCGCATAGGCTCCCGCGCATGAAATTCCTCTCCGCAATTACATTGAGTCTGGTTGTATTCGCGCTCGGGGGCAGCTCCGCCTTTGGCGCGGAAAGCTCCTACACCATCGCCGTCATTCCAAAAGGAACGACGCACGAGTTCTGGAAATCTGTTCAAGCAGGAGCCATGAAAGCCGAACAAGAGCTGAACGCCAAAGGTCTCAAGACAAAAGTCATTTGGAAAGGTCCGCTGCGCGAAGACGACCGCGAGAACCAGATTCAGACTGTCGAAACATTCACCGCACGCAAGGTCAACGGCATCGTCCTCGCCCCGCTCGACTCGAAAGCACTCGTGAGCCCGGTCAAAACCGCGGTTCAGACAGGAATTCCAGTGGTTATCTTCGACTCGGACCTCAACTCCAACCTCCACACCAGCTTCGTAGCCACGGATAATTTCAAAGGTGGCCAGATGGCCGGCGACCAACTTGCAACCCTGCTGGGAGGAAAGGGAAACGTCATTCTGCTCCGCTACGCCGTGGGCAGCGCCAGCACTGAAGCACGAGAAACAGGCTTCCTTGATGCGCTAAAAAAGCACACCGAGATCAAACTCATCTCGTCGGATCAATACGCAGGCCCCACTCGCGAGACGAGTTACCAGGCCTCGCAAAATCTTCTCAACCGCTTCGGAAAGGATGTGAACGGCATCTTTTGTCCGAACGAAAACTCCACGATCGGCATGACCAAGGCCCTGCGGGACATCGGGCGGGCGGGCGGCAAAGTCAAAATGGTTGGCTTCGACGCGGGCACACAATCCATTGCCGACATGAAGAATGGTGACGTCCATGGCCTCGTCGTGCAGAATCCAATGAAGATGGGTTATCTTGGAGTCCTGACCCTCGTCGATCATCTCCAGGGAAAGAAGGTTGAGAAGCGGATCGATACCGGCGTCGCGCTGGTGACCAAGGAAAACATGGAGCAGCCTGCCATGCGCGACCTTCTCTACCCACCGCTCAAGCAGTATCTGAAGAATTGATCCACGGCCGGCCATGATACCTCGGCTCCGGCTTCAAGCCATTCAGAAGGCATTCGGCGCGACGCGCGCTCTACGGGGTGTCTCGCTGGAAGTGGCCTCTGGCGAAGTCCATGCGCTCATCGGAGAAAATGGCGCCGGCAAGAGCACGTTGATGAAGATCCTCAGTGGTGCTTATCAGGCCGACTCGGGCACCATTGAATTCGAAGGGCAACCCTTCGCGCCGCGTAATCCGCATCACGCTCGAAAGTGCGGAATCGCGATGATCTACCAGGAGCTGACTCTCGCTCCTCACCTGTCGGTCGAGGAAAACATCGTACTCGGTGATGAGCCGTCGAAATTCGGCTGGCTCGACACGCGCCAGCGGCAGGAATCCGTACGGAAAGCGCTGGCGGAACTGCACTCTGAAAGCATCCCTCTGGAAATCCCCGTCAATCGACTGACGATTGCCCAACAGCAAATCGTCGAGATCGCGCGGGCTCTTCTTGGCCAGCCGAGGGTTCTCATCATGGACGAACCGACAAGCAGCCTCACGAGCGTTGATACTGAACACCTCTTCGCGGTCATCCGCCGACTCCGCGAGCGCGGCGTCAGCATCGTGTACATCAGTCACTTCCTTGAAGAATGTCAGCGAGTCTGCGACCGGTTCACCGTTCTCCGCGACGGAGAGACAGTGGCAAACGGAGACATGAAGAGTGCGGACCTGAATCAGATCATTCGGCTTATGGTGGGGCGTGACATGAGCGAGCTGTACCCGAAGACACCGCATCAACCGGGTAAACCCCTGCTCGAAGTTCGATCCCTCGCCGGACACTCCAAACCCCGCTCCGTCAGCTTGACGCTGCGCGAAGGCGAGATCATCGGCATCGCGGGACTCATCGGCTCGGGACGCACGGAAACGCTGCGGGCCATCTTCGGACTCGACAGCGTTTCGCAGGGCGAAGTCGTCATCGGAAACAAGACTCGAACCCGCACTTCCCCATCGCGGCGTTTGCGCGAGGGCGTCGGCCTTTTGAGCGAGAATCGCAAGGAAGAAGGCCTGATGTTGAATCGAAGCCTCGCCGACAACTTGACCGCCACCCGCTACGGCCCGGTGGCGACTTGCGGATTCATTAGTGCGGCGCGACAGAATCGGGCGGCTCGCGATTGGATCCAACGGCTCGATGTCAAAGCGCAGCATCCGGAGCAGCGAATCGTCGAACTCTCAGGCGGCAATCAACAAAAGATCGCCGTCGGACGCCTGTTGCATCACGACGCACGAATTCTCCTGCTGGACGAACCGACGCGCGGGATCGACGTGGGAAGCAAGGCGCAGATTTACCGGTTGATCGGTGAACTCGCGGCGCAGGGCAAGGCGATCATTTTCGTCAGTTCCTATTTGCCTGAGCTTCTCGGCGTATGCGACACCATCGCCGTCATGTGCCGGGGAGTGCTCTCAGCCGCCAGGCCCGTCGCCGAGTGGGACGAACACGCCATCATCGCCAGCGCGATCGGACGTGGTGAAGGAGACCTCGCCGCATGAATGGCTCGCGTCTGTGGCAACGGCTGCTCAACGCGGCCGGACCAATTCTTGGTCTGGTGGTGGTGCTCGGATTGTTCGCACTCAACCCGGACGTGCGCCCATCCGTGTTCTCCGGTGGTAACTTCAAACTCATCCTTGTTCAAACGGTCATCGTCGCCATCGGTGCGCTCGGAATGACCCTGATCATCGTCAGTGGCGGAATTGATCTGAGCGTAGGTTCCCTCGTGGCATTCGGCACCGTCGTTGGGGCAAAATTGCTTGAAGCGGGTTACTCGCCTGCTGTGACCGGATTGCTGGTGATCCTGTGCGGAGCAGCCATTGGCGCGGTGAATGGCGGCATGATCGCGGGACTTCGACTCCTCCCATTCATTATCACGCTGGGCACGATGGGAATCTTGCGGGGGACCGCCAAGTGGATAGCAGGAAACCAGGTTGTCCACGCGTCGGAGACTTCTTCCCTGATGTTTTTGATGGAGCGCAAGAACCCGTCCGAGTTTCTGCCTTTGCCCGCCGGCGTCTGGCTCGCTCTCGCGCTTGCGCTCCTGATGTCCGTCCTGTTGCAGCGCACTGTTTTTGGACGCCACATTTTTGCCATCGGCTCGAACGAAGCCACGGCCCGCCTCTGTGGCGTGCGCGTCCAGTGGACCAAGCTCTGCACATATACCGTCGCCGGCGCTTTCTTCGGCCTCTCCGGGCTCCTTCAGATGACGCGCCTCGGAGAAGGGGATCCCACCGGAGCCGTCAGCCTCGAACTCGACATCATCGCCGCAGTCGTGATTGGCGGCGCCAGTCTTAACGGTGGCGTGGGCAGCATCTGGGGCTCGGTACTCGGAGCGCTCGTCATGGCAGTATTGCGCAACGGGCTCGGTCAGACGGATATGGGAAATTACCTTCAGGAAATCATCATCGGCTGCGTCATTATTCTTGCCGTCGGCCTGGACAAGTGGCGTCAGAGCCGCCTCCGCGCCGCCGGGTAGCAGGCTGGAGCATTAGGCGTAAGCTGGCGGGCAATGCTCTGCAGTCAATGGCATCTTGCACTCCCGCTTGGAACCCTCCCGCTTCGCCAATGGTGACTATCAGATGCTTGAATGCGAGCCCCGGAGGATCGACTGCCAGTTGACACTCGGAATCGAATTGTCCATGAGACACTGACTTACAATTGGACACCGTGCTGAGATCCGCGTTGCTTTCGAGATTAATCTCCACCGGATTCTCGCTTCTCCAACACTCGTAATTGCAGTCCCCACCACTCCAAATGTAGGGCCTGCTAGGACGTCCTCGGGGAGAGTCGGCCCTACAAACCAGCCTCCAGCCAGCGCGCGGGCGAGTTCATCACAGGTCTGTCATCCCTTGAGACTCGATTGGTCTGCCATTTGCTAAAGCCACAAGAGCATTTATGCCGTCATTTGTTTATACCGCGCGCGAAGTTGGCAGTGGCCGTGAAATCAAGAATTCCATCGAGGCCTCCACGGAACAAGCAGCTGTTATCTCACTGCTCAACCGCAATCTCCTGATCCTCTCCATCTCGGAGACAATGAGCAAAAAGGGCAAGACTGCGGGCGGCACGGTGCCCCTGGCAGATCTCGTCGTGTTCACACGCCAGCTCGCCACCATGATCGACGCGGGTCTGGCGATGGTGCAATCCCTCCAGGCCCTCGCCGAGCAGACAACTCACAAGGTGATGCGCGATGTCATCAAGGATGTGTGTTCCAGGGTTGAAGGCGGAGATGGCTTCTCCGCCGCCCTCATCAAGCATCCCAAGGTCTTCAATAAGTTGTATGTCTGCATGGTGGATGCAGGTGAAAAAGGCGGTTTGCTCGCGGATATTCTCGCGCGTCTTGCCACCTATTTGGAGAACACCGCGCGGCTTCGAAAGAAGGTCAAGTCCGCAATGATGTATCCGACTGTGGTTACAGTCGTGGCAATCGCGATTACCATCTTCCTGCTGGTGAGGGTGGTTCCAGTATTCGGCGACATTTTCAAAGGTTTCGGCGCTAAACTGCCCTTGCCAACATTGTATCTGATCGCGGTCAGCGAGTTTCTTCAGAAGACGATTCTCTACATTCTCCCAGCCATGGCTGGCGGGGTTTATGGCTGGTTCGCCTTTATCAAGACCAAGAGTGGACGTGAATTCTGGGATCGCACGCGCATCAAGCTCCCGATCTTCGGCTCGATCGCGCACAAGATTTGTCTCGCGCGTTTCACACGAACACTTGCGTCTCTCATTCGCAGCGGTGTTCCGATCCTCGAAGTACTCAACATCGTCGCCAACACTTGCGGCAACGTGGTCATGGAAAAAGCCATTCGCACCGCTTCCAACGACATCGAGCGGGGTGAGGGCATCTCCACTTCCCTGGGCAAGCACCCCATCTTTCCGACAATGATCATCCGCATGATCACTGCCGGCGAGCAGACTGGCAAAATCGATTCCATGCTCGAACGGGTGGCCGACTTTCTGGACGAAGAGATCGAAACCACCTTGTCCGGGCTGACGTCGTTGATCGAACCGCTCCTCATCGTTTTCCTTGGCGTTGTGGTTGGCGGCATTGTGATCTGCATGTTCCTGCCCATCTTCAAGATGAGCGAGATCATCAATCCGCCAGGCAGGTAAGAGGCTCCAACTCGCAGACAACCGGCTTGCCGGACGCTGGCGAAAGTCGCTAGCGTCTGACTCATGGCAAAAGTCCTTCTTGTTGATGATGAGATGACCATGGTGCAGATGGTCGCTGAACTCCTCCGTGCCGAAGGGCACGAGGTCTTCCCATTCAACAACGCTGCCGCTGTTTTGGCCGCGCTCGATGGCATCGCGCCAGAGCTCGTCATCACCGACCTTTACCTAGACCGCACCAACGCCCACGGTCTGGACATCCTCCAGAAAGCACGCGCCCTAAATCCACCCGCTGTTGTCATCATGATAACCGCGTTTGGATCAATAGAATCAGCAGTCCAGGCCATGAAATGTGGTGCCTATGATTACCTGGAAAAGCCCTTCAAACTCGATGAGCTTCGCCTCGCGGTGCAGCGCGCCCTGTCGTATAACGACGCCGTCTCGGAGAACGTTTACCTGCGGAAGCAGCTCAGAAAGAAATATCGGTTCAACCAGATAGTAGGCACCGCTCCGAAAATGCAGGAGGTTTTCAAATTGGTGGAAAGAGTCGCTGACACCGAGAGCACCATCCTCATCCGGGGCGAAAGCGGGACCGGCAAGGAACTCGTGGCAAAGGCCCTCCATTTCAACAGCCGCAGGCAGTTCGCCCCGTTCGTCCCGGTCAACTGCGCCGCCATTCCCGAGAATCTTCTGGAATCAGAGCTGTTCGGGCACAAACGCGGCTCCTTCACGGGCGCCATCGCCGACAAACGCGGGCTTTTTCAAGAAGCGGACGGCGGAACCATCTTTCTCGATGAAATCGGTTCGATGCCCACGGCTTTGCAAAGCCGTCTCCTGCGCGTCTTGCAGGAACGCGAGGTCCGGCGGGTCGGTGAGAACACCCCTGTAGCTGTGAATGTCCGCGTTGTTGCCGCGACCAACGAACAACTCGAGGATCGCATCAAGTCGGGGGAATTCCGGGAAGACCTCTACTATAGGCTCAACGTCATACCGATTCAGTTGCCGTCGCTCCGGGAACGAAAAGAGGACATCCCCCTGCTCGTGGCCCATTTCCTCCGCGAAAAAGTCAACCCTCGCAACGGGAGTTCCTTTCAAATCACTCGATCCGCCATCGAGGCGCTGACCGCCCACGTCTGGCCGGGAAACGTCAGAGAACTGGAGAATGCCATCGAGCGCGCGTGCGCCCTCTGCGAAGGCAGCCTCATCCGAACATCCGATCTGCCTCCTGCTCTCCACAACCTGCTGCCTCACGGAACGGACGAGGGGCCGGCTTCCTCCCTCAGTGCTGACATTTCCATCGGCGGTCTCTCACACGCCAGCCAAACTGCTGTCGTAGCCACCGCAACAGCCTTGCAACCAGAATCGGCGACTACTTCATCCCAGGCGACACCGGTTGGATCGCTGAAGACATTTCTACGCGATCAAGAAGTGGCCTACCTCAATCGAGCGCTCGCCATGGTCGGCGGCAACAAGGAAAAGGCGGCCGAACTTCTCGGCATCAGCGTCGCCACACTCTACAGAAAACTTGCCGGAGGCGATGATCCCCTGCCCTCTCCAGTCAACCCCTCCATTTGATGACTGGAAACACGACTGCCTGGGACAAATAATTCTTGTTCCGTTCGCCCCGCTGATCGGCTAAACATCCCGCCCATCGCCTGCCGTTGCCGGCGCTAAATTGAAATTGATCATATGCCACTGACACATACCCGAGACTTGTTCGCAAAAGCGCTCAAAGGCAAATACGCCATCGGCGCATTCAACGTGAACAACATGGAACTTCTTCAGGCCATTATCGAAGCCTGCGAGGAAGAGAAGGCACCGGTGATCCTCCAGATCTCCAAAGGAGCCCGCCAGTACGCCAACCCGGTTTATCTCAAAAAGCTCATCGAGGCAGCCGTCTCCCTCTCGAACATCCCGATTGCCGTGCATCTCGACCACGGCGATTCCTTCGAGCTGTGCAAGGAATGCATCGACGAAGGCTTCACCTCCGTCATGATTGACGCGTCGCACGAGCCCTTCGACAAGAACCTGGAAATCACACGCAAAGTTGTCGAGTACGCCCACAAACACAATTGCAGTGTCGAATCCGAGCTGGGCCACCTCGTTGGCGCTCAGTTTGACGAAGGCGAGGAAGGTGGCAATTACTCCCATGATGGACACTACACTCACCCCGAAGAAGCAGTGAAGTTTGTGCAGCAAAGCGGCTGCGATTCGCTGGCCATCGCAATTGGAAACAGCCATGGCGCTTATAAATTCAAAGGCGAACAACACCTCGACATCGACCGCCTCAAGTCGATCAAGAAAGTCCTTATGGACGCCGGACTCGGCGATTACCCGCTTGTGCTCCACGGAGCCTCCAGCGTTCCCAAAGACATCATCCTCGAGATCAACAAACATGGTGGCAAGATGGGCGAGGACACCGCCGGCGTTCCGGAAGCCGACATCGAAATCGCCCGCCGCACTGGTTGCACCAAAGTCAACATCGACACGGACCTCCGCCTCGCCATGACCGCAGCGATCCGGAAAGTATTCTCCGAAAACCCGAAAGAATTCGACCCTCGCAAGTACCTAGGCCCGGCTCGCAAAGGCGTCAAAGAACTCGTGCGCCACAAAGTGCGCAACGTGCTCTGCTCCTCGGGGCATGCGTTCGACTGAGCGCTGCTGTAATCGACGAGTTAAACAAGAAGGGCGACCGGGTAATCGGTCGCCCTTTGTTTTGGCGAAGTTTCTAGGAAGATCAGGCTGCCAGCGGAAGTGGCATTCCAGCGAGGTGAAGGCTTTCGGTAAGCCCCGGCGTCTCCGGCCACATCGGATTGATGCAGGGAGCTTTTTCCACATAACCAAGCAGGCGTCGTTCCTTGATCATCACGGCAACAACACCTGGCACCATCAATTCCCAGGTCGTGTCACCAGCCCGGATTCGCGCCAGCACGTCTCGGGAGAGGATGGGCAGGCATTTCTCATCGTAGTCCTTCATACTTTCTATCATGCGGTTCTCGACCAGATAAGAGTAGAGATGCCGCAGATGCGGAGCAACGCGCAGGTTTCCAGCGCTAATCAACGCGCCCGTCGGAACGTCAAGCTGGGGGTAAGCGTAGAGCTTGAGATCGTTCTTAAACATGCGGCCGAAGGACTCGAGAATGCCGCCGGAAAGATCCGAGTAATACTTCTCATCGAAAATCTCGCGAAGCGTTGGCACTCCCATGACCAAGCCGATCATTTTCTTTGTGTGCCTGAAAAGGTAGGCGGCCAGGCGGTGATACTCGAAGAAGTTCGAGATCATTACCGGCTTCCCAAGAGCCCCCAGCAAATCCACCCGGTCCAGAAAATCCTGATGGTCGATGGTGTCGCCCTCCGTCAGATTGCGAAGCGTCATCTCCATCAATGTGATGACCTGTTCGCCCCGGACTTTGGGCTCCTGGATGAACTGCGCCTGTGCGCAACGCAGCATGTCCGTCGTCGAGTTGGTCATCGGACGAAAACTGCCGCGCTCAATCAGAATGCATTTCTTATAGAGCGCCTCCGCCGGCTGAACGACCGCGCCACTGGCGGTGAACATCGTGGCTTCAGTCAGTTCGTTCTGCACGAGCTTCAGGCTCATCAAACGATTATCCAGCTTACTGAAGGCGGGCCCGGAAAACTCGATCACATCCACTTCGACGCGTTTGTTGGTCACATTGTCGAGCAGCGAGAGAATGATCGTCTCCGGCTCCTGGTGCAGGCTGGTTGCGGCGTGAACGAGATTAACACCCGTGATTCCCAGCGCCTCTTGCTCCTGAAGGGTGTCGGAGTCGAGCAATCGGACGTGGATGATGATCTGCGAGGGTGGCGTCTGCGGTTGAGTCTGAAATCGGATGCCAAGCCAGCCGTGCGCCTCGTCATTGGGACGCGAGTAGCTCTTCGTTGCAACGGTGTCCGCAAACACAAAGAACTTCGTCACAGGGCCGCGCTTCGTGTCGAGACGTTCCTGAAGCAGGCCATACTCGTGATCCAGCATGGTGACCAACCGCTGCCGGCTCACGTAACGTTCACATGTGCCATAGATTGCATCGCTGAACGTCATGTCGTATGCCGACATCGCCTTGGCAATCGTTCCCGCCGCGCCACCCACCCGGAAAAACCAGCGAGCTACTTCCTGCCCGGCGCCAATCTCGGCAAAGGTGCCGTAAGTGGCCTTGTCGAGATTGAACTCAAGGGCTTTTCGATGCGTGTCCAGGATCTCCCGCTTGGCAATGCTCATAGAATACGTTGACGGTCAACCCGACGGCCATCGGATCACACCCATCTACCATCGGACATATCGGCGAACTTCCGCCAGACTTGAGAACTGGTTTTCGTAATCCCACCATTGATCCTGCTTCCACTCGGCCGGTTGCCCAGGCTCACCTCCGGCCTATTTCACCGGAATACTGTGATGAACCTTCTTTTTTGCGGCCCGTGTTTTTGGTTTCACTTTCTTTGCCGGCGCAGTCTCTTTGCGGGGAGATTTGCTGGCTGGGGCCTGGACCGGTTTCACCACAGTTGAGGGGACAGCCTCTGCGGCTTCGAGCTCCACTCCGAAGATTTCCGTCAGGTCCGCACCTTCCAACGAGGTGCCCCCGGCGGTTCCGGCCATGATGGGCGTCGTCGCGCTGGCACTCGCGGCAGTGATGAGTTCCTGCATATCCACGCCTCGCAAGGTAAAGAAGAGTTCGGGCTTCTCATCCAGCCGCGCGCCCACGCCATAAAGAACGGCGGCGACATGCTTGCACATGTCCGCCCAGTCGGGACAGGAGCAGTCGAGTTCGATTTCTTTCGGCGCGGGGAAAAGCCCGGCGTCCTGCGCGGTGATGTCAGCGAGGATCTCCTTGGAGAGCCGGCCTTGGAGCAGGTCGAGCAGGTTGGTGACTTTGCCGGCGCTGCGGGTCTTGAACTCCTTCCATCGCTTCGGCGCGAGTGGGCTGAACTCGATGGCTATTTTGTAAAGCGATGAGCCTTGGACGAGCGCCACGACTTTGCCGGTCGTGATTTGCAGGTCGATGACCGAGCCGTTGCGGACATAGGTACGCCCGCGCGGCAGGCGGTTCGAGTAGTCGCTGTAGGCTTCGAGGTTATCGCACCAGGCTTTGCCCCAGAAGGTGGTGGCAATCTTTTGGGTCGCGAGATTCACCGGCGCGAGGGCGCGGCCGGATTTGGCGGCGATTTTCTTGGCCGCAGTAGCGGCCTTGCGCCGACGTTCGGCCACGGGGACGTAGGGTTTGAATTGATACCAGGACATGGGAATTTAGGATTTAGAGTTGATGATTTCCGTCTGTCGATGAGCCTGAAATCAGTCGCGTCCGGTTGCTGTTCCTGGAGCGCGGCCTTCAGGCCGCTTCAGTGTCCGAATGTCTTCACCCATTCGATCGTCCAGCGACCAGCGTACATTGAAGCGGCATTGAAGCGGCATGAATGCCGCGCTCCGCGCGTCACTCCGTTTCAGTTTTCGGCTTTCGGGCTTCATTCGTCATTCGTCATTCGGACTTTTGAATCATTCCCCGCTGGCCGTCTTCAAGTCCAGCGCAACAAAGCGCAACAACTCGTCGTTGGACATCTCGGTGAGCAGCGTTCCTGCGCCGCCTTCCGGGCCAAGCACGGAGTCGGCCAGCTCTTTTTTTGAAGTGATGAGCGCGTCAATGCGTTCTTCAATCGTGCCCCGGCAGACGAATTTGTGGACCAGCACATTCTTGTTCTGCCCGATGCGAAACGCCCGGTCCGTGGCCTGCGCCTCGACGGCGGGATTCCACCAGCGATCAAAGTGCAGCACATGACTGGCGGCGGTGAGGTTCAGCCCCGTGCCGCCAGCCTTGAGCGAAAGCACGAAGAAGGGAGGGCCGTCGTCGCGCTGGAATTCCGCAACGAGCTTCTGCCGCTGCTTCACCGGCGTCGAACCGTCCAGCACGAGGCCGGGGCGACAGAAGAGTTCGCGCAAACGCGCCGCGAGCGGCCCGGTCATCTCGCGGAATTGTGTGAAGACGAGCGCCTTTTCCTGGCGCGAGGCGATCTCCTCGCACAGTTCGGCGAGGCGCAGAAACTTTCCGCTCTCGTCCGCCGAATAAGCGCCGTCCCCCAGCCAGTGGCTCGGATGATTGCAGATTTGTTTGAAGCGCATCAGGAACGCGAGAACGAGTCCTCGCCTTTGGATGCCGTCGCTGAGGTCTTCCAATTTCTCCGCGAGTTCACGGACGCTTTTCTCGTAGAGCGCGGCCTGGCGTTTGCCGAGCGAGCACCAGGCGGTCAGCTCGGTCTTGTCCGGCAGGTCGGAGATGATGCTGCGGTCGGTCTTGAGTCGGCGCAGAATGTAGGGGCGCACCAACTGGCGCAGCGGCGCGAAGTTCGGCGGTTCGGCGGCCTGGAGATTTTTCACGTAGCGCGTGAACTCCGGTGCCGCGCCGAGCAGGCCGGGATTCAGGAAATCGTAGAGCGACCAGAGATCGCCGAGGCGATTCTCGACCGGCGTGCCGCTGAGGGCGATGCGGGCGCGGGCGCGCAGACGCTTGACGGCGCGGGTCTGGCGCGCGCCGGGATTCTTGATCGCCTGCGCTTCGTCGAGCACGAGCAGCCGCCACTCGCGCGCGGCCATCCACTCCAGTCGCGCCGCCTGGCCGTAGGTGGTGAGGATGATGTCCTTGCCCGCGAGAAAAGAATCGGCGGTCTTCGCGTCGCGCCACTCGCCGCCGGGCGCTTCGGCGGGATGCGCGAAGCCGGCGCGAAGCGTCGGAGCAAACCGTGCGAGTTCGTTCTTCCAGTTCGCAAGCAGGGAAGCGGGCGCGATGAGGAGCGTCGGGGCGTCATCCCTGGGAGCGCCGGCATCCTGCCGGCGAGTTGCAAGCGAAGTCTCCGCCGGCGAGACGCCGGCGCTCCCAGGGCCATGCTTCAACCGCAACAGCAGCGCGATAACTTGAATCGTTTTCCCCAGCCCCATGTCGTCCGCGAGACACGCGCCGAGACCGAGGCTTTGCAACAGCCACAGCCACTTCACGCCGGTGGCCTGATACGGGCGCAGGGTCGCGTGGAGATGTTCGTTCGGATCAAACGACGCCGCGCCCTCCGGCTGGCGAATATTTTCCAGCGTCTCGCGCAGCCAACCACCCGCGACGACTTCGCTCCAGTCGGCCGTCGCAGGCGTCGCTTCGTCCGCTGGCCCATCGCCGCCGAGTTTCACTCCGGACAACAGGCGCATCCCTTCGAGAAACGAAACCCCATTGCCCGCCGCGCCCGCCGCCACGCGCTTCCAATGGTCGAGAACACTGGTGAGTTTCTCACGATCCACCTCAACCCATTGTCCGCGCAGTGGAACCAGACCCGCATCCGCGCTCATCAACGTCTTCCACTCCTCTGCAGTGAGTTTTTCGCCGCCGAGCGTGGACTCGACTGAGAAATTCAACATGCTGTCCACGCCCACCCCGCCGGTCTTCGCATCGCCACCCACGCGCACGCTGACTTGCGGACGCGTGCCGCGACCGTTCTTCCACCAGTTCGGAATGCGCGTGATGATGCCGCTGGCTTCGAGCGCCGGGACTTCGCGGAGGAAGGCGTAGGCGTGCGCGGGCGTCCAGGCTTGCGGCTGGAAAATGCGGCGGCTGTCGAGCAACTCGCGCGTCCACGCGCTGCGTTCGGCGGCCTGCTGCACCGGTTCGAGCAACGAACGAAGCGCGGCCTGATCTTTCGTGCCCGCGTATTCCTGAAGTGCGCGGCCCAGTGGCAAATGCACGGGCTTCTCCTGTGCGGAGAGCCGGTGCGTGTAGGTGGCCATGAAGGCGAAAGGCGTCTCCACCGAGCGTTTGTTCTCCGCGAGATGAAACGTGACTTTACCCAACAAATGCAGCGCGGGATTGATCCGCCCGAGCCACGGCTTCAATCCGCCTGATGCCTGCGCCTCGGCGCGAGCGAGCGCATCGAGTTCGCGCCACAGCGCCGCGAATACTTCCGGCGACGCATACTCCGCCCCACGCATCGCCGGAATGCGCAGCGTGAGTCCGAAGAACAACTCCGGTGGCGGCGCAATCTCCGCGACGCCCCCGCCATCCGCCGACTCCGGAGCGTGCGCCATCGCGGCCAGATACGCATCCGCCAACTCGCGCCAGAACGCGAACTCCGCCGACCACGCCCCCACCTCGCGCCGCCGACCAGCCAAGGCCAGCAACCCATGCGCGGAACCTTCGGCGAACGCCTTGGCCAAACCCTCGTCCACAGCGAAGCTCGTGGGGGCAGCATCGCCGTTGCTCTGTTCAAGCAACAAGCGCCCATGCGGACTCAGAACCAATTGATGAGTTACGGCCATGCCTGTGTAAATCTGGCATGAGTCTGGCGATCAGCCTGCTCCCACGAAATACAAATCCACATGCTTCGCGATCCCTGGGCGCACGACAGAATTCTTCTGTTAGGCAGTTAGCGCCAAGCAATCGTTGCTGGCCGCGTGAGCATTGAGCCGCTCTTTCCAGAACTCATCAAGTCGGCGGCTGGCATGGATGCAGCGCAAGGCCAGAATGTTTTCGGCGCCCGGTT
>SIBF01000135.1 GCA_009695275.1 Pedosphaera sp. | reverse complement strand
ATGCATTGGAGTGTGCGTATTGATCGAGCGTCTTTCTCGAGACACAGCGTTGGCGGGGTTTCTGATGGGCACGCTGGTCAAATGCGAAGACGTGCGCGCAATTCCGGCGTTGGAGGCGGGGCTTTTTCTTGCTCCTGGAAAGTTCGAGGCGAGCTTTGGCTATTTCGGCAGCCGAAAAGTTGCATCCTCGTGTCAGTGCTGGCATCGGCGACCTTTCCCTCCTTCTGCGATGATGTTCCGCCTCGGCTTCTGTGGTCAGGCCCTTGTAGTGGGGGTGAATCACGCGCGGTTGAGTTACATGCCAGCATGGAACTCATGTTATCTTTACGACAACCTTTCTGTTCAAAACAATTCACTGGTCGCTGACTTGAACCCAAGTGTTCACACTCTTCCCCGTTGTTGCTTCATGCACTGTGAGTTGATGCCGCCCTTCTGACAGGCGGGCGAAAGTGCGGCCTTGTCGGGCGATGATGGGTAGCGTGACGGAAGACCATCGGACGATCTCAGCTGGATCGGCCCGAAGTTCAATTTCCGCGCCACGGCTGGGCAATGTGTCCTCCAGGACAAACTCCATTCCCGGTGTGGGAAAGATCAGGTGCAACGGCGACTGACTGTTGGCGGCGCGCACCCAGACTCTTTGCCGCCACCCACCCGGCGCGGTTTCGAGCCACGTGGAGAAGATCGGATCTAATCGCACGCGATGAAACGCATCAAAATCCGCTGGCTCTGCAAATGGCGGTTCCGTTCCATGGATGAACAATTCGGTGACGGCCAGCGGGTCGTCTGACGGGACGCGTTTTCCAAGAATAGGATGAACCGTGGCTCTCGTCAGGCGTGGTGGCGGATCATACCACGACGTGCCCCAACGTGCATGGAGAAACTCGATGGTGTCGTGCAAAATTGGACCCGCTCCCGTCACCCCAGAGACGTCGTGCATGGGCGAGCCATCCGTGTTCCCAACCCAGACGCCGACCGTGAATTCCGGTGTGAAACCAAATGCCCAGTTGTCGCGGTAGTCGGAGGAAGTGCCGGTCTTGCAGGCGACGGGAAAATCAAAACGCAAGGCCGAATTCAAACCGAACGTCGGTGTGCGCGCGGCGTTGTCACTAAGGATGTCGGCGATGAGAAACGCCGGGGCGATCTCGAACACCCGCCGCGCAGAGTTCGCTGGAGGGCTTGAAATATTTTCACGGGAAATAAACTGGACCGGTTGCCAGACGCCCAACCTGGCGAGGCACGCATAGGCATTTGCCAGTTCCAGCAGCCGCACCTCGGCATTTCCCAGCACCAGACCGAGACCGTAGTGGGCGGAGGCTCTGTCCACAGTGCTCAATCCGCATTCACGCAACTTGGACCAAAGCAACTCCGGTGACGCGAACTGATTGACCGCCTGCACGGCGGCGACGTTGAGCGAACAGGCTAGCGCGCTGCGCAGGCGCGCCGGGCCTGAGTAACGATGGTCGTAATTCTGCGGCAGGAACGGTCCCGTGGGGGTGGGGAATTCGCAGGGAATGTCGGCAAGCACGGACGCGGGAGTTGCGCCTCTCTCCAGTGCGAGCGCGTAGGCGAACGGTTTTAGCGCGGAGCCTGGCTGGCGGCGCGACCAGGCATGGTTGACCTGACCCGCTTTCACTTCGAAAAAGTCGGACGAACCGACGAGGGCGAAGACGCCACCGGTTCGGTTGTCGATGACGACGGCCGCTGCCTGCGGCCTGCCTGATCCGGGGAACGAGGCCAGTTGATGGCGGACGAATCGTTCGACGGACTGCTGCAGTTCGAGGTCAACAGTTGTGCGAACGGGATTCGTGCGCGGTATTTCGTCAGGCCTCAACTGCAGGAGCAAATCCACCAGATGCGGCGCGAAAAAGTTTCGTGCGGATGACTGGATGTTAATTGATTCGGAGCGGGCGCGATCCAGTTCAGTCGGCGTGAGCCAACCCCGACCGCTCATGCGTGCCAGAATCCAAAGCTGCCGCTGCCGGGAGCGTTCAAAGTGGCGATTTGGTTCCAGCCGTGTGGGAGCCTGCGGCAGACCGCCAACAACGCGCACTCGGCGATGCTGAGCTGGGTCGGCGGTTTCCCGAAATAGAACTCCGCTGCGGCGCCGCAGCCCAGATGCATTGGCCCGTAATGAATCCGGTTCAAGTAGGCTTCCAGAATCCGCGCCTTCGACCATTCACGTTCCAGTCGCAGCGATTGCAGTGCCTCCAGACATTTTGCCGGAAATGTCCTGGGACTGGGGTGCGCGTTTTTGATCAATTGTTGGGTGATGGTAGAAGCGCCGGAAACCACGCGGCGATGGCGCAAGTTTTGCCAGGCAGCGCGGAGGATGGCGCGGCTATCCATGCCGTGGTGCTCCCAGAATCGCTGGTCTTCCGCCGCAATCGTGGCGTGAATCAACGATTGCGGAATTTCCCGCAACGCAACGTAGGAGTGATAATCCTGCGCCTCCTGCCGAACGCGGCGCAAAGGCAGGCCGTGGCGATCAACGAACTCGAAACTGGCGGGAACCGGCTCAAACAATTCCGACGGCAGTGGCACAAAACCAACGGCGAGCCAGCCCACAATTGTGAACAAGAGGAGCAGACCGAGCACAATCGTCGCCAGTCGCGCCTTTTGTCGGAATAAACTCAGGACGCGCTGCATGGCTATTGAGCTGTCGTGTTCAGGGTCTGCGCCGTCGTGGCCCCGTAACGCGCCGGTTGATACATCGCCTCGACCCGCGCAGGTGGTGCGAGCACGGTTCCGGCGCTGCGAACCCGCGCCAGATAACGGACTGTGTGTTCTCCGGCGGGAAGGTGGTCGAAGAAGTGCAGCACCCGGTCGCTGCGGTTCTCACGGAAACTGCTTGGCCAAGACTCCGTTGCTAAATTGTGACCGATGGCAGCGTGGGATTTAAGGTCGGAGTGGATGACCTCCAGCGAGGCGGGCAGCGGATCATTCAGAGCCACGTAAGTTTGATTTGTTTTTGCGCCAAAGATCAGTTCCACCATCACCCGCTCACCCACCGTGAATCGTTCCGCTGGAGTCGTCGTGCTGTCGTCGTTCACGCGCAGATACCGACGGACAAGCTGGAAGCCTTGGCTTACCGACTGCTTTGGCGGAGTGGCCGGGACATACTCTGCCGTGACCTGGGCAAAGAGCGTGCGCGCCGTGTTCGCATGCAGAATCAATTCCTGCGACGAAGTTTGCGGTGAATAGGTGAAGGTCTGATTGGCAAGAGGTTTTTTCGCGTCGAGTTCAAACGGGTTTTGAGTGTCACCCAAAGTGAGTTCCCCTCGCACGGGCGTGGAAAGATTCTTGCTGACGCGCACGTATTCGGTCAGCGCCAGCAGGCACCAGGCGTTTTCCTGAGTGGAATGGTAACCGGACAATTGTTGCTCGTGGAACAGGCGGTAAGCGGCCTCATGCAGCGAAGGATGCTCTGGCAGCGCGCGCGCCAGCCCAAACAACCTGAGTGCTTGCGCGCGGAGTTCTGAAGCAAAGACCCCAGGAAGCTTGGCTGCCTGCTTCCCTTCCTTTTGAAACAAAAGCTGGTTGACCATCGGACTGCTTCCCTTGCCGCTGGAAGCGAAGGTAAGGGCGAGCAAGGCGCGGTCTTCAAAGTTCAACGCCGCCCGCCATGTGTAGAGTTTTTCCAAGTCAGCTTCGCTGTTGCGTCCCGCCGCGGCCAGCGCACACACGGCGAGGCATTGACCAGAAAGCCCCTGCTCCGGTGAAAGCCCGCCTTCATGCAAGACGCTCTGCAAGTAGTCCAGGAGCTTTGCAAACTCCCCTTCCGGCACGGCGACTTCATTCTGTCGGGCGAGGGCGAGGGCAAACGCCGCGTAGGCGCTACCCCAAAACATTGGCTCTCTCTGGCCTGGCCAGTAGGACAAGCCACCCGCGTAGGTTTGCATGGAAAACAGCCGTTCGATCCCGTGGGCGATGGCCGCCTCTGATTCTTCGGCACCGTGGACCAAGCGGTGGCCCGGAAGTGAGCGCAGGGTAATCCACGGCAGCAGACTGGAAGAAGTTTGCTCCACACAGCCGTAGGGATACTCGAGCAGTTGCGCGCCCATTTCGGTGAGCGCGATGATTTCTGATCCGGCCACCTGCACCTGCAGGGTCCCTTCGCCGGGTTCGAGTTGACGGCGTAAGCCGGCCAGCAAATTCGTCGAGAGACGGGTCTTCCCGCTGGCTGGAAGTTCGACAGAATGAGTAACCCGCACGGATGGCAGGGCAGCAATTACCTTCAGTCTGCTCTGCACTACGTCCTTGAATCCATCGGCTCCGTTGCCTTGGGGAGCGGCGGACCACGTCCACACACTCATGCCTGTGGAGACGAGACTGACGGGGAAATCCACAAACGCGGAACCCTTGGCGGACACGTCGATCGTTTGCACCAGATTCGATGAAGCGGCAGAACCTGACAGTGACGCTGCTGCGGTCGACGTGGCCACGGCATCGAGACTCAGTCGAATTTCCATTGTGGCCGCCTGGGTAGTTTCGTTATGCACGAGCGCCCGCGCGGTGATTTGATCGCCGACTCGAGCAAAGCTTGGCAGTCCCGGTTCGAGCATCACCGGTTGGTGCACCGTCAACGCCGTCTCCACCGCGCCGAAGCGTGAGCCGCCGTCCTGCACCACCGCAATCACACGATAACGGCTCAGACTATCCGGCGCGGTGAATCGGACTCGAGCCTGCCCGCGCGCATCCGTAATTAGTCCCGGTTCCCAGAGCGGACAGGGAATAAAGTTCCGGCGCGTGCGGGTATTGTTGAAACCGCCGCCGCCGATGATAAAGCCTTTGTTGTTGAACAGCATTTCGCCGCTCTCTCCTGGCAACAACGATCCAAAGCTGTGATGTGTGGTGACCGCGAGTGGCCGGGGTGAATAGAAAAAGTCCATTAGGTCCGGCAGGCCGTCGTCCTTCAATAGCAACAAACCTTCGTCCACGGCGTAAAGCGTCACTTCCGTATTGGCGGCGGGACGCCCTTGCCAGTCGGCGACCTGAACCACCACCTCTGTTGACTGCCCCGGTCGAATGGCGTCTTGGGACAAGGTGATTACAGCTTTCAATTGGTAAGGCAGCGGATCAACGATCAGTTGACAATAGCCCACTCGAAATTCGGGCTGTGGTGATTTTCTCCCGCTTTCTCCGGTGCCCCGCCACAGGAAGACCGAGACGAACACATTCGGCACATCGGCCAGCACCACGGGCAGCCGGATGACCTGCGCCTGGCTGGTGAGGTTGGTTACAAAGGAGCGCCGAATATTTTCACGCTCCACCGTCACCAACGCCGTGCCGGTGAACGGCGCTTTGATCAAGATTGCCGCCGTGTCGCCCGGCTGGTAGCTCTCCTGCTCAGGGGCAATCTGCATCCGCACCTGATCCGAACGAGGCCAGGCCACCGATTCGCGACCCTCGACTACGAGCTGGCACGTGGTCTTGATGGCATTGCCAGCCAAGTCCTGGGCGGAAAGCTCCACGAGATAATTTCCGGCCGGAAGCGGGGCAAGGGCGATGGAATTGGTGCCAGGCTGAAATTGAATCGCCTGCTCCAAAACCGGCTCGAGGTCCGCCTGGTTGCGGTAAGTGAGCACCCGGCCGGCGGTGCGCAATGCTTGAGTGCGCCAGTTGATTCGCTTGACCTTGAGCGCCGCTCCGAACGGCGAAGAAACGGAAACACCATCCGGTGCGACGGCCAGACTATGCAGATGGATGGGCTTTGACTCGGGAACGAACAGGTCCTCGGCATGCAACCCTAGATAAAACGCCGAAGTGTCCACGGCAAACTCCGCGCTTGCACTGAGCGTTTGCTGGGAGAGATCGGTGACTTCGACTTGAAAGACGGCCTGGCGCATCTGGGGCAGCTCCCCGGCGATCAGCTCCCCGACATCCAGATCGATCACCGCCGCGCCTTCGTTGTCCAGCGTCACCTGCCCGTGCGCGGTGGCGGGGGGCGTGTCCGATTCATTGATGCCGGGCAGGTGGATGATGCCGAAATGAAAGCTCTTGAACCGTTCGCTCATGAACTCACTCGCGGACAGTTGCAACGCCCAGGTCACCCGGGCCTTCCGCACGGGTGAACCATTGAGATGCGTGGCGTGAATCGGAATCCGGCAGCGCTGGTTCACCGACACCCGCACCGGAGCCTTCAGTTGGATCTTGAACGCATTGGGCTTGATGTCGCGCACGGAGAAAAAGTGGTTGGCGGAGAATGTGCCGGAGATGAGTTGGACTTCGTAATTACCACGCGTGCGCTCCGGCAACAGCAGCGTTGTCGCCACCGAACCCAGAGCTGACCATGGAATGTTCGTTTGAAAAAACACCTGTCCGCGTGGATCCGTCACCTTGATCTGCGCTGGTCCGCTGGCTAGGGAGGCAAAACCATCCGACGTTTGTTTGCGTCCGATGGCTTTGAGATGGAGCACATCGCCGGGCCGATAAACGGATCGATCGGAGAGTATGAAGAGTTTGTGCTCCGCTGGCGGGGAAGGAGCGGTGGGAATCGAAAAGTGATCCATCGACAGGATGCCTCCGTAGTCCGAAAGAGGCACGGCGTGAAGATCGCGTCCGTGATCGGCCATCAACCACAAGCCGGCCGGGGCATTGGTCGGAACGGTCATTCGCGCCAGGCCGCTGGCGTCCGTCACAGCCTCGGTCAGCGACTCGCTCTCGTCGGTGAACAACCGAATCCGGGCATTCGTAACCGGGCTTCCGGTTTGGTATGAAAAGACCGAGACCAGCATCTGCCCATCTGCCTGTTTCCAGACCAAGCCCAGATCCGTGAGTTGCACGACGGCTTGGCAGCCGGGGCCTCGCGCCTGACGCGAGTCCCTCACCGACCCTGCGTTGGCGGACAAGAATACCGCGCCCGGTTGTCCGTGGCCCAGCACCGTGTCCCAGTTCAAATCCACTTGCCCGGCGGCATCGATTTTAGAGTCGAGGTAAAACCTGTTTTCAAAAACGGTGCGGCCCGGCACCACGTTGTAGTCGAGGCCCGCGTTTGGCTCCAAGTCATCATACCGATCGCGCACATAACTTCGGTAGCCCCGCAACGCGTGGATCAGTGAGGTGGCATCCAACTGTTTGGCGCGCACTTGCACTCCGGAAAGGTTCACAACCCGGATGGGAAAGCCACGGTCGCGCAAGGTGAGCTGATCGCCCGTGAAGGTCGGAAAGTAAATCCGCGGCGACATGGGCTCGAAATGGACATTCGTGGTGAACGACGAGGTCAGCATAAGCCCTTCGCTGCTACTCAGGTTCTGGGCCACCTTGATCCGGTAATTGTTCGACAGCGCAAAATCGCCGTGTGCCACGATTCGGTTCTTCCACAATTCAAAGAACGCGTTGTCCGGGCGTTGACTGATTTGAATCCAGCGATCCAAGTTGCTGCTGGTAACCCCCGGCGCGAATTCCTGGTTGAAGGTGAGAGCCACCCGGCGTCCGTTGTTCACGGTGTTGTGAATGTTCAATGCGGCGAGATGAAACGGCCGCACCGTTCCGAGTTTGGTGCGCTGCGGCTGCCCAATCGCGAAGGCATGGTCAGCCGACGGCAAGCCGACGCGAATCACCAATTCCCAGCCGTCACCCGGCGCTAAAGCGCGCTCCGGCATCACCTGCACAGTTTGGGCAACGTTCGTTGCCGGCAGTACCGGTGCGAAGCACCAAAACTCTGACACGGACAATTTGGCGGGGATGGAGGGATTTTTCGAGCCCGCCTGCCGGAATGAAAGGAACTGGACAGCCTCTGCAGGATTCACCTGTTCGTTGAAGGTAACCGAGCAGAATGGGCGCACCGGAACATTGTGTGCGTCCAGATAGCCACTCGCCAATGCCTCAGCTGCAAATGGAGCCACCATCAAGGTCCGATCCAACAGCGGTCGATCACCCTCGGGAGCGGATGCAATGATTGACGAGGCGAGCGTCAACCGGATGCGCGTTCCTCGCGACGGCGCTGCGGTCGGATGGAATACGCCGTGGCGCTGGCTCAACCACACAAATGTTCCGGGCATCTGCGGCTTGCTGACAATCGGCGCGGATTGATTTGCAAGGCCAACGATGTCTTCCGAAGCCACCGCCTGTTCGAAGCGCACCTCGATAGGTTCGACGGGGTTCCAAACCCCCTCCGCCGGGAGCAGCAGCACGTTTTTGGAAATATTGGGCGTGCTGCCGAAGCGCGATTGAACCAACCAGCACGCAGTGCCAAGGCAAGCAAATAAGAAAACGAACCAGGTTTTTCGGCCAACTCCACGTGCAGATAAGTATTTCATTGTGGAAAGGATCTAAAGTCTGACGCGTGTGTCGCACGGTCAAGTGGAAGCTGGACCCTTGAGATCAGATATCCATCGGGACCCGAGCACAGCGATTGAACAATTGTTTCAGACTCGAACGTTTGGGTGGTGTGATCGCAGGGAAATTCTTACGATCTTTATCGAGGAGCGTGCTCACAAAAGTCGGAAAATGGAGGACGAACCACACGCGTCTATCCGTCCATGGGCGTTGACACAAGAAGAAGGCACAGCGATTCCAGCCTCCGGCTCCAGTTCATAATAAAAGGTAAAATTGAAAAGCCGTTCCGCATCGCACGGAACGGCGTTTTGCAGCCGAAGCATTTCTGAATGCTTAGGCCTCGAAAGATTTTCCGCAACCACAGGCTTGGCGAGCGTTCGGATTTGAAATCTTGAAACCTCCGCCATTCAAACTATCAACAAAATCAACCACGGCACCCCGGAGGTAATTAGCGCTGAAGGGATCTACGAAGACAGCAACACCGTGGAAGGCCGCTGTGAGATCGTCAGTTCGGGTTTCATCGAACACCATACCGTATTGCATCCCTGAACATCCACCGCCTTCAACATAGACACGCAGGCCCTTTGCTGCGGCCGAATCCTTTTCCTCAGCCAGCAAGGACCTAATTTGCTCTGCGGCGTTTTGAGTTAAGCTTACTGGAGCTTCCGTTGCGGTTGGGTCAGTCATTGCTAAATGAAAGGTAACAGTCGTTTAAGTTCATGTCAAACGGGGCCTTGCTGATTTATTTGGTATCGGGTTGTTTCAGGCCCTCGATTCTCTTTTCCAAAACTGGGCGCAAGGAGGGCATTTGCTTCATCAACCGTTCATAAGTTTTCTTGGCCTCATCCGCGCGAAGTAAGCGTTCAGCCAACCTTCCTGCTTCAAGGCCAGCCTTCTTGAGCCAAAATGGGTCTGGACGTTCTCCTCTTGTGGCAATGACATTTTTTTCAAAAAAAACATCCAGATAATGGTTTAACGCCGTTTCAAGCAACTGCTGCTGTTGCTGTCGGGTGATCGATTTTTGCTCGGCTTGCCTCTCCAAAACTTCACCCAATCCGACTGCGGCCTGACTCCGCGTCGTGATGTCCGCTACATCAGCCAGCGGCGGGGTGATGATCTTGTAGTATTCATTCGTGGCTTGGTCATATCGTTTGGGATCTTGAACCGCCAATTGGAGATGGCAGTTGGCAATTTTGCCTCTGGCCAACGCCTCGAGGCGATTGGTGGCCGAGAATTGAAACACTCTTCCAAAAATATTAATGGCCTCTCCAAACTTCGCTAAATTGTTAGTCGAGGACGCAGCGGGCTCCTCCAGGCAAACGTCCCCCCAAATGAAAAAAACTTCCGACAATAGCGAGGGCGAGGAGTTAGTGTCGCTTCTCAAGCTATTAATCAAATTGGTCAAGTAACCTCGAGTCTCGGCGTAACGTTGCCGCAACAGCGCCGCCTTGCTTGCCATCAGCTGCGCTTGATAACCCAGGTCGCGCGACATCAAGTTAGTGTTCTGCAAAAGAATTTTGTGCTGATAGTTCAACTCCGCGATGTCGTAGGCCTGTCGGCGGTAATGATAGTCTGCTACCCAGTACTGCGCTAAGGGAGCCAATGGACTGGAGCTAAACCCAGTCACATAATTGGTAAAAATAGAAAACGCATTCGTTTCTTTTCCAGATTGAAAATAGGCCCAAGCGCGATCGAACTCGGCCTGGGGGCGAGCCGTGTGGTTTGTGTAGCGCAGCACCCATTGGTCAAATTCGCTGATGGCAGAGGGCCAATTCGCCTCTTGCACATAGCTTCCGGCGATTGCCAACTCGATTTCCGGCAACAGCGGCGAGTTCGGAAAACGCGATTGAAAACGCGACAAGGCCGAACGCGCTTTGAAAGCTTCGCCGCGGCCAAACAAAGCGTGGCTGTAGCTCAACACACCTTGCTGGCTCAAGGAGCTGGTCGGAAACCATTCCAAGTTCTTTTCCATCGCATCGTTCGCGCCATGAAGATCACCGACCTCGATACTCGCCCGAAGGATATGGTCGAGGGCCTGATCGAACAGATTCGTTTTCACCTGGGCAACATCCGAGTAGCTCTCGATCAGCAATCGATAATTCTTAATTGCGTTGGTATAATCTCTTTGCTGGAGCTGGCAATCGGCCCATTTGAAACGCGCGACCGCCTGGTCCTCTGAAACTGGCAAACGCCCAGCGGCGGCTTGGAATGCCCGCTGGCCTTCGACGATCTTGTCCGCGCCTTCCGTGAACTTAGCTTCTTCCCAACAGCACCACCCGCGATTTAAGTAAGCCTTGCCCACAAGCGAGCTGTTGGTGAGGACGTTAATCACGAAATCAAAGTTTGTCTTAGCTTCGTAGAGCGTGTTGGTGATCACGACAAAGTTCGTTTGAACGCCAGCCCTCGGAACTTTGTCGGTCAACGCGTAATATCGTTTCAAGTGGAGATCTCCCAGCGTCAGACGAATCAAGTCCGAGGCCGGATCCTGAGAGTTCTGAGCAACAAACTCCTTCAATCGGTCTAGGGCGTTAGTCAACCGGTTTTGGGCGGCAGTCAACGCGACGATCTTTAGAATGGCCTGACGGCTTTGGCCTGCGGCCACGTCCTTTATCTGCGTGATTTGTTCGTAAGTTTGAATGGCGGCCTCGGGCCGTTTACTTTCTTGAATCGCCGCCTGAAACATCAGTGAGGTTGCGTGCAGCACAGGATTCGTCGCCGCCGTCGCGAGGCTAACCAAGTTAGCGACCCTTGTTAAAGCGGCTTCGGATCGGCCGTCGGCCAACTGGCTGTTTGCGAGCAAATATTCTCTTTGCCAGTCCACCTCGGAGCTGAGGTTGAGATTGACCCAGTTGCTCAAGGCTTCTTCGACAGCGCCATAGTTCTTTTGCGCAAACAGAGCGTCTCCGAGCAACAGGCGCCCTCGGACGACATCCGTCTCGTTCGTGCTACGTTGTGCCGCCCTCTGAAACGCCCCAGCAGGATCTTTGAGCAAGTCCACGGTGCGCTGCAAATTGCTGAGTTTGAATTGTGAAAAAGCTTCACCGTAACTCGCTCGAAGCCGAAGTGGCGAGATGGGATGGGCACCTAATAAGCCAGCGTAAGCCTCGGAGGCAGCAAAGAAGTTTTGGCGATGGAATTGGGCTTCGGCTATCCAATATCGGTATTGGTCAGCGAGTTCGCCGGCAATGTCCACGCGACTCGTCAGCAGATCGACGACGGCTTCGTAGTTCTTAAGTTGAAAGCGGGATTGGCCTCGCAGAAGGATCACTTCTGGCACTCGCGGGGATTGAGGATATTTGGCAACGAATTCTCCAAATTCAGTTTCCGCGCGTTCAAAATATTTGTCTTCGAATGATTTCCCAGCGGTCGCAAAAGCGCGTTCTGCCTCAAGGCTGTCTGCTCCCGTAGCCTGCGCTGCGAAAGCGATCAAGAGAATGAACAAAAAGGCCAGGCGATGCATAAGTAACTGACGACCGAGTTGCTTTCCATTATTCATGTGGCCTCAATTGTTGTGTTCAGAATGAGGTGCGAGGACTCGAGCCAAATAGCGTCCCGTATAACTCTCAGGGCACTGAGCGATCTGCTCCGGCGTGCCTTCGCAAACAATCCGCCCGCCCCCCGCCCCACCTTCGGGCCCCAAGTCAACGATCCAATCAGCGGTCTTAATCACGTCAAGATTATGTTCAATGACCAGCAAAGTATTTCCCGGCGCGCGAAGCTTGAACAAAACCTCCAACAGTTTGGCGACGTCATGGAAATGAAGCCCAGTCGTCGGCTCATCAAGGATGTAAAGAGTGCGTCCGGTGGACTTGCGGCTAAGCTCCGTCGCCAGCTTAATCCGTTGGGCCTCGCCTCCGCTCAGCGTCGTGGCAGACTGGCCCAAACCGATGTAGCCCAAACCAACCTCAGCCAGCGTCAGACATGGATCATGAATTTGAGGAATCGCCCGAAAGAAATTGACCGCTTCATCGACGGTCATTGCCAGGGCATCGGCAATGTTCATTCCTTTGTAAGTGATTTCGAGCGTCTCGCGATTGTAGCGACGGCCGTTGCACGCCTCGCAAGTGACGTACACCGGCGGCAGAAAGTGCATCTCGATCTTGATCAAACCGTCGCCCTGGCATTTTTCGCAGCGTCCCCCCTTGACATTGAAGCTAAATCGCCCGGCGCTGTAACCTCTGATCTTGGCCGCCGGAAGCTTCGCAAAAAGATCGCGAATATGGCTGAACATGCCGGTGTAGGTCGCTGGATTGCTGCGAGGCGTTCGTCCAATCGGCGCCTGATCGATCACAATAACTTTGTCGAGATGCTCGACTCCATTGATTGCCCGATGAGTCCCAGGGCGTTCCTTTGAACCATGCCATTGCCGAAATAGCGCTCGGCGCAGAATGTCATCGACGAGGGTGCTCTTGCCCGAACCGCTCACCCCGGTGACGCAACACAGCGTGCTCAAAGGAAATCGAACATTGATATTTTTCAAGTTGTTCTCACGGGCGCCCAAAATTTCCAGCCAGCCCTTTTCGAGCGATGGTTGGATCCGCTTTCTAGGGACTGGAATCGATAGCTCACCTGTCAAATAACGGCCAGTCAAGGAGCGTTTGTTGTCGAGGACTTCGCTCAACGTTCCAGCAGCAACGACCTCACCGCCTTGCACCCCGGCGCCTGGTCCGAGGTCGATGATATAGTCAGCGTGGCGAATCGTATCCTCGTCATGCTCGACGACGAGGACGGAGTTCCCCAGATTCCGCAAGCCCTCCAAAGTTTTGAGAAGCTGTTCGTTATCCTTCTGGTGCAACCCGATGCTTGGCTCATCTAAAATGTAGAGAACCCCCACCAAACCAGCGCCAATCTGAGTCGCCAACCGGATCCTCTGAGCCTCCCCGCCGCTGAGAGTGCCGCTCTCACGATTCAGCGTGAGGTAGCCCAGACCCACATTTTTCAAGAATCCGAGGCGGGCTCGAATTTCGCGGATGACCTCGCCAGCGACCTTTTGTTGGAAGCTGCTGAGTTTAAGCCTGGCAAAAAACTCTTCGGCGGCTTCGACGGACAACGCGCAGACATCCATGATTGATAATCCAGGAATTGGACGATTCGCGATGCGCGATCCATGTTTCAAGGCAGTCTTCGTCTCGGGAGTCTTGAGCGTGGGGACCAACTCTGAGTCGCCCAAGGTAACTGCCAGAATTTCCGGCTTCAAACGCCGGCCTTCGCAGGCATCGCAATCTTGCGCGCCCATAAAAGCCTTCAATCGGTTCTTCGTGAACTCGCTTTCGCTCTCCTGATAAAGCCGCTCGAGGTTGGGAACAACGCCTTCAAACGGCCGGCTGATCTTGCTCGTCTTTCCCGCGCGCCAGAAATGGAAGTCAATTTCCGTCTCTCCGGAGCCCGACAACACGATCCGCTTAAACTCCTCGGGCAATTGTTTGTAAGGCTCTTCAAGGCTTTGCCCGTAATGTTGAGCAATGCCTCGAAGCAAGCTTTTGTAGTAGGAGATCATTCGCTTGCCTCCCCTCCGCCACGGCAGAATCGCTCCGCCTTCAATTGATTTCTCTGCGTCGGGCACCACCAGGCTTTCATCGAAAACCAACTTTTGTCCCAGCCCATGGCATACGGGACAGGCCCCGAACGGCGAATTAAAGGAAAAATGCTTTGGGGTCAGCGTGTCGAAACTCAAGCCAGTCGCCGGACTGTACATTCGATTCGAATGCAGAGTCTCACTCCAGCCAGCCGAGGACTCAGCGTTGGGTGGTTGCTGCAAGAGGAGCACCGTTCCTTCACCCCATTTCAACGCCGTCTCGATCGAGTCGCTCAGGCGGACCCGAATTTTCTCATCGATCACCAAACGATCCACCACCACCTCAATCGTGTGCTTCTGTTTTGGATCGAGCTTGATTCGAGTGTTCGTCGCCAGCTCAACAAGTTCGCCGTCAGCGCGAGCCCGGACAAATCCCTCCCGCGCCAGCCGTTCCGTGACGTCGCGAAACTCACCTTTTTGCGCACGCACAACAGGAGCCAGCAGCATGACTCGGGTCTTGACGGGAAGGGCGAGGACCTTATCGACGATCTCGGTGGTCGTTTGATGCGCAATCGGGTCGCCGCTGACAGGGCAATGGGGTTGCCCAACGTTCGCGAAGAGCAATCGAAGGTAATCATAAATCTCAGTGGTCGTGGCGATGATGGAACGTGGATTACTGCCGGAGCTGCGCTGTTCAATTGCGATCGCTGGGGACAGGCCCTCGATGAAATCAACCTCCGGTTTCTGCATCTGATCCAAGAACTGCCGCGCATACGCTGAGAGCGATTCAACATATTTGCGTTGGCCCTCCGCATAGATCGTGTCGAACGCCAGCGACGATTTCCCGGAACCGCTGAGCCCCGTCATCACAACCAGCTTATCCCGCGGGATGCTGAGAGTTAAATTCTTCAGATTGTGCTGCCGGGCTCCGCCGATTTTGATGAATTCCTTCGCCATACAACTTCATTCAATCTTCATTCGATCGGCGAACGTACTCGACGCTAGTCCCGATGCAAAGGCCGTTTGTCCTCTCCGGATACTGAAAACCGATTTTCGCAACGTTGACGCGAGCAGAGTCCATTTTCCTAAGTTCATATCGCGACGAACCCGATTTGGCGGAAACCCTGAGTGCGGACGCGCTCCCCCGTGAATAGGGCTTAGATTTCTCTGATTGCGATGTTGCGGGCAAGTCGTGTGATCAGAGATAGCCTGGGCAATTCACCAGCCTCGCACCGTGTTGCCGAGGTTCCTGTGGCAACGCCCCAGCGAAGCCATTCTTGCGGCGGAGCGTTACGTTCGATCTGCCGCGCGACTGCTGCGAACATTGCATCCCCTGCCCCGACCGTGTTGACAGCTTGGCCGACGGGGACGTGCGCCGTAAAACCGGCAGCTTCGCGCTCATTCACCAGTATAGCCCCGCGTTCACCACGCGAAACGAGAACCCATCCACCGGTTGCAGTGGACAAAGCTTTCGCGGCTCGAACGATGGCGCGTTCTGATGCCAAGATCCGTCCGTGCCACTGTTCAAGCTCGTGGTCGTTGGGTTTAACAAGGAAGGGCTGAGCGCCAATAGCAGCTGCGAAAGAAGCGCCATCGCAATCGAGCAAAGGCTTGCAACCAGACAGGCGCGCAAGCCGAGTCAGCCGGGCATAAGTCTGAACAGAGGCTGAACGAGGGAGACTTCCAGATAAAATCAAGCAGCTCGCGGAGAGGAGTTGTTTCCTGGTTTCTTCAAAAATTGTCCGACATTCGATGGTCGAGAGTTTCGGACCTTGAGGATTGAAACGAAGTTGGCGGCCCTGGTCCGTGGTGACGATAACATTGACTCGCGTCGCCTCGCGCAGAGTGATGATCTTGGCTTTGATTCTCTCCGCGCGTAGTTGTCGGGCCAGTTCATTTCCGGTAGCGCCGCCAAGCGCAATCAACAAATGCGGACGGTCGCCCAGATGTTGAAGCCAGCGGGCGACATTGACTCCTTTCCCTCCCGCCCATCGGCGTTCGCCCTGGACAATATTCTTTTCTTGCCACCGGACTTCATCCACTCGCCACTCGGCGTCGATGGACGGATTCAACGCCAGAACTAGCGCAGGCATGCGTGGTGAACTAACGGCGGATTAGCCGATAGAACCGCATCGAGTTGGTGGCAGGCGTTGGATCGGTTACCGTCACAGAATTACTCGTCGCTATGATGTTGGTGACTGTGATCCAATTCACGAGTGGCGCGAGAGCAAGGTTTGAAGCTTGCTGCAATTCGTAATTCTGGCCGACTAACGCATCCCACTGGAACTGAAGACGGCCACCCACGGAAGTGACAGAAGCTTTCAAAGTGAGTGCGTTGGTGCTTCCTCCGACCACAGCAATCCGGAAGAATCGATACGGCGTCGGCAGATCAATGCAATACTGCGTATTCGCGCTCGTCGCTGTGATCTGCGTCGATAGGCGCGACCAGGTCGAATCCTGGATGTTCGTCTTCGCTTCCACGAAATAATTGGTTCCCAC
>SIBF01000134.1 GCA_009695275.1 Pedosphaera sp. | reverse complement strand
CATTGGTTCCGGTCATCGGGAGCAGCGAATTCATGCCCAAAGGCTACCCTAAAAATTCGTTTGCGTCCTCACCGCATCGTTCGCATCATTTTTTAAACACAACTCGATCCACTCAAGCCGGATACAAGAACTTTCGTAACACCCTCTTGTAGCGCGCATTTTCATAAATCGAATTCTTGCCTCCCGCCTCGCGTTTGTGCCGAAACAATGACCAACGCCTGATCGTCTGAGGCTAGGAGGAAGGCCGTTATTGCACCAACCGGCACGAAAAGCTTACATGCCGCTGCCGCGCGCTGTTCTATGCTGGCGTGTTGTCCACTGCGGAAAGGGGTGATTGTCGCACTCGTTTTCGCTCGCACCGATGATCTGCCAAGTCTGTCGGATTTGCCGCAATTCCAAGAGGAGCTACTGTGCGAGCATGCAACAAGGGATTTGGAGAAGCTCGCGATTGGCAGCGGGCTCGATCCGTCTTACGACTCCACCGCCTTTCTACCCGTTGCGGCAGGGTAAGCTGCGCGCCGGGGCAAGCTGTCGCAGTCGTGTCAGTGTGTCTTACATCCTATCTTGCCGATAGAGACGATGAATCCTACGACGGCGACAAGGAACAGCCATGGGCTGCCTTTATCATGACCAGGCGTCACCAAATAAATGATGAACAAATAGAGACCCAGGCCGAGCACGAGCCCCATGATCAACCAAGCGGACATAGCGTAAACAAGTTTCATGACCGACAAGCTTAACTGATTTTCTGTCACGTTCAAGCCATTCGAGCCAGCATTTCAAAACCACCGTCACGGAGCCGAGTTGAACGCACAGAGAATTCGCTCAACCGGAAAGCCAAGGGATCGCCCCTTCAGACAATCTGTTGAATGACCTTTCCGTGAACCAGCGTCAGTCGCTCGTTACGGCCCAGGTGCGGATAGCTGAGGTCATCCTGATCGAAGCCAAGCTGATGCAGAATGGTCGTGTGAATGTCGCGAAAATGATAAGGGTCATGAACAGCGCGAAGCCCGATGTCATCCGTTGCGCCCACGACTTGTCCTCCTTTGATGCCTGCTCCTGCCATCCACATCGAGAAGCCAAGGTTATGATGGTCGCGGCCCTTGCTAGTCTGGGCTTCAGGCGAACGGCCAAATTCACCGCCCCACAAAACGAGGGTCGTATCGAGCAGCCCGCGGCGCTTAAGATCTTTCAGCAAACCCGCGATTGGCTTGTCGGTTTGGGCCGCCATGCGAAGATGGTTTTCTTCGATATCGTCGTGGGCATCCCATTGCCTATTGCCCGGTCCGCCGCCCGAGACGACCACCGTGAAACGAACACCCTTCTCCACGAGCCGCCGGGCCAATAAACAGCGACGGCCGTAATCGCGCGTTGGCTCCCCTCCAATGCCATAAAGATCCAACGTTTCCTGCGACTCATCGGACAGATCAAAGACCTTCGGCGCTTCAGTTTGCATTTTGAACGCCAGGTCATAGGCGTTAATGCGGGCCGCGAATTCGTCATCCTCGGGCCGCAAAGTCGCTTCATTCAAACTGCGAATCAGATCCACGGTTTGGCGCCTCTCTCGCAGTGAAACGCCTTCGGGCAAATCGAGGTTCATCACTGGCCTGCTGCCGGGCCGGAACATCGTCGGCTGGTAACTCGCGGGCAGAAAACCATTCGAATACATCGGCAGGCCAGCTTCGAGCGCCCCGTCCGGATCGGGCATCACCACATAAGATGGCAATGATTCGCTCTCGGAGCCTAACCCGTAAGTGATCCAGGATCCCATGCTAGGAAAACCGGGAACGACGCGGCCACTGAAGAGTTCGTATTGAGCGGCGGAGTGAACGACCATGTCGCCATAACACGACCGGACGACCGCGATATCGTCGATGCATTGTCCAACATGCGGCAACAGGTCCGAGACTTCGATTCCGCTTTGGCCGTATTTCTTAAAGGTGCGCCGCGTCCCCAAGAGTTTGGCATTCTTCTGAACGAATTGGTACTTCGCTTCCCCGAACTCCTTGGGGCGCGGCTGTCCGTTGAGTTGGTTAAGCAGAGGCTTGGGGTCGAAGGTTTCCAGATGGCTCGGGCCGCCGGCCATAAACAGAAAAATGACGGCATTCGCCTTGGGAACCTTGTTTGGCAGCTTCGCGGCTAGTGGATTCAAGCTCGCCGCGCGCACACGCTCTCGCTGAAGAATCGATGCCAGAGCGAGTGAACTAAATCCGCAAAACGCATCTCTGATGAATTCGCGACGCGTTCGCGTCAGGCGGTGGTGCTGTCGTGGCCTAACCAACATACAAGAAAGCATTCAGGTTAAACAGGGCCAGGACTAGCTCCTTCAGAGATTGGCTTTTCAAGAACTCAAGAGCCAGTTGCTTCTCTCTTACGACAGGAGGACGGCCAACGGCGAGCCAATAGGCGCGGTCAATTTGCCGTTCGGGATTGGCACCAGTCTCGCGCATCAGGCGATCAGCGAAAGCTGCGGCAAGGGCGTTGGCAGTTTGACCGTTCAATAACTCCAGGGCTTGCGGCGCATGAGTGCTCGATTCACGACGCGCGCAACTGCCAATCAGAGCTGGTTGATCGAAAACCTCCATGAACGGAAGCCGGAGATTGCGTTTGGCGATGAGGTAAATGGAACGGCGGGAGTGCTCGCTCTTGTCCGAGGTCACAGTCCACTGCGACGGCTTGTACAGGAATTTAACCAATTCTTCATCGACCGGAACAATGACGCTCGGACCACCGGCCTTTCGATTGAGAGCACCGGAGACGGCCAGCATGGCGTCGCGCAGTTCCTCCGCTTCCAAACGGCGGGGTGTGAACCGCCAGAGGAAGCGATTCTCGGGATCCTTTTCCATTGCCGATTTCGCTTGAGGCGACCGTGATGACTGTTGGTAGGCGGTGCTGAGGCAAATCATCCGCTGCATCGGTTTCATCCGCCAGCCGTTGTCGATGAACTGGCGAGCCAGATAGTCGAGCAACTCGGGATGACTCGGAGGATCACCGTTTTTGCCAAAATCATTTGGCGTCTTCACAATGCCTCGGCCGAAATGATAAAGCCAAATCCGGTTCGCAATCACGCGGGCCGTCAACGGATGTTGCGGATCGGTGATCCATCGAGCCAGGGCCGTCCGAGGATTGCTCGTTTCCAACGGCAATTCAGGTGTTCCATCCGGGAGCAATACACTCAAACCGCGCATGCCGACCTGGTCTCCTTTGCTTTCCCAGTCTCCGCGCTTCAAAACATGAATTGGCGTTCGTTGCTTGTCATCGGTCCTCACGGTGGCAATAGCTGGCAGAATTGGTAATTGGTTTTCCGTTTCCTGAATCTTCTGGCGCAGCCGTTTTGCCTCGTCGCCCTTCAGCCCCTTCAACCCATCTTTCAGCTTCTTAACTTGCTGGATGATGACATTTGTCTGCGATCTCCAGGCGGTCTCCTCCTCCTTGGTCGCCAAGATCAGGTCGTGTTCATGAGTCGCGGCCAAAAAGGCCTGAATTCGGTAGTAATCCTTCTGCAGAATCGGATCGAACTTATGATCGTGACACCGTGCGCAGCCCACCGTCAGGCCAATAAAAGCTGCTCCAATGATGTCCGTGCGCTCAGTCAGCACTTCATTGCGGCTGCCTGTAACATCTTGATTTCCCGCATTCCTCCGAACGGGCCCTAATCGATGGAAAGCGGCCGCAACTTGCATCTCCCGCATCTCCGCAACTTCCCACCCAGCCTGCGGCTCGGCAACCGCATCAGCTAGTTTCTCAGAAGTGACGGGCGCTGCGACACTCTGGTTTTTCTCGATTGAAAAGCGAGTCGCGTCGAGTTGGAGCCTATGAGCCTCCTCTGCGACGATCTCGTCTCCAGCCAACTGCTCGATCAAAAATCGGTTGTATGGCTTGTCCTGGTTGAACGACTTGATGACATAATCACGATAGCGCCAGGCGTCAGCCACATTCCGATCGTACTCAAACCCCTCAGTCTCGGCGTAGCGCACCACATCGAGCCAATGCTGCCCCCAGCGCTCACCATAATGGGGGCTGTTCAGCAGCCGATCCACGATCCTTTCGTAAGCGTCCTGGGATTTGTCATTCACGAAGGCTTCGATCTCCTCAGGCGTTGGCGGCAATCCGATCAAATCGAAATAAACGCGGCGGATCAAATCCAACCGGTTCGCGGGGGGCGATGGAACCAATCCGTTGCTCTCAAGCTTCGCCAGAATGAATTGGTCGAGCGGAGTTTTTGCCCAACCCTTGAGAATGACGCTTGGCGCAGCTACGCGCTTGATAGGTTGGAATGACCAAAATGCCCGGTCCTTTTCTGTTATCACCTTTTCAGAGTTACTCGAGCGCGTAGTCCCAGCGTCTTTAACAGCCGTTTCCCCTGCCGCCGTAAACACGCCGGCCATCAGCCAGACGCCCGCCAACAACATCGGCCAGAGAGTCAACAGCGAAACGTTTTTCAAGGGAAGCTGCATCGAATGGTCGAACTGCTCATTCCAATACGTTAAACTTGACCTGCGTGCCATAAGCGAACTGGGGAAGGTTCATTTAGGAGTGCGACGTCAGCCGCATTTCTGTTTTGCCCCAGGATTCGATGACGCGGTGCATTGATCGGCGCACCAACTCTTTTAACTTGTAATGCCGATACCGAATCTTGGCCAGTCTTGTTTGCCATGAATTCCGAACTCAAATGGGAGAGCGCTCGCACTCACCCGTTGAATCAAAGCTCTGATTTCGAAGGGCCGTTTTCCTAACTCTGATCTCACTCTCCAATAAACTCAGACCGAGGAGATTAGGAGTAGGATTAGACCAGGAATCACGCTCAAACTCCTTGATTCAAGCGGTGCCAACCAATCATCGAACAAACTGCTTCACGTAGTCCGCGCCAAGACCGACATCAGCGAAGTGCCGCCGACACATATCGATTTTTGTGTGCACGTCGTCGTAGCTGACTGCGCGGCCTTGTTCGTCCACGTAGATCAGAGCCCCGCTGACATGGAACAGCGTGATCATCTCGCTGCCTTCATCCACAACGAGCGTGTGGATTTCACCTGGCGGCTCGAAGACGTACATTCCTTCGCGGGCCACCCAATCGTGCTCCAGGTAGCGCCAGGAACCTTTGATCACGTATCCGTGAACTGGAGCTGGATGCCGATGACGGTTGAGGACTCCCGATTTCCGAACACGCAAGAGATTGACCCATTCGCCGTTAACGGTATTCAGCAACAGCGGCCGAAACCAAACATTTTCGACTTGTGGGACCCACAGACGCTCGTCGTCGGGAATGGCCGTGGTAACAAGGTCGGCGGTCGAATGATGTGGGGGAGCAGTTTTGGCGAGTGTCATGATAAATTCCGTGTAATGGAGTTATTAAGCGCAGGAGTAACCCCCGTCAACCGGCAAGACCACACCCGTAATAAACGACGCCTTCGGTGAACAGAGAAACACCGCCGCGCCAGCCACGTCATCCGGGGTTCCCCATCTTTTCATCGGCGTCCGCTCGACAATGGCCCGACTGCGCGACTCATCGTTGCTGAGCGGCTGGGTCATGGCCGTCTCGATCCAGCCCGGCGCAATGGCATTGACGCGAATTCCTTCGTTCGCCCATGCGATGGCTAGAGATTTAGTCAACTGCACGACGCCCCCTTTGCTTGCGCTGTAAGCGGGGACAAATCCACTCCCGAAAAAACTCAGCATCGAAGCCAGGTTCAAGACGCATCCCCTGCTCTTTGCCAAGAGCGGACGACACGCCATGCACATCCGCATCGTTCCAGATAAGTTCACGTCGATGACCTTTGCGAATTCACCAGGATCAAATTCCCGTTGGTCCCGCAGGATCGTTCCGGCACAATTGACGAGGATGTCAAGATGATCGAATCCCGCGATGAGTTTTCGAACCGCGGCAGCATTGGTCACGTCGAGGACTGTCGCGCTGATCTCCCACCGGGACTTCGAGCATCCACGGACTTCAGCAGCGGTTTTTCCTGTCACACTCACCTGGCAACCTTCGGAAGCCAACGCCACTGATATGGCCTTGCCGATGCCGCCGGTTCCGCCGGTTACCAGAGCGCGTTTGCCCGTCACACCAACGATCCTCGTTCCAATGATTGCGATGCCGACATGAATCTCATAACTTCCACGGAGCTCGATAAGGCCGACTCAGCATCTTATGCCGTGTCATAGCAGAGACAAGAACCCTCGGATTCATCCTACAGAAACAACTGTTCACCTCGGGCATATTTTGACACCGCGTCTGGATCCAGTTTCAAGCCGAGCCCTGGCGCGTCCGGTATCGGCAACATTCCGTCCGCATCAAGTTTCCAACTGTCCGCGACGATCTCGTCGATGAACGGCGATCCAGTGAGGTACTCGACAAGATCCGTGTCCACGAACGCCGAGGCCAATTGCAAATCCGCCGCGAGCCCCACTGCGGTGTTCCAGCCATGCGGGATGAATCGAACACCGTTCTCCTTCGCCATCCACGCGATCCGCCTTTCCTCGCTGATTCCGCCAACCTTTGTCACGTCGGGTTGCACAATGTCGAACGCGCCACCCTGGAGCCAAGGTTGAAAAGATTGGCGTCGCGTCAGAACCTCGCCGCCGGCGATCGGGACCTGGGATCGTTGCCGCAATTGAATGTAGTCATTTAGCGCATCGGGATGCAGCGCTTCCTCGAACCAGGTGACGTCGTAGTGCGCCAGCATCTCAGCCGTTCGCAAGGCCCATTTGTAATTCTGAGGCCAGAACGCATCGCTCGCCCCGGCATCCACCATCAAAAGCGCGTCCGAACCGATGGCCTCTCGCGCGGCGCGAACGATCGCTTCGTCTAAGGCGTGGCTACCTCGTCCGAAAGGTCCCCAACCGATCTTGAAGGCGCGAAAGCCTTGCGCCTTGATCGAGCGGAGGTGATCCGCGAGCGGTTCCGGCCGCTGCATCAGGATGGAAGCGTAAGGCCGCACACGCTCTCGGTAGCGGCCGCCTAGCAACCGCCCAACCGGCTGACCCGTGGCTTGGCCAAGCAGGTCCCAGAGGGCAATGTCAATTCCGCTGATGGCATGCGTGATGGAGCCACCGCGCCCCAGCCAGAATGTGTGCTGATGCAACTTCTCGCTGACGCGCTCGGGTTCGAGAGCGTTCTCTCCGCGGTAGAGCGGCTCGATCACACTGAGCGCCGCGCGCACCAGATGATCATTCGTGAAGACACTCCCAAGGCCTGTCAGCCCCTCGTCGGTGTGAACCGCGATCAATGTATGAACACAATCGTCGGGCCGCAGCTCGTTGCTCCATCCACCTTCCGGCGTCGCGCCTCGTAACCCCGCACATCTGATTTCACGTATTTTCATTGGATCTCGCCCGTAACATTCGCTCTCTCGCGATCGTGATCGCCAAAAGTGTTTTCAAAGGCATGTGCCAAGAATTGACCGGGCCAGCCTCCTTGATGTCAAGAAGATTGCCTATTCCTATTTGCCGTAGCCGTGGGGTTGGCTGGCCTATCATCAAGGCATCTTGCCTCACTGAGAGGATCGTGAACTCTGCACCGACGCTTCGAACTATTTTTGTCAACATGAGCAAAAGGCGTCAACAAGTGAGGACGACGGTATCATCCACCCACGTTGACTCGACGCGTTAGACTTCTGGCATCAGCGAAAATGCAAGCCTGATCCTGCGTTCAACCGTCTCGCAACTATCGCCTCTGCGCACTCAAACGGGCGATGATGAAAATTTCTCATGGGATCATAGGAAACGTTTCATCAAGCCCACCGAGCATGTGGCTGATCTTGGCATCTCGTTTGCCATGATCCCTTGCTAATGAAGAATCAAGAGACGTTTTGGAGGGTGGGACACCTACCTACATTGATCAGCGCATTTTTGTATTTCGACGTCAGCTTTATGGTCTGGGTGCTGCTGGGTGCGTTGGGGAATTACGTGGCGAGCGACCTCGGCCTTGGCGCCGGGCAGAAAGGATTGATGACCGCCATACCCCTGCTGGGTGGCTCGATTCTCCGCCTTGTCTTCGGGCATTTGGCCGACACGATCGGCCCGAAGAGGGCCGGGTGCGTTGGCCTGCTCCTCACCGTGATTCCGTTGCTGGCTGGCTGGCTTTGGGCGACTTCCATTGGTGAGGTTTATCTGGTTGGATTGCTGCTCGGCGTCGCGGGCGCGAGCTTCGCGGTGGCGCTGCCGATGGCCAGTCGTTGGTACCCAGCCAAGTATCAGGGCCTGGCCATGGGCATCGCAGGCGCAGGCAACTCCGGCACACTCCTCTCCACGCTTCTGGCACCGCGCTTGGCCGAAGCATTCGGATGGCACTTCGTGTTCGGGCTAGCCCTCATTCCATTGACGCTGGTATCCGTGGTTTTCGTTTCCTTCGCTAAAGATGCGCCTGCGACGGCGAGGACTGGAGCGCCTTCCGAGTTCTTAGCAGTCTTGCGGGAGCGTGACACATGGTTGTTCAGTCTCTTCTACGGAGTAACCTTTGGTGGCTTCGTTGGATTGGCCAGTTTTCTTTCCATCCTTCTGCGAGATCAATACGGCGTTTCCAAAGTGCAAGCGGGCGACCTGACCTCGCTCTGCGTCCTAGCGGGAAGTTTCCTTCGTCCAGTCGGCGGTTTCCTCGCTGACAAACTAGGCGGCATCCGCATGTTGAGTGTCCTTTACGGCGCGGTTGCCTTGCTGGGGCTGGCCGTGGCGCAATTGCCATCGCTCGCTGTCGCCGTTCTTCTGTTCTTTCTTGTCATGGCTTGCTTGGGTCTTGGCAATGGTTCTGTCTTCCAACTCGTCCCGCAGCGCTATGGGAGGCGTGTCGGTCTTGCCACGGGCATTCTTGGAGCTGCCGGCAGCCTCGGCGGATTTCTTCTCCCCACGCTTGTCGGCTGGCTCAAGCAGGTGACCGGAAGTTACGCGAGTGGCCTCGGGGCCCTGGCCGGCATTGCCGTCGTCGCGCTGGTAACCCTGGCCGTAGTGCAGGGGGATTGGATCGGAGTTTGGATCGCGAAGCATGGCCGTGTCAAAACCGCCGAACCGGTGCCACCTATCGAAGGAGCAGAGGCGGCTTGAGGCGCTGACGATGAATCCTCTCGAAAGGCCAACCATTCCTGGCGAAGTGCCCACGACGAACCTTCAACCGCATCCGCGCTTCAATGAAGGACGCACGCTGATTGACGACCTGCTTGCTGAACAACGTCAGCTTACCGCGGTCGAGCAGTTCGCGCGCGCTCACGACCGTCATGAGATTCCCACGCCTCGCTACCGCGACTTGATTCCGCTCTCCGCGCCCGCATCGGGCCAGCAGTTCGCTTTCGAGGTGGATCTCGATAAATGCAGCGGCTGCAAAGCGTGCGTCACCGCGTGTCACTCGCTCAACGGCCTCGATGACGGCGAAGCCTGGCGCGATGTCGGTCAGCTTGTGAGCGACGATTGGCGGAGACCCTTCCAGCAAACAGTCACAACGGCATGTCATCATTGTGTTGACCCTGGATGCCTCAACGGCTGCCCGGTTCTGGCATACGAGAAAGACCCTGTCACCGGCATTGTGCGCCACCTCGATGACCAGTGCATCGGCTGTCAATACTGCATTCTCAAATGCCCTTACGATGTGCCTAGATATTCAAAGTCGCGTGGCATCGTCCGCAAGTGCGACATGTGCAGCCAACGCCTCGCGGTCGGCGAAGCTCCCGCCTGCGTCCAAGCCTGCCCGAATGAAGCCATCCGCATTACAGTGGTCAGGCACGAGGATATTCAGGTTGAATTCCGTGAGGGCAGCAACCGACATGACCAAGCTCTCGCAAAAATGTCCAACGTCCGAAATCCGAAGTCCGAAATCAGTCAAAGGCTCCTCACGTCTTCAGCGGCGACTCGCTGGCTTCCCGGCTCGCCCGAACCGAACATCACGCTGCCCACCACACGGTTTATTTCGAAGCAACCTTTGCCTGCCGACCTCATCCCTGGTGATGCTGCCGAAGCCCGCCTTCAACCAGCTCACTGGCCTCTCGTTTGGATGCTCGCGCTCACGCAACTGAGCGCTGGTGCATTTGCTCTCCTGCCCTTCTTGCCGATCACGACACAAACACCGCTCGCCGTGCTGGGGCTCGTTTGTGCCGTGCTCGGGCTCACGGCTAGCATGATGCATCTCGGCAAGCCTCTCAAAGCATGGCGCTCCTTCCTAGGTCTGCGAAGATCCTGGCTCAGTAGAGAAATTGTCGCATTCGGTCTTTTCACACCGCTTGCCGCCGCAACAACAATCACCCTCGCGATGACCCTCGATCATCGGTGGAAGACAAGCTTGGTCTGCGTAACAGCCCTTATTGGGCTCCTCGGTGTCTTCTGTTCAGGGATGATTTACCACGACACGCGGCGCGCATTTTGGATTGGGGCACGTTCCATTGGAAAATTTCTCGGCACGATGCTGGTGCTCGGATTGGCCGCCGCGCGATTGATTGCTGAGTCGAAGGGCGATTCGGTGTCCTGGCTCGGGGTCATGCTCGCACTGGTGGCAACTATGAAACTCGCCGGCGAACACAAGATGTTCCGGCGAGCGGGTACGGATCTCGCCGAGGAAATCTGGCCGAAACATGGAAACTTCGATGACTGGTCGCTTGCCCGCAGCGCCGTTTTAATGCGTGATCGGCTCGGCTTGGTAATACGGCTTCGTTTCTTCGCGGGTGTGACGGGTGGGGTGCTTCTGCCGCTGATCAGCCTGTTGCCGGCAACGCCCTCGACAGGCGGGCTTGCCGCGGGTGCCCTCCTATTGTGCCTATTTGGTGAGCTAGCCGAGCGTTACCTCTTTTTCCGGGTTGTTGTTCCCTCAAGAATGCCGGGAACAGTTTTAACGACTGCAAGCTGCAAATCGTCATGATCAAAGAAGCCGCAAGCCCCCAACTGCGCTGTACAGCTCGCAGCACCGGTCGCTCATCCGCATGAAAACCGCTACTGTTCGTCCAAACAAACACCAGAGCGATTCGCGTTCGAATTGGCTCCGGCGCCTCACGGGTCCGCTCACACAAGACCTCGTGCAGCGTCCCGGCGAGTTCGGACTCGGAAATGTCCCGGCGCGACTCGATCCTGACAGCACTACCACCGTCGTCTGCGGCTACTGCTCCACGGGCTGCGGTCTGAAAGTCCACATGCGCGACGGAAAAGCCATCAACCTTTCCGCCACGGCCGATTATCCCGTGAACCTCGGGATGGCCTGCCCGAAAGGTTGGGAAGCGCTGACTCCTCTCGCCGCGAGCGATCGAGCGACGACACCGTTGCTGCGCAACCCAAAGTCCGGCCAGCTCGAGCCCGTGGATTGGGATCATGCGTTGCAGGTCTTCACTCTGAAGTTCAAGGCGCTGATGGATCAGCACGGACCGGAGTCCGTTGCATTCCTCAGCACGGGGCAGATTTGCACGGAGGAAATGGCCTTCCTTGGCGCGCTTTTCAAATTCGGCATGGGCGGGTTGCATTGCGATTCGAACACGCGCCAGTGCATGGCGACGAGCGCGGCCGCTTACAAACAGAGCTTCGGCTTCGATGCTCCGCCCTACACCTACGCGGACTTCGAGGCATCTGATGTGCTTGTGTTCATCGGGTCGAACCTCTGCATCGCCCACCCTATTATGTGGCAGCGCGTGCTACGGAATAAGAATGAGCCTCAAATTATCGTGGTGGATCCCCGCAAGACCGAGACCGCGATGAACGCCACCCAACACCTCGCGATCACCCCCAAGTCCGACCTCGTGCTGCTCTACGGAACGGCCCGCGCTCTGATCGAAGCTGGGGCGGTGAACCGTGCGTTCGTCGATATGCACACAACTGGCTTCGACGCTTTCGCGGAATTTGTTCGCCCGTTCACGCCGGAAGTTGTCTGCGCCACGTCAGGGCTTTCGGCAGAGGCATTCGAGAAGTTTGTCACCTCCATTCGCCATGGCAAAGCGGTCTCTTTCTGGTGGACGATGGGCGTGAACCAGGGCCACGAATCCACTCGCACCGCGCAGGCCATCATCAATCTCGCCCTGATGACCGGAAACATCGGCCGACCGGGAACTGGCGCGAATAGCGTCACTGGCCAATGCAACGCGATGGGATCGCGCCTCTTTGCCAACATCACTAATCTCCTGGGCGGGCACGACTTCCTCAACGCGGCGCACCGCGACAAAATCGCGGCCAACCTTGGTATTCCGGCGGAGCGCATCCCGGCGCGCAACTCATGGGCTTACGACCAGATTTTGCAAGGGATCGATGATGGTAAGATCAAAGGCCTCTGGGTCATAGCGACCAACACAGCGCACTCGTGGATCGGCAATGGCGACCTCGCGCGGATCCTGGGCAAACTCGAATTTCTCGTGGTGCAGGACATGTACGCCACGACCCATACTGCGCAGCATGCGCACCTGGTCTTGCCCGCGGCTGGCTGGGGAGAGAAGGAAGGCACTTTCATCAACAGCGAGCGACGGTTCGGCTGCGTGAAGAAGGTCGCGCATGCGCCCGGTCAAGCCTTGGCGGATTTCCATATCTTTCGTCTCACCGCGCATTACTGGGGCTGCGGCGCGATGTTCAAGGACTGGACCTCACCGCAAGCGGTCTTTCGAATTCTCAAGCGCTGCTCGGCGGGACAACCTTGCGATATCACCGGCATTGAGGACTTTAGAATGCTCGATGAATGCGGTGGAATCCAATGGCCCTGGAAAATCGGCGAACCCACGGGAGAGATCGAGGAGGGGAGAGATGAAACAGGGGAAGTTCAGAACTCCAAAGCCCCGGCACTCCCGAGCGCCGTTCCCCCTCGAGAGCGGCGGCTCTTCGAGGACGGCCGCTTCTACCACCCGGACGGCAAGGCCAAGTTCATCTTTGAACCACCGCGTGAGCTACCTGAAAAACCCGACACAGAATTTCCATTTGTGTTGATCACAGGCCGCGGCACGAGCGCGCAATGGCACACTGGAACGCGAACCGGAAAATCGGACATCCTGCGGCGATTGTACCCGGAAAGGCTCTACGTTGAAATTCATCCAACAGACGGGTGCCGACTACACATTGAGTCAAATACACCGGTGAGGGTCGTTTCGCGGCGCGGCGCGGTCGCGGCAATTGCTATCATCACCGCCACCGTTCAGGCCGGCCACGTCTTTCTGCCAATGCACTACGAAGGAACAAACCATCTGACTTTCCCCGCCTTCGACTCCTACTCACGCCAGCCGAGCTACAAACACTGCGCCGTTCGAATCGAACGCGAAAAGCGGAGAAGATTATGACGACCTCCACCCTCGAACCGCCCTCGAATACGGCGTTCTCCCTTGAGCAAAAGGAATATCTCGCCGGCTTCATGGTGGGAGTCGCGCAGAGGGGTTTGTTTTCATATGTTGGCACAACGAGCAATGGCCAACTCACGGCGGACCCGGTCCAGGGCGGAGAGAATTTGGCCGAGCCACCGCAAGAGGCCGTCTTCGGCACGCCTCTTTCGGATGTATGCAAACAGGAGATGTGGAAGCACGAGGAGGATCCACTCGACATCTGGGACAAGCTTCTGGCGCACGCCGATCAGAACAAGTTTCCCGATGAAGCCGACACATTCCGCTTTCGCTACCATGGGCTGTTTCACGTCGCTCCAACCGAAAAGGCGTTCATGCTGCGCTGTCGGATTCCAGCGGGCGAGTTGACAGCATTGCAGATGGTCGGGCTGGCGGATATCGCCGACGACTTCGGCGGCGGCTCTGCCGATATCACCACTCGCTCGAACATTCAGATTCGCCAGATCGCTCCGAAGCACATCATCCATGTCTTGACCAAGCTTCAAGAACTGGGTCTTACCGCGCGCGGCTCTGGCGTGGACAACATCCGAAACATCACGGCATCGCCGACGGCTGGCTTCGACCCAGTTGAGCTAATCGACACACGCCCGCTGGCGATGGCGTTGCACCACTACATTCTCAATCAACGCGATCTCTTTGGACTGCCGCGCAAGTTCAACGTCGCATTCGACGGCGGCGGCGGCGTCAGCGTCGTCGCCGACACGAACGACATCGGATTTATTGCTGTCCGAGCAGCAGCCAGCGTCAGTAGCTTCCCGAATCAACATCCCACAGCGCCGAATTCACCAAAGCCACACGCTGTCGGCTCCCACGGGAATGTGGAACCGAGTGTTTACTTCCGCGTTGAGCTCGCTGGAATTACCGGCCACAAACAATTCGCCGCGGACGCCGGAATTCTTGTGAAACCTGGCGAGTGCCTAGCAGTCGCTGCGGCGATGATTCGGGTGTTCAACGAGAATGGCGATCGCACTGACCGCAAGAAAGCGCGGTTGAAGTATCTTATCGATAAGTGGGGCATCCCCAAATTCATTGCAGAGACAGAGAAGAAGCTCGCTTTTCCTTTGATCAGATTTCCTCGCGCTCAATGCGAACCCGCCCATCCGCCTATTAAGCACGGGCACATCGGCATCTACAAGCAGGCGCAGCGCGGCCGGAATTACATCGGTGTCGTCGTTCCGGTAGGCCGGATGACAACAAAGCAGATGCGTCGCCTCGGCGAGCTCGCGCAACATTACGGCGCTGGACACCTCCGTCTCACCCCATGGCAGAATTTGCTGATTCCAAATGTGCCGGACGGCTTCGTCGAGACCGTGAAGCGCAGCTTGATTCGAATCGGCTTTCACTACGAGGCGAGCGCCATCGCTGGCGGGCTAGTGGCATGCACCGGCAACACAGGCTGTAAATGGGCTTCGACCAACACCAAAGGTCAGGCGGTGGAGTTGGTTCGCTATCTGGAGAAACGGGTGCAGCTCGATCAGCCCATTAACATCCATCTTACCGGCTGCCCAAACTCCTGCGCCCAGCATTACATCGGTGACATCGGCCTCCAAGGTGCCCGCGTCACGCTCAGCGGTGAATCGGTCGAGGCCTATCATGTCGTGCTCGGAGGCGGCGACGGCCATGATCGTACCATCGCGAAGGAAGTTTTCAAAGGCATTCCATTCTCGGCTCTGCCGAAACTATTGGAACGAGTGCTCCAGGTTTATCAGGAAAAGAGAACGCTCGGGGAGAGTTTCGCTCAGTTCACGCGGCGTCACGAGATCAGGCAATTACAAGAAATGTTTTCTGAATGATGGATCCCAACTCAATACCCTGCCTTCCGGAAACGGCCCCGTTTACGCCGGAGCAAAGGGCATATTTGAACGGCTTTTTCGCCGGACTGTTCTCGCGGTCACCTCTTCCGGGAATTGCCGGCAACATTCCGGCGCGCGCTGACGGAGTGAAACCTCTCGAGCCGCTCACAATTCTCTTTGGTTCTCAAACCGGCAATGCTGAGGCGCTCGCGAAGCGCATCGCCAAGGAAGCTAGCAAACGGAGCTTCGTGCCGACCGTCTTCGATCTTGCTCACTACCCACCGGGAAGCTTGGCCAGCGACGCAAGCGTCCTGCTCGTCACGAGCACGTACGGCGACGGGGAACCCCCGGACAACGCGAAGGCGTTTTTGGAATTTTTGAGCAGCACCGCCGCTCCGGCTTTGCCGCGTTTAAGATTCTCCGTGCTCGCTTTGGGAGATTCGAACTACGAAAAATTCTGCGAGTGCGGCAAGGCGTTCGATCGTCAGCTTGACACTCTCGGAGCGCAGCGCATTTATCCGCGCGTTGATTGCGATGTGGATTACGAGGAACCGTTCCAGAAATGGCTCAACGGTTCGCTATCTGCACTCGCGGAGGACGATAAGCCACGCTCGAACAGAGAACCGCTCATCGAAGGGGCAAGGGAGAATGGATCGCAATCTTCGATTGAACTTTTTGGCCGCGGATCAAAAGACACGGAGGCGCTTGATCCTCTGTCCCGTCATCCGATGACCGGGAAGAACCATGATGAGGCCCGCCGCGAAGCCGTTCCTGCAATAGGCTATTCAAAGAAGAACCCGTTTCCAGCACCGCTCTTGACCAATCGTCCACTGAACGCTCCCGGTTCCGCCAAGGAAACACGGCACTTCGAGATTTCATTGGAAGGCTCTGATCTGGATTACGAGGTCGGCGATGCTCTCGGCGTCGTTCCGGCCAATTGTCCGACGCTCGTTCACGAGATCTTGGGGGCTCTGAGCTTCACAGGCGAGGAATCCATCCCTAGTACCAACGGGGAGACGATCGCGCTGCGTGAGGCGCTGCTCCGACACTATGAAATAACGAAGATCCCGCAGCCTTTCCTCCGGGCAATGTCTGAACGATCAGGCAACGCTGGATTGCGAGCGCTGAGCGAACCCGGTGTGAATGGTGAACTCACCAAATTTCTCTGGGGCCGAGAAATCATCGACCTGCTGCTTGGCTTTTCTGAAGTTAAGTTTGCTCCAGCGGAGTT
>SIBF01000133.1 GCA_009695275.1 Pedosphaera sp. | reverse complement strand
ATCGAGTCGCTCAAGCCGGTGCCATCACGGTAGTGACCCTGCAACAGCAATCCTGGCGCGTGTTGTTCAATGTCATTCATGTTCTGGAGGTGGGTTCCGAAATCCATTTCGTACTGTGGAATCGCATGGCGATAGACCGTGACATGCTGAAACACCGGCGAACCGGAAACCCCGAGCATGCGGCGCAGGTCGGCCACTGTGAGTGCCACCAGCCTGTCGGTGGTCTCGTCGGCAAGGTGCGGTGCGCGTGCTCCTCCGACATAGTTCGTCAACAGGACACAGCCCTTGGGTGCGCGCTCCGGAAAGAGCGAAGAGGCAAAGATCGATCCGAGAATATTGAAGCGCTCGATCTCCGGGATGAGGACTCCGAAGCCACCCAGCGAATGAGCCACTTCAGCTCGACGGAACCGAGGTGGACTACCAGCTCGCGGACTCCCCGGACGAACCCGACAAAATCATCGAAGGCCTGACCGTGGGCGCAATCATCAACGCCCAAATGCGCGCCGTAAACGAAACCGGTCCGGGACCGTTCGGTGAACCGGCGCAAGCGACAATCAAGGTGACGAGCTTCAACTCATCCGCCGCCGGCTCCGAATTCCGCGCCAATCAGGTGCAGGACGTGCCGAGGAAGTGAAATCTGCCACCAAAGAAATCCGAAAGGCTTGGAATGAAATGAAAACGTTGAAGGTTCTATTGAAGGTGGTGGCTATCGTCGTCTTTTGCCTTTGCGGTTTGAATTTCCCGGTTTCCTTTCCAGCCTGAATCGGGAACAATGGTCCCCGCATGAATGCGATTGAAACCACAGGCACTGTGGATGCCCAACATCAACTACGGCTGGATGCGCCGCTGCCGGTCGCCGGGTCCAGCCGCGTCCGTGTAATTGTCCTGGTGCCGGAAGCAGGGGACATCGATGAGCACGGCTGGGCGAAAGTTGCTGTCACCAGCCCCGCATTTGATTTTCTGAAAGATTCCGCCGAGGACATTTACACCCGCACGGACGGAAAACCTTTTCATGACCAAAGGTAAAGTCGTCCTCGTCCCTTTTCCGTTCGATGATTTGACGGCCACCAAGCTGCGTCCTGCTGTTTGCCTGACCGAGGCGATTGGTCCCCATCGTCATGTCATTGTGGCTTTCGTAAGCAGTCAAATGCCCGAGGTGCCCGCCGAAACCGATGTTTTGATCGATCCGCGGCGAAATGATTTTGGGGCCACGGGATTGCGCGTCGGGTCGGTGTTGCGGCTGCATCGGCTGGTGACGTTGACGACGAGCTTGATTCAGCGGGAGCTAGGCGAACTGTCGCCTGCGATTCAGGAGGAAACAGAAAAGAAGTTGGTTCTGCTATTTGGATTGAAGAAGCTCTGAACAAAGGCCAAAGCCCTCGCTGCTAGTTGATTCCCTGTCGGCCCACCAGCTCTACCAGTGCATCCACCCATTTCGGTTGCTCGTTCAGGCAGGGAATCAAGTCGAACTCCTTGCCGCCGGCGTGAAGAAATGACTCCCGGCCGCGCTCTCCGATTTCTTCGAGCGTTTCCAGGCAGTCGGATACAAATGCGGGGCAGATCACGAGCAGCCGCTTCTTTCCTTGATTGGGAAGTTCTTCGATGACTTTGTCCGTGTAGGGCGTGAGCCAAGGTTCGCGGCCGAGGCGTGACTGGAAAGAGATGGAGTATTGGTCGGGTGCGAGTTTTGCACGCCGGACGAAAGCCGCCGTGGTCTTGAGGCACTGGGCGCGATAGCACGTGGCGTGGGCCGGGCTCGGCACTTCGCAACAGTTCGGAACTTTCACGCAATGGCGACCTGTCGGGTCAGCTTTCCGCATGTGCCGTTCGGGAAGCCCATGAAAGCTGAACAACAGGTGATCAAATCCCTTCTTCAGATATGGTCCAGCCGTGGTGACGAGCGCTTCGATGTAAGCCGGATCGTCATAAAAGGGAGGCACGACCTTGAGTGTGGCGGTTGGTGCCTTCTCATTGAGAACCTCCCGAACCCGTTCGACGGCGGTCTCGAAGCTGGACATCGCATAGTGCGGGAAGAGGGGAACGAGCACCACTTCATCGACTCCTTGTGACACGAGGCTTTCGACGGCGTGTGGGATGGACGGATTCTGGTAGCGCATGGCCAACGCTACCGGAGATTGCACGCGTTTTTGCAGAAGCCCTTGCAGGCGCTTGCTGAGAACGACGAGGGGCGATCCTTCCGGCCACCAGATGCTCTGATAGGCGGCTCCGGATTGCTTTGGGCGCGAAGGAAGGATCAGTGCGTTCACCACGAAGAATCGAATGGGATAGGGAGTGTCGAGAACGCGTGGATCCATCAGGAACTCGCGCAAATAACGACGGACATCCGGGACGGACGGAGAATCCGGGGAGCCGAGATTCACCAGAAGAACACCTTGTTTTTTCATCAAACGGCGACGGGAATTGGTTGGGAGTGTGAAGAGTTGGAGGCAATGGATTCCGCGATCCGGTCGGCGGCCTTGTAGCCGGAGAGAATCGAGTCGCTCAAGCCGGTGCCATCACGGTAGTGACCCTGCAACAGCAATCCTGGCGCGTGTTGTTCAATGTCATTCATGTTGTGGAGGTGGGTTCCGAAATCCATTTCGTACTGCGGAATCGCATGGCGATAGACCGTGACATGCTGAAACACCGGTGAACCTGAAACACCAAGCATGCGGCGCAGGTCGGCCACTGTGAGTGCCACCAGCCTGTCGGTGGTCTCGTCGGCAAGGTGCGGTGCGCGTGCTCCTCCGACGTAGTTCGTCAGCAGGACACAGTCCTTGGGTGCGCGCTCCGGAAAGAGCGAAGAGGCAAAGATCGACCCGAGAATATTGAAGCGCTCGATCTCCGGGATGAGGACTCCGAAGCCACCCAGCGAGTGAGCGACTTCAGTCCGACGGAAACCGAGTGATACGGATGCCACCGGAGAATACCGGATCTTGCCGAGGGGGCCTAGATTTGTCCGGCCGCAACCACGCAGTTCGATCTGGGCGAGCTTATGCGCTGGCGCCACCAGCAACACGCGCGAATGCTCGCGTGATTCCGAGGTCGACGCACAATTGAGGTGAGCGGTCCATCCAGCGTCAGTCCTCTCCAGGCATCTGACCGTCGAGTTGAGTTGGATGTCCGTCTTGAGCCCGGCCGTGAGAGCGTCAGTGAGCGTGGCGAGACCTCCATCGAACGAAAGTTTCTTTGCGTTCTGCTTCGAGACACTGCCGCTGCGCTTGCGTTCACGCGCTCCCAAAACCTGGCCACGGATGAGAGATCCATAGCGCTGTTCCAAGGCGTGTAGTTTTGGAAATGCGTATCGGACGGAAAGCTTGTTCGGGTCACCCGCAAAAATGCCGGCGACGAACGGATTGATGGCGTAGTCGAGGAACTCTTGTCCCAGACGCCGTAGAACAAATTGCCCCAGCGATTCTTCCACCGTTCCGCGCGCGATGAACGGCTCTTTCAAGAGACGCAGCTTCGCGCCGAGAGAAAAGAGTGGTGTGGCAAAGAAACCGACAGGCGAGCCGGGCAAACTCACCGGGCGTCCATTCCGGACGATGTAGCGATCATTCGCTTCGGGAGCAGAGTAGCGCCTTTTTGATTCGAGTCCGACGTCGGCGACGAGTTTGCCGATCAATGGCGACGTTTCCAGGATAGTGTTCGGGCCGCACTCGGCAATGAACCCGTCCTGGTGGACGGTCTGGATGACTCCGCCGCAGCGGGTACCCGCTTCATAAAGGACGAAAGGAATGTTCTTCGACCGTAGTTGAAGCGCCGCGGTCAAGCCAGTGATGCCGCCTCCAATGATTGCCACAGGCTTCATACGGTTCGGGAGAATCTCTTCGGAGAAGTTGCCATGTGAGCGTCGAAGCGCATGGCGATGTTGCGGATAAACAGGCGCCCGCACTCGGTGACTTCGATGCCCGCCGGCTTGCGCTCGATCAAGCCATCCAGTGCGAGATCTTCCAAAGAACCGAGTTCGCGGTCGAAGTAGGATGGGAAATCAATCGACAGATCGCGCGAGAGTTTGTCGAAGTCGAGACGCAGGTCGCACATGAGCCGCATGATCGTGTGGCGCCGGAGCTGGTCGTCGGCGGTCATGAAGTATCCCTTGGCCAAGGGCAGTTCGCCTCGATTCACGCAGGCGTAGTAATCCGGCAGATCCTTCTCGTTTTGCCAGTAGAAATCCTCCGCTTGCGAGACCGCCGACATTCCGAAGCCATAGATGTCGGCTCCACCGTGTGTGCTGTAACCTTGAAAATTGCGCTGCAACGTTCCGTGCTGCTGGGCTATGGCCAGTTCATCATTGGCCCGGGCGAAGTGATCCATGCCGATGTAAACGAAGCCCTGGTCAGTCAGTTTCTCGATGGTGAGCTTGAGAATCTGAAGCTTGACCTCGGGGGAGGGCAGGGCGGATTCCTTCTCCAGGATCTTTTGCGCGGGCTTGATCCACGGAACGTGTGCGTAGCTGAAGATCGCCAGTCGATCGGGACAGATGTCGAGGACGGCATCAATCGTCTTCTCGAACGATGCGACTGTTTGATAGGGCAGGCCGTAGATGAGGTCGATGTTCAGCGAGTTGAAGCCGCTGCTGCGAAGCCACTCGATGGAGCGCTCCGTTTCTTCGAGAGGTTGAATGCGATGGACTGCCGCCTGTACCTGCGGATTGAAGTCCTGCACGCCGAGCGACGCGCGGTTGAAGCCGACGTCGCTCAATGCATGCACGTGTTCCCGGGTGAAGCGGCGCGGATCAATCTCGACTCCTGCTTCGATGTCTTTCGAAAACTCAAAGCGGGAGTGGATCATCTGTCCGAGCTGGCGCAGCTCTTCGGGAGTCAGGAACGTTGGAGTGCCGCCGCCGAAGTGCAACTGGGTCACTTTGCGCTTCGGGTTGAGATGGCGGCGCATGAGGTCCATCTCCTTCTCCAGATACTTGAGATAGCCGCCGCTCTGGCTCTGCTGCGTCGTGATGACTGTCGTGCAGCCACAGAACCAGCAGAGCGTCTGGCAAAAGGGCAGATGAAAGTAGAGTGAAATGTCGCGCGCCGTCGCGTTGTTCTGTTTGATCTTTTCCTCCCACAGCGCGCGATCAACGGGGCCGCTGAATTGCGTTGCAGGCGGGTACGACGTGTAGCGCGGGCCCGGCACGTTGTATTTCTTCACCAGTTCGAGATCGACGTTGAGGCGGCTCATAGGAAGGAGATCAGGTCAGGTATTGGGGCGGTGGTTGCGGACGGTATTCACGAGCGCTTCGATGCAGTCGAGTTTGGCGCCCGGCGGCGTGCCGTGCCCCAGATTGAAAATGTGACCTGGGTGACCGTGCATGTCGTCCAGGATCTGCTGGGTGACACGTGTGACCGCTGCCGGCGTGGTTTGCAGAAGCACAGGATCGAGGTTGCCCTGCAATGCGATGTTCGTCGGGATGAGCTTGCGCGCACTCGCGAGCCGGACTCCCCAATCGATCCCGATCACTTGAGCCCCAAGCTTGCTCAGAACATCCCAGCTTCCGTGGGTTCCTTTGGAAAACGCGATCACGGGGGCGGAACGGTCGAGTGATTCGATGATTTGCCGCATCCATCGCGCGGAAGCGGCTTCGAAGGCCTCCGGTGCGAGCAGACCTCCCAGGCTGTCGAAGATCTGGACGGCATCCGCGCCGGCATCGATCTGGAGCTGGAGGAAGCGGGTTACCGCGATGGACAGCTTTTCCATGAGTTGATTGAAGAGCGCTTCATCTTCGTAGAACAAGGCTCTGGCTCTGGAAAACTCCTTCGCGCTTCCGCCTTCCATCATGAAATTCGCCAGCGTCCACGGCGATCCGGCAAATCCCAGAAGTGCCGTGCGATTGCCCAGAGCCTGCCGCAATTGCCTTAGCGCCTGCGCCACATATTCGAGCCTTTCCACCACGGCATCGACCTGAAGCCGCTCAATGTCGGCTTGATCGCGCAGCGTGAAATGCATGCGGATGCCTCCCGCGTCGCCAAATTCAAAGCCCTGTCCCAGCGCCTGTGGAATCACGAGGATATCACTGAAAAGCACGGCTCCGTCGAAGCCGAAGCGTTTGATGGGCTGAAGTGTGACTTCGGTCGCGAGATCAGGGTTTTGGATCAACTGAAGGAAGGAATACTTCTCCTTCAGCTCGCGATACTCTGGCAGGCAGCGCCCGGCCTGGCGCATCAGCCACACAGGTGGACGGTCCACCGGCTGGCATCGGCTGGCGGCGAGAAAACGTTCGCGATCGGTCATGGCGTGGAGTGTCGTGATTGTCTTGAGGAATGCTTTGCAGCTATTGATCTATTGTTCGCAATTATTGGCCGGATCAACTTGGTGGCGCCGATGATCGGAGTCAACGGGCTTGTTGTTCCGGAGCGAATGTTTCCGCGAGAGCCACGGCCTTCAGCATCGCCTTCGACTTGTTGATGGTTTCCTGGAATTCAGCCTCGGGAACCGAATCATTCACCCAGCCGCCGCCCGCCTGGACGTAAGCCTTGCCGTCCTTCAGCAGCGCCGTGCGGATGGTGATGCAACAATCTAAGTTGCCGCTGAAGGAAAAGTATCCGACGCATCCGCCGTATGGACCCCGGGTCGTTTGCTCCAGTTCCGAGATGAGCTGCATGGCCCGGACCTTGGGCGCGCCGCTCAAGGTTCCGGCGGGGAACGTGGCGCGCATGAGATCGTAGGGCGTGCGAGAGGATGCGAGCCGGCCTTCAACTTGCGAAACAATGTGCATCACGTGGCTGTAACGCTCGACGATCATCAGGTCTTTCACCTCGACCGTTCCGAAATCGCAAACGCGCCCGAGATCATTGCGAGCCAGATCCACCAGCATGACATGCTCCGCCCGTTCCTTGGGGTCAGCGAGAAGTTCCTTCTCATTGGCCAGGTCCTGTTCCGGCGTTTTTCCACGAGGCCGCGTGCCGGCGATGGGCCGGATCTCGACCTTGCCATCCTCGCACCGGACATGAATCTCAGGCGAGGCACCCACGAGCGAGAAACCCTCCAGCTCCAGCAGGAACATGTAAGGTGATGGATTGATGGAACGGGCCGCGCGGTAAATATCCAGCGGACTCGCTTTGACAGAGGTCGAGAAACGCTGCGAGCCGACCACTTGAATGATGTCTCCCGCGACGATGTATTCCTTCGACTTGAGGACATTCTCCATGAACCTGGCCTTGGTCACGTTGGACTCGAAGGCGACCTGGGGCACTTCATCCGGGACGGTGACCGGCACGTGTTTCGAGGGTTGTTCGAGAAGGGAGACGATGCGCTCAATTTCTGCGGTGGCGTTTTCGTAGGCTTCGGCAGGGGGCGTCTGGCTGTCGATCACCGCGTTGACAAGAATCGTGAGCGTCTGCTGCACCCGGTCGAAGATCAGCAGTTCATCGGCGATCAGGAAGTACATCGTGGGCGTCTGCAATTCATCAAGCGGAGGTCGCGGAACCACCGGTTCCACGTCATGAATGAACTCGTAACCAATGAAGCCCACCGCGCCACCGGTGAACCGTGGCAGATGCGGCAGTTGCACCGGTTTGAATTTGCTCAAAGCCCGTTCCACCACGGCGAGACCATCGCGGACCTCCGTGGGGGCGAGCGTTGCGTTGCGGCTGACGGTGAACTCTTCGAGCGTTCGCCCGTTCTCGATGTATTGGACCCGGTCGCCGTTCTGGCGGATGACGCCGCGCGGATTGCAGCCCACGAACGAGTAACGCCCGAGATGCTCGCCTCCCTCCACCGATTCAAAGAGAAACGACTCACCCTGGCCGCGGATCTTCTGGTAGGCTGAGAGCGGTGTTTCAAAGTCCGCGAGCAGCCGCCGCGTGACGGGAATCAGGTTCCCGCGTGTGGCGAGCTGAAGAAATTCATCCAATGGTGGCGAATACATAGCAATGTTCCGTGGAAAACTTAACTGAGAGAGCGCCGGATTCGCCACAACGAAAGCAGCGTGTAGAACAACACCGCCCCGGCGTAGGCAGTCATCCCGAGCCCCACAGCGAAGGGGACCAGCAACCATTGGCTGAAATAAATCAGGCCGGCGCCGACGGATGCGATGAGTCCGGTCTGGAGCAGGAGGCAGGTGAGATACAGGCTGACACGCGTTTCGCGAACATGGGCGACAATCCAGTCGCGATAACCGATCTCACCCATCGTGCGCATGATCCAGGCGTTTTGCAGATTCCGCGCAGCCACGAGGATGCTTGTGGTGACAATGATCAGCGCCGGGAGCGGCCATGCGGCGAAGAGGGCGCAGACCACCAGATTCAGCACGAGCCCGCCCTTCCAGCCCAGCCATCGCGCCACCGGGTTCGCCTCCAGTATTAGATTCGGAGTTGCAATCCACGTGCTGAGAAAATCCATGCCCCGGCCAAAGATCAGCAGCCCCAGCAGGACAAAGTAACCGGCACTGCCCGGCTGCAGTTGCTCGTCCATCTACTTCTTTCCGTAGATTTGCTCCGGCGTTTCGAGCTGCGGCTCTCTCTCGCTGAAACCTGCGCCCTTGCCGTCGATGGACCGAAAAAAGCAGGAGCGATAACCCTCGTGGCAGGCTGCCCCGATCTGCTCGACCTGGATCAACAGCGTGTCGCCGTCACAATCGAAGGCAATGTCCTTGACTGCTTGCGTATGCCCACTGCTCTCACCTTTCATCCAGAATTTTTGTCGGGAGCGACTCCAGAAATGCGTCTTGCCTGTTTCGATCGTCTTCTCGATCGAAGCCCTGTTCATCCAGGCCATCATCAACACACGCTTCGACGAATGATCCTGAACGATGGCCGGAATCAACCCGTCACCCGTGAACTTCAGCTTCTCAATGAAACTCATGCGAGGTTCAGCGTAGGAGATTCCTTTGGATTGCGGAAACAAGTTTTTCCTCCCTCCTGTCAGCGGGGCGCATCCGCGCACTGCCCCCGGCGCGCGGCCTTCAGGCCGCTTCAGCGTCCGAGTGGACATAGACGAAACGATTGGCCTGTAGGCTTTCGAATGATGAAGCGGCGTAAACGCCGCGGCCCGGCCCGTTTGCAATCGGGGCAGTGTGCGGATGCGCCCGTGGGAGCGCCGGCATCCTGGCCGGCGAGGCAGTCCACACGCAGAACGCCGGCAGGGATGTCAGCGCTCCCAGGGACGGCTCGATGGTTCATGACCTCAACTCGCTTCCAAGTTTTGGCAATGTTCCAACCCCATGATCAATCGGTAGGGCCGGCTGGCCTCAGCCCGCCGCCAACGGTCAATAGACTGTCGCAGCTTGACCTTGTCCGGGACGGAGAGCCCCAGCGTGGCGTTCAGGTGCGCGTTATCGAGGACATTTCCCAGGATGTGAGCGCTGCCCTCCACCTTCGTCAGTTCCAAAGCATGCCGAAAATTACCATACGCACGGTTGATCGTGCCCGCATCCTCGTTGAGGTGGTCGACGACCTGGTTGCTGAGTTCTTCGAGCGCCGAACGGACGACGTCGTTCAGCACGCGGAAGACTTGTTCGTAAACGACGTCATATTCATCGTGCAAAGGCTCAGCGAGGTCGCGGACCGTTTCATTCAACTGCGCGACGAAGTCCGATCCCTTGATCGCATCCAGAGCTACTTTTTTGAGTGCGGCCCGGAGCCTGTCCGGTCCAAGTTCGCTCAGTGCATAGTGTGTGGGATCGTGTAACTGGCCCAGATAATCGTGGAGGGAGGTCAGGATTTCATTCGGCAATGTCTGGGCAACGTTGATTGCTCCGAGCGCCTGGGCGGTGACATCCCGACCGCCGTCCACCAGCTTCCGCGCGGATTTTGAAAGTGAATGAATGTCGTCCAGAGAGCCGCTGATCTGGTCCAAAGTCGGCGAGAACTCGCCATTAATCTCACGGGTGATCGAGTCCGTGACCGATTTGACGCTTGCCGCCGGCAGTCCCATGGAGGTGGCAATCCTGACGGCATTGGTGATGAACACGCCACGTTGACCATTCTTGTCCTTCTGGAGAAGGGAGTCCGCCGTGGAGAGAGCATTGTCCGCCACATCAAGTCCATCAGCGACCTGGTCAAAGAGGGAGTTTGCCACGTTGAGTGCGCCGACGGCCCCCGAGAGTTGATCTTTTAGTTTCGCGCTTAAGTCTTTGAACCCCTGGTCCACCGGCGTACCTTGTGGTGGACAGTGGCGACCGCCGGAAAGTCAGAAAGAGGGCACTCATTAAAGGAAAGCGCGGATGGCGCGGCGGGTGCAGGCCGAGACGGCGGTGGCGTTCAAGTGGATTGCAGCCGAGTTGCACATGGGCACCTGGACACGTATGGCCAACCGGCTTTCCCATAACCCCGCGCAACCCGGCAACCAACCCGGCCTGAACTTGTGGCTAAAGTAAGGAGCGCCCCCTTTACCCTTTATGTTGCTGAGTTCTCCGATGGCGCCCTTGACCATTTCAAGGGGGCCAGGGCGTGCCATCCTTGATCGGTACTGAAGTGCGGACTTGAAGCCAGGGAACATCCGTCGGGCCTTTTGCATTGGCCACGATCTTCTTGGAGAGGGAATCGGGATCTTTCCATTTCCGGATCTCGGCGTGGCCGTCTGCGAAGGAGAATCCGCAGGCGCCATTGTGGTAATTTGCAGGCAAATTGCCCCAGGTTTGCTTGCGGTTAACGAAGACAAGGAAGTAACCGTCATCAATGCCGTCGGGATGTTCATCAAGGAAGACGAATGCTTGCGAAGGCGAGGGATTGATGATCTCGGAAGTTTTCTTGAACGTGTAATGACTATTCTTGATCTCCAGCGTATACCAACTGTCGCCATTCATGTTCCCATTCATGGAAATGCTGCGGACACGCGGGATCATCCTTCCACCAAGCTTGACGGCGCTCCGGTCAGCCGGGCACTTGTAGATCTCAAGCGACTGATTGTAATTCCAGAGGAGCCCCTTTGGTGCCTTGATCAGATTGACGTTGGTCGCATCCTGAGGAGTCAGGAGCCAGCCCTCGATCCAGCCGCGTTGATCCCCGGTGCCATTCGGGACGAGCTTGTCGTTGTTGTCCTCAGGGTACATGTACCAGGCCAGGTTCAGTTGCCGGAGGTTGTTCAGACATGAGATGCCTTGGGCCTTGGTTTTGGATTTGGACAGGGCGGGTAAAAGCATTCCCGCAAGGATGGCAATGATTGCAATGACGACGAGCAATTCGATCAAGGTAAAGCCAGCACGGCTTTTGTTGGGGTTCATGGAGGGATGAGTAGCCGCTGCCGGGAGCATTGTAAAGCCCGACCCGGATTCGTGGATCAGTACTATTTTCATGGGTCGCATGTGTCTTCAGAATGCTGCCTGATCCCAAGCCGGAAGCAGAGCCGCTTGCAGCATTTCGGACGACGGTGTGGTTTGTCCTGGTTTGGTGGTGATCTGGGGCGAACCTGAGAGGCGGGTTCAGATAGTGGTGATTAAAAGTGGGTGAGGCTGCGGTGGTAGAGCGCAGATGGTCGCGAAGCGGCCCGTCTCATCCTTCAGTTCCATCGTGCGACACCGCTTTCGAGCGCACCGGGCCGCCGCCCATCGCTTCCCCGCTCGTGCGTGCAAAAGCGGCGTGGCGCTTCGCTTCCCGCCGCAGTCCAAAAACCCGCCCGGCGGGCTAATCGTCCCGATGGCCCTCAGTCGCTTCTAATCACACCCCGTCAGTCCAGCAGCCTTTTTCCGTCATTGCGCCTTACGCTCTTGGGCTTTACAAGTTCTCGACCCTGAGAGAAAAAACATCAAAGCTGGACCCATCCATGAATCGAACCATCCTAACCTTGCTCGGCCTCATCACCCTCATCTCCACCGCAGCCTCCGCTGCTGATTTGAAGTATTCCCTAGTTCCCGGTTTCTTCGAAAAAGATCCCGACAACAAACCGCTTGGCCCCTGCCACGGCGGCGCGGCGATCGACAAGGCCGGCAATATCTACGTCACCACGGACACTCCGCGCGGCATCGTGGTTTATTCGCGCGCTGGCAAATTCCTGAGGGCTGTTGGCCCGACACGGATTCATGCTTTGGAAATACGCTCGGAGAAGGGCGTGGAATATATTTACGCCGCGCGTCCGTCCGACCATGAAGTCTTGAAACTCAAGCTCAATGGCGAGCAGTTGTGGTCGCTTCAATATCCGAAGGAGTCGGGCCTCTTCAAGGACGAGAAGGGGTTCAACCCATGCGCGGTGACGGTCGCGCCGGATGGTTCGATATTCGTCGCCGATGGTTACGGATCCAATTACGTGCTCAAGTTCGACAAGGACCGCAAATTCGTGAAGGCCTTTGGTGGGCCGGGCGAAGCTGAGGGCAAATTCAAGACCTGCCACGGCATCGGACTGGATACCCGGCAGGGCAAGCCGTTGCTGCTCGTTTGCAACCGAAACGCCAACCGTGTGGAACATTGGGATCTCGACGGTCATTTCGTGAGAGTGATCCAGAAAGACCTGAGGATGCCGGCTGCTGTCCATATTCGTGGCAAGTATGCCGTGTTCCCCGAGTTGCAAGGACGAGTCACCGTGCTGAACAAAAACGGATCCATCGCAGCTCAAGTGGGTGATAATCCGGATGAGAAGCAGCGCGCCAATTTCGGCCTGCCCCAGGATCAGTGGAAGGACGGGATCTGCAACTCGCCACACGGCGCCGCGATTGACAAGGATGGCAACCTCATCGTTGCTGAGTGGACCAAGTTCGGGCGCCTCCACAAATTCGATCGAGTAAAGTAAAGGCACGCACAAAAGCGATTTTCAGACACCAGAAGTAATTCATCAAACGGTTCTCCGCTGTTTTGAGTGGAAATCGTTGACGGTGGATGCGAACCCGCATCCCGGAGGGAGGCAGAGAAAAGCCGGGAATTGAGCGAAGCGACCCCCGGATCAACTCTGATTATCCGTACCGTGAAAGGGTGCCAGAAACTGGATGGACTGGGCACATCTGGCACCCCTGCCGGGGTGCTGAACCTTCCACGACTTGACCGGGGGTATCGCTGCCGCTCAAACCCAGGCCAATATCTTTAATCCTTTCAGGATGAATCGGAGGCCGCAGCTTGGCCTCCATTCTATCTGCGCGTTCGTGGCAGGCTGAGCGCAGCTACCACGATCCACGGGAGCGCGTGGGAATGCCGGGTTGTTTGATGATTTTCCCCTGTTTTGAAGGCTGGATTTGTTCAAGGAAGGCGCGCAGAGGACTGACGCGCCCTGCCTCTTGCCGGTTCAGGAGCACATCAGGAGAAATCAGCCGCGGCGAAGGATCCGGAGGATTCCCTGGACAGACTCTTGCGCGATTTTGCTTCTGAGATTGCGGTTCTGCCCAACTACAAGCCATGATCTGATCCGTGAAAGAACCACTCCTGAGATTGTTGGGGCAGAAAACGTATGTCCCGGCGAACGTGCCGGAACTGCTCCGGTTGCTTCGGCTGCCGCCCCAGCGTCAGCAGGACTTGCAGCACACGCTCCGCGAACTGGAACAGGCTGGCCAGCTCGCGCGCATCAAGGGCAACCGTTACATCCTCCCCAGCGAGGCGGACCTGATTCCGGGACGCATCCGGATGAACCGCCAGGGGAAAGGGTTTCTCACACCCGACGATTCATCATTGAAGGAGATCGCCGTTCCGGAGAGCGCCACGGGCACGGCCATGCACGAGGATCGAGTGCTCGTGCGTCGCGATGTCGTGCTTCGACCGCCGCGTCCCGGTGAAGAAGTGCAGGCCACCGGAACCGTCCTGCGCGTGCTCGAACGTCATCGCACACAAATCGTCGGCACGCTCCAGCGCAGCCCGCGTTTCCTCTATGTCATCCCCGACGACCCGCGCATCCCGCACGACATCTATGTGCAGGAGCCGCGTGACGTAGGGCGCAAAGCGCTCATTGGCGACAAGGTTGTTGTCGAGTTGAGAGCCTGGGAATCGCGCCACACAAACCCGGAAGGCGAGGTTGTGGAAGTTCTAGGCGCTCCCGACGAAGAGGGCGTGGACATGCTTTCTGTGCTGCGCCAATACAATCTTCCGCTCCACTTTCCCAGGAAAGTCCTCGACGAAGCGCGAGCGATCGGCAGCGAGGTGCATGTCGGAGAACTGGCCGGGCGCGAGGATTGCCGCCGGCATCTGGTCGTGACGATCGATCCGGATGACGCAAAGGATTTCGACGACGCCATCTGCCTTGAACGCGTTTCCGAGGAGCACTGGAAGCTTTGGGTTCACATTGCCGACGTTTCGCACTACGTGAAACCTGGAACCGCGCTCGATGACGAGGCGCGCCGACGGGGCAACTCCACCTACCTGGTGGACCGCGTCATTCCGATGTTGCCAGAGGCTCTGAGCAATGAACTCTGTTCGCTTAAACCGAATGTGGATCGCCTGACGAAGTGCATGGAATTCCTCGTCGCGCATGACGGTCGTGTGTTGAAGACACGGTCCTACGCGGCGGTGATTCACTCCCAGCGTCGCTACACCTACCGCGAGGCATTCGAAGTTCTGCAACGCCCGCCGTCGAATCCGATCGAGCAGATGCTGCATCACGCGAATGACCTCGCGCAGCGCATCCGGCGGCTCCGGTTCAAAGCGGGCGCGCTTGAACTCGATTTCCCCGAGATGAAGATCCGTCTCGATGAACAGGGCCGCGTGGCGCGGATTGACAAGGTGGAGAACGACATCTCGCATCAATTGATCGAGGAATTCATGCTGCTGGCAAATGAAGCCGTGGCAGCGCGTCTGCTTCAGCTGAATCGGCCGGCAGTCCATCGTGTGCATGAGGAACCGGACGCCCGACGTCTCCAGGAATATCGCGATGAGGTGCTCAGTCATCATGTCCCGTGCGGGAACCTGAGTCATCGCCCGGAAGTGCAGAAGCTACTGCATCGATTGGGCACACTGGCCATTGGAGCCGCGCTCAAGATCGGTTTTCTCAAGTCGCTGCGGCGCGCCCGTTACGCCGTGGAGCCGCTCGGCCACTTCGGACTGGCGAAGAAACACTACGCGCACTTCACTTCGCCCATCCGCCGCTATGCCGATCTGGTGGTGCATCGCGCGTTGTTCGAGAGCGGGCACGGGGCAAGGCATTCGCTCAAGGAAACCGCGGACCACATTTCCAACACCGAACGCAATTCAGCGGACGCCGAGCGCGACAGCAAGGACATGAAGCTCTACGCATTCCTCAACGCCCAACTCAAGTCAGCGCGTCCGCAGCGCTATCCCGCGCTGGTGACAGATCTGCGGAACTTCGGGTTCTTCGTCGATGTGACGGGTCTGGCCATGAGTGGACTCGTGCCGTTCTCCGAGCTGAAGGACGACTTCTATGCCTTCGATCCTGCCCGGCTCCAGGTGGTCGGACGCCGCACCCGCCGCGTCATCAAGCTGGGCGATCGCATCGAGGTGCAGGTGGCCCGCGTGGACCGCTTCAAGAAGCAGGTGGACTTCCGCCTGGCGCAAAGCCAGCCGGCTGAGCCTCCCCGTCACGCCCGGCCTGCTCCGCCAGTCCAGAACCGTCAGGACCGCTTTTCGAAGCCCTTCGATCGCCCCATTCCTCCAAAGCAGGATCGCGGTGGCTCCCAACGCCGTCCTGGCCCTTCCCGTCCACCGTCGTCCGACCGCACCTTGCGTTCATCCCACTCCGGTCGTCCCGTGTTATCGGGCGGGAATAAGAGTGATGTCGGACGTCAGCCTGCCCGTCCCGGTCAGCAGGGGCAGAGTCGCCATCAGGATTCCGCCCGGGCCCGTCGGCCCGATTCACACCAGAGGGGACGCAACAGCCCGCCAGCGCAGCCGGCAAAGTCCGGACAACCGCAACGCCACGAGGCGAAGCATCAAGCCCAACCAAGTCGCTCCGGGTCATTGCCAGCGGGACGAGGAAACCGTAATCGAGACCAGCGTGGTACTGGCCCGTTGTTGTGAAGACCGGCGGGCGGGAGTTTGCTCGCGACTGGCAAAAGCCGAACTCGTGTTTAACGTTCCATGATCAAAGCGCCTTGAAATTCTTCGCCCCGTTCACCGTCGAGTTCACGCGGAGGTGAAGGCCGTTGAACCGGATAAAGCCGGTGGCGTAGTCCTGGTTTTAGGCCTTGGTCGGGTCGCCTTTCATCGGGGCATGCATAAGTATCAGTTCATGCCTTTTTCCGGGCTTTGGCAACCGGCTTTTCTTCCGGCTCGACCTGAAAGCCAATCCGCCGCTTCGGCGTCTCCGGTTCGGGTGGCGGCGGTGGCGGATTAAGAATCTGCATGACGCGCTGCAACACTTCGATGATGGCGACTTCATGCCCGTCCAGCCGCGCGGTGAGTTTCTTTTCCAACGAGGCTAGTGTAGTGTCTCTTAAATAACTTTACGTTTCTTCTTTTTGCCACGAGGCTGGGTACAGCCGGGTTTGATCCCCTCCAGTTTGGCCCGCGCCCGCTCAAGCTTCTGGATAATGTCGGCCACCTTCGCCGTCCAGATGAAAGGCT
>SIBF01000132.1 GCA_009695275.1 Pedosphaera sp. | reverse complement strand
CACCGCCGCCCATGACCAAACGCTCCAGCATTTATGTGAAGAACTGACCGCCACCGAAACAATTTTCCCAGGCACCGAACTGCGCCTGATCTTTGAAATAGTGGGCTCAATCCAATTCCACCCAAGTCCGGGGGTGTGAGCCTTGGCTATCCCATATTCCAGTCCGAAACTCAATATGGGACGACCTGCAAACCGCTGACGCGCTGGAAGTGCATGGCGTTGTCAGTGACCACCGCCAATCGGTGATGCAACGCGGTTGCTGCGATCCAAAGATCATTGTCGCCGATGGTTTGGCCTGCGCTCCGCAATTGCCGTGATAGCTGCCCTGCTTGCCACGCAATTTCGCGGTTCAAAATTCAAGACGGTGTAATGTCGCAGACAAAGCCAGCAATCCTGCTCCTGGCCAGCATCGAACCCTTCGACAAACTCTCCCACGCTGATGATCGAAATCGCCAGCGGTATCGTCGGATTTGCGGACAGGAAGGCATGGGCTCGTCCCGGGCGACTTCGTTTGACTTCGCGTTCGAAGTCAATCAGGAAGGTGGTGTCAAACAGCATCAGCTTTCGCGCCAGTGCGAGCTGGCTTGACGCGGGTTTCGCTGGGCTTCCGCCAACCGATCCAGCGCCTCATTGCTGAGGGGCGAATTGCCCGCGCGCCGGACGAACTCTTCAAGCAGTTCGCAGGCAGTGTGTGGGGTGCTGGTCATTTGGGCGCGCCGCACGACATCCGAAAAAGATTCATCGGGAGTTTGCTTGGCAGCCTCCAGTTTTTCCACGGCATCCAACTCAAGCTCCACGGTTCTGGTTGTCATGACAGCAAGATGCACCAGCCCATGGGGAACATTCAAGTCCGAGGATGAAGATCGAATAGGACAACTCCTGCTCAAACGGGTAGAGGTAGATGTCCCACTGTCTCATCGAAGGAGACCTTTGGGAGAGTGGGCAAGAGTCGCGTTCTATTCTCGGATATCGTCGTCCGTATAGTCGTCTGAGAAGAAACCCGGCGGGCGGATGAGCGGTTCCTTCAGGCACGGCACAAGGCGGAAACGTGGCTGCCCTTTTGCAGCAGCACTTCCTCGCCGCGCAAGGAAAGTTCGGCAGCGTGAGCAAGTTCGGAATTGGTGTCTTTAATGGAGATAAGGATGGGCGTGTCGTTGAGCCGTGGAGGGTATGCCGTAGGCCGCGGGGCGGCGAAGTTACAGGCGCTCGAGAAGCTCCTCTTACTGAGCGTGTGTCCCAATCCAAAAACCATAGGATCAAGCTTCCACGCCTTCGTCCCATTGCAGGCTAGTTTTGGTTCAGTCAGACTGACTAAACATCGCGTGCGAGGGGCTTGAAATGCAGCGACTAATTCAACTCTTGCGCAACGCCGCGATCACCGAATCCGCATCATAAACGCAGCCGCCCCATGTCCCGCCTCCGAGGTGTTGCAGCGCCGCCCATAGCCGGGTGTCGTCGGGCAGGGCTGGGTGCGGAGCCAGCGCTGGATGCGGAGAACGGCTGGAAAGCAGCTTCGCTCCCTCACCAACGGAGAAGCGCCTCGATCCTTCGCCAATCAAATCCACCGATCCTTCGAGCGAGTTTCGATCAACCACAATGCGAATCCAATCGCCGTCGCGCACCCGGCCAATTGGGCCGCCGGCGAGAGCCTCTGGCCCGACGTGGCCAATGCAAGCTCCGGTTGAAACTCCAGAGAAACGCGCATCGGTGATGAGTGCCACTTGCTTCCCAACCGGCAGATGCTTCAGAGCCGAGGTCAGTTGGTATGTTTCCTCCATGCCGGTTCCCATCGGGCCGCAGCCGATGAGCATCACCACATCTCCCGCTTTGATCGAGCCCTTCTTGATGGCTGACATGGCTTCGCGCTCGCTCGTGAACACGCGTGCCGGACCTTCCTTGCGATAAACTCCGTCGGCATCAATGACGCTGGGATCGATGGCTGTGCTTTTGATGACGGAGCCCTCGGGCGCGAGGTTGCCGCGCGGGAATGTGACCGTGCTGGTGAGTCCACGCGCACGGGCTTGCTTCGGCACCATGATGACATCGTCCGGGTCGATGCCGTCCAATTCACGCAGCAATTCGCGGAAACGTTTCCTGCGTTCGGAAGTTTGCCACCAATCCAGAATATCTTCCAGACGCCGACCCGAAACCGTCAGCACCGATGTGTCAAGCTGGCCGAGGTCGCGAAGGTGCAACATGACTTCGGGAACGCCACCGGCGAGGAACACGCGGACCGTGGGATGATGAACCGGGCCGTTCGGAAGCACGGACACGAGGCGTGGCACGTGGCGGTTCACCTCGATCCAATCTTCGACGGTCGGCCGCGGCAGCTTTGCCGCGTGTGCAATGGCCGGGATGTGTAGAAGCAAATTCGTCGAACCGCCAAAGGCCGCATGAACGACCATCGCGTTGCGAATGCTGGCGGAGGTGAGGACGTCGCATGTCTTTGTTCCGTGAGCCTCCAGATTGACGAGCGCACGGGCTGAACGCGTGGCGAGGTCTGTCCATACAGGCTGACCGGAGGGAGCGAGCGCCGAGTGAGGCAGGCTCAGTCCCAGAGCTTCACCGACGACTTGGGAGGTCGCCGCTGTGCCGAGGAACTGGCAGCCCCCACCCGGTGAGGCGCACGCGCGACATCCAAGATCGGCGGCCTCCTGGAGCGAGAGCAAACCATGCGAGAAGCGAGCACCAATGGTCTGAACGGCTCCGGCGTCCTCGCTATTTTCAGGCGGCAGCGTCACGCCTCCGGGCACGAGGATGGTCGGGAGATCCTGCATTGCCGCCAGCGCCATCATCATTGCGGGGAGCCCTTTATCACAGGTTGCCACGCCCATCACACCCGCTCGCGTTGGCAGGGAACGAATCAAGCGGCGGAAGATCATTGCCGCGTCATTTCGATATGGAAGGCTGTCGAACATTCCGTGAGTACCTTGAGTGCGGCCATCACATGGGTCAGAACAGCAGGCGGCGAATGGAAGGGTCTTGAGATTTCGCAACTCACGAGCGGCTTCCTGAACCAGGAGACCAATTTCCCAATGACCCGTGTGATATCCCAAGGCAATGGGAGAGCCATCCGGCGCTCGCATTCCTCCCTGCGTGCTGAGAATGAGAAACTGTTTGCGGCCGAGTTCACTGGGGTTCCAGCCCATGCCCGCATTCTGAGTAAGACCAAAGAGATCTCCACTGGGGCGATTGAGAAGCATGTCCTCGGTGATCGGCAGGCTGCCGGCCGGACCGGGAGCCTTGCTGGCAATGTGGTAAATCTCCGGGCTGCCGCCGAGGAGTTGGTCATCAGTCATGGGTGTATCAAACACAAGATGTGGGGATGCACCAAGCGGGAAGTGGGCAGAATCACCGTGCCGCGTCGGCCTGCTCGAAGACCTTGAGGATTTTATTGAAGCCATCCCGTATTTCACCGAGATCACGGACATCCATCGTGAATCTTGCATCCGTGTTGCGACGCGCTGCGGTTGAACCGTCAGTGAAAAGAATGTTCGCGATCTGCTGCTGATGATGGGTGTGCGGCTTGATGTTGAAGGATTCCAATCCCGGCGCGCAGAGGAATTGGGTGTCGATGGCCAGCGCACGAATGGGCAGGCCATTCCGGTTGTCGCCAGGATTTTCCAGGTGCAAGGGTGCCGCCGTCCCACTCTCTGCGGGATCATCGAACAGCCGGATGTTGCCACCGTGCCGGTAATAATAGCTCCCCTGAGCCTGATGAACGCCCACTTTCGCCAGTTCCGTGTCAGCATCCACGCGCTGATCACCGCCTGGGCAGAACAGGACTTTGGGCGTGCCGGCCAACTGGTCTTGCAGGAGCAGGCCGAGCGCGACCGGCGCGCCTGTCTGAAGAGAGATCAAACTGGTGGGCGTGCCGGTGGATGGATAAAAGCTCGCGGGGCTGGTGAAGGGCGGCGCTTTGGGACCGTATGGAATTTTGCCGCCATTGTCTCCCGCGTAGGATTGGATCGCGATTCCAATTTGCCGCAAGTTCGACAGGCAAACCGCTCTCCGGCCTCGTTCTTTCGCCGATGACAACGCCGGAAGCAGCAGCGCCACGAGAACCGCGATGACTGCGATGACGACCAGCAGCTCGACAAGCGTGAAGCCGAAGCGCGTTTGGGAATGGCGGCCTACCGGGATTTTCACTCGGGCGAGCATCTCACCAGTTCAGCCTTACGGCAACTGGCGTGCTTGATAAAAGCGATGGCTCAAATCTGCCAGCGGGTCGGTGAAGGGCACGGAACCGGTAAGGTTGGTTGTGATTCCAAGACTGGACCAATTCGCGGCGGGCAACGTCGCGTCAGCGCTGGTTAGAATCTCGACTCGACTGCCGGGCTCACTTTCCAGGGTGAAGGTGAACTGTCCGTTGGCTGCCATCAATCCCGTCAAAAAAGTGGGAAGCATCGATGACAGCCGGATGTCATCCAAGTCCCAGTAACCGCCCTGGAGGTTCGTGCTGACCGTGGACAGGAATTGCACACCGATATGCTGGCCTGCCCAGGCGTCGTTGGGTTTCACGGAAGGCACACGCACTCGGAATTCAATGAAGTGCGTTTGGTTCGTGAAAACAGACGGTGAATTGGTGATTGAAGTGGTGGCCACAGCCACTCGATTGCTGGCGGCGTCGCGGTAATACAAACTGAGGTCGAGGGTCGCGCCCGGGGACATTCCGCCTCCACCGCCGATGACACCGACCGCAAGTTCGTAGGAACTGCCGGTCTCGAACCTCGCATCGAGCGCGTGTGTCGGCGCTGCGTCGTTCCAATCCACTGATTCGTAGTCCTGGAACAACCCGACTTCCGAGACCGCAAAGAGCCAGACGGCCTGGTTGCCAACGCAATTATCGATGTGACCCGTAGTGCCTGGTGCGGGGTTCTTGAAAGCTCCAGTGAGTTGACTCCACAGAAACCCTCCTCCCTCAGCGTAGAAGTCCGGTCTGGCGGTCTTCTGCCAGGCGTCAAAATTGATATCGATGAAAATCGAAACCGGCGACTCGAACGATCCGTTGGGAACGGGAATGGGTCCGGCACGAAGCGCAGGAATGCAGATCGCGAGCGCCATTGCGCCACTCACTCGGAAGATCAATCGCCTGTTCATCCAGCGAACGGTTTGGATTTCTTGCCCGCCGGATAAACGTGGCTCAAGCGCCATCGATGGCCAATGGATTCAAGCCTGTTGACGTGACCGCCAACGTGAGACGAGAAGCCCGCCAACTCCGAGCGCAAGCACCGCCACCGAGGCCGGCTCGGGCACGGCTTGAACGCGAACGCTGTCCACATCCCAGTATCCGGCGCCTGTGCCGAAGGTGGAGGTCAATTGCACACCAATTGTCTGGCCAGCCCAGGCATTGCCTGACTGCACGGTCGGAACGGTGACTTCGTAGTCGATCAGGTGCGTGGTGTTTGGAAAAGCTGCCGCGCTGTAGGTGATGGGCGTCGCCGCCACGCTGACCAGATTGTTTGCTCCGTCGCGGTAATAAAGGCTCATCTCGAAAGTGCTGCCGGGGGTGATTCCACCGCCTCCGAGAATGCCAAGCTTGAGATTGTAAGATTTCCCAACCTGAAACGGTGAACCGATCTCCTGGAACAACGAGACGCCGGGAATGGCCAGCATATAGGCCGCCTGGGCTCCGTCCACGTTGTCGATATGGTCGGGCTGGCCGAAGGCGGTGTTGGGAAAAACACCGGCGAGTTGATCCCAATTGTAGCCCGAGGGAAGGGGAAATCCTGGTGGCTGGGGAGTTTTCTGCCAGAGACTGACCACCGGAAACGCAGGGAAGCCCGGCGGCGTTCCCGGCGATTCAAAGGAACCGTTCGGAACAGAGAGTGTCTGAGCTTGCAAAGCAACACCGCCTACGGCGAAAGCCAGCGAGGCACATGCAATCGTGCTCAAATGGCGGAGGGATGCACGGATCACGTGGGAGACAAGTTCGAGTTTCGTGTTATTCATTTCGATGAGGGGCGGGGAAGTGCCAGGCCTGAGTCAGTCTGTGTCGAGTGATGCGGGATTGGATGCCGCCGGCAGGTATGATTGCCACCCACCGAACCATGCAAACTGTCCGCACGCGAAAGTGCTGCATCGTGAACAAGGAACTCATGCGCCGGAGATGCCACTGCGATTCATCTTTGATTGCAAGAGCAAAAGTCCGGACGGTTGCGCGGATAAAATTGGATTCATCATTCTCGCTGGCTACAGTAGATCACCATGTTCCGAATTGTTGACAACTCACTCGCAGAGTTCTTATCGACTCTCGTATGAACGCCCCTTCCAGCTTCGCTGCCCGCTTCCGCAAACTCTTTGGCCTGGTCTTGAAGGGGATATTGCTGCTGTTGCTGGCTGGAATTGTTCGTTGCGTTTACGCTTTTCGAGATCGCACACCCGGCTACTCGGTGTCGATTGACATCGATGGCAGGCAGTCCACCGCCAGCCCGCGCCCGCTTCGCGTCGGGTTTGAACGCGTGAAAATCAACCCTGCTCCCGGCGATCCCAGACATCCCGTTCTCCTGGCTGGCTTCGGTCAGAACCGCGTGGCGACGCGCATTCACGATGATCTTTGGGCGGTGGCCTGCGTCATTGATGATGGCTACACCCGGGTTGGGATAGTCGCACTTGATGCCATCGGCTTTTTCCACGATGACGTCGTGGCCGTGCGCCGCCTCATCCCCGCGTCCTCGAAGCTCGATTATACCATCGTGTGCTCGACTCATAATCATTCGACCCCCGACCTCATGGGATTGTGGGGCAAAGACTATCTGCACACGGGCGTGGATGCAGACTATCGCCAACAGGTGATCGGTGGCGCTGCGGAAGCGCTTGAGGAGGCTGCGGCGAAGTTGCAGCCGGCCAACGTTGCATTTCACGACATCAAAACACCTCCTGCGGGACTCGTCGCCGACACTCGCAAGCCAATCGTCTTCGATCCGGACATTCGGGTCATGCACTTCACCCGCCCTGGAACAGGCGTCACCATTGGATCGCTCGTCGGCTGGGCCAATCACCCGGAGACCCCGTGGTCCGATAACACGGAAATCACCGCTGATTTTCCGGGCGTTGTGCGAGATGTGCTGGAGCATGGAGTGCAGGCCGGCGGCAAACAACTGCTCGCGGGTCTGGGCGGGATGCATGTTTATGTCAACGGAGCTGTCGGCGGCCTGATGACTCCGCACCCTTCGCTTACCGTTACCAATCCGCTCGACCAGGTTCTTTACGTGAAGCCGTCACACGACAAAACGCGAGCGCTCGGTCAGAATCTTGCCCACCGAATTATCGCATCGCTCTCGCGCACCGATACGGCCACGACGAGCAATGCGCCCATCTCAGTCCACGCCCGAACCATTGAACTGCCCATCAACAACAGCGGGTTCCTCCTCGCTCCCATCATCGGACTGATTGATCGCGGCCACTCGCGATGGAAACATTTCCGCACGGAAGTCGCCTTGCTTACCCTGGGTGACGCGAGCATCGCTTGCATCCCCGGCGAGATTTACCCCGAGATCGTCAACGGCGGCATCGAGCGCGCTCCGGGAGGCGATTTCGACATCGAACCTCTTGAGGTGCCGCCAATCCGTGATTTCATGCCCGGCAAAACCAAGTTCATCTTCGGTCTCGCGAATGACGAGATCGGCTACATCATTCCAAAATCCGAGTGGGACCAGAAATCGCCCTATCTCTACGACGCCAAAAAGCCGCCCTACGGAGAAATCAATTCTGTCGGACCGGATACAGCCCGACTCATCCACACCGCGATTCGTGAACTCTGCCGGGCACCGGCGAGCCGCGACGGTTCAAACGCTTCGCCCACCAAGAGTCCACCGTAACGCCAGGGATCGCCTGAAAGATTGCTTCAACTGGGCGCATTGAAGCGTCAATATCCCGGACGTGCGCCCATCAACGACACGCGGAGCTTTTCTTCTCCTGGTCGCACTCGCGATTGGCATCTCCGCGTTCGTCCTGATGCGCCTGCGGCACGCTCCCACTCCTTCCCCGGCTACAACACGGAACGCGGACAGTTCGCGTTTCATCAGCCCGGAACTCGCGGCTCAACTTGCCGCCATCGAGCAAAGGGAGCTCAAGATTGCCGGGACTGTGTGGGCGAAAGAACTTCTGGCGCAAGAATGCGGCCGCACATTCGAAGCGTTTTGGGACTCCCTCATCGCCGCTTCGAACAAACTGGATGTCGTGGCTTCATTCCCGTTTGGTGAGATCATCCTTGGAAACTGGAATTCCACCAACCGGCTTCCCCACGGGATTCAGTCGCGCGAATTTTCCGGCGTCGGTCCCGCTCTTTCGGCAAGAGAATGGAAGAAGCTCGTAGCAGACTCCGCCGCCGCAGGGTGGAAACTGATGCAGACAGAGTTTCGCCACAATCGTTTCGACACCACCCCCGACGGGCAGGCGCGTCAGAGCCGCTTTTACTTTTCCGCTCATCTGACAAATGACGTGCTTTCACGCGCTGTTATCGAGGGCGATCTCGTTGTGGACTGGGCCACCAAGTCCGCCGGTGACGAATTCACTCCCATCAAGCGCATCGATGCCAGCGGTCTGAGCATCAAGACTCGCCAGGGCGAACCACCCTTCAAACTGATCCTGGCCCAGCAGATCAAGCCTCCCGAGCACTCGCAGTCGATTGACCCCTTGATCGTTCAGGATCTTGATGGCGACGGATTCTCGGAGATCATTCTCGTCGCGAAGAATCTCATTCTTCGTCGGACTGCCGTTGATCGCTATGAGGCGACTCCTTTGTTCCGACATCCTCCGGACACGATCTACACGGCGGTCTTGGGCGACTTTGACGGGGATGGCATTGCGGACTTGCTGTGCCACAAATTTCAGGCGCTCGTGCTGATGAAAGGTTCGGCGCAAGGCACCTTTGACGAGCTGGAGAGGATTGTCTGGAAAGCTCCTGCCGACGTGAAGTATCCGATGGTGCTGACTTGTGGCGACATTGATCATGATGGCGATCTGGATGTCTTCCTTGGCCAGTACAAGGATCCTTACGAAGGCGGCTCGATTCCCACGCCATTCCACAATGCCAACGATGGCAACCCTTCCTATCTGCTTGTTAACGACGGCCACGGCAACCTGACTGAAGCGACCGAAGCAGCCGGGCTCGCTCGAAAACGCTGGCGCAGATGCTACAGCAGTTCATTTGTCGATCTCGATGACGATGGACATCTCGACCTCGTTGTCGTCAGCGACTTCGCCGGACTCGACATTTATCGCAACGATGGCAAAGGACGCTTTACCGATGTCACCGACAAGTGGGTGAATGAGCCACATGCGTTCGGCATGGCGCACAGCCTGGCGGATTTTAATGCGGATGGCCGTCTCGACTTGCTCATGATTGGAATGACATCGCCAACAGTTGACCGGCTCGATCATCTCCAACTCTGGCGTCCGGATAGCCTCGAGGATCGAGCCATGCGTTCGCGCATGGCTGCGGGAAACAGGCTGTATTTCGGACGACATGCCGGGGGCTTCGATCTACCAGCAAATGGGCTCTCAATAAACCGATCCGGCTGGTCGTGGGGATGTAGCGCGTTCGATTTCGACAACGATGGGTTTCCGGATGTCTTCATTGCCAACGGGCTTGAAAGCCGGCAGACCGTCCGAGATTACGACGCCGAATTTTGGCTGCATGACCAGTTTGTCGGAACTTCGCGTGAGGACTCTGCGTCGTATCTCTACTACACCACCAAGTTCACACGGACGCGCGGACGCGGGATGTCGTACGGCGGCCATGAGAAAAACCGGTTTTACATCAACCAGGCCGGCAAATCGTTCCTCGAAGCCGGACATTTGTTTGGCCTCGCGATCGAGCAGGACTCCCGCAACGTCGTCTCCGATGATCTGGATGCGGATGGGCGACCCGACCTGATTGTGACGAGCTTCGAGACGTGGCCGGAAGCAAGGCAAACTCTCCGCGTTTACAAGAACACGAGCGGGCAACAGAACAACTGGATCGGGTTCCGTTTCAGCAATGATCGTCCGGGCAGTTCACCCATCGGCGCTCAAGTCAGAATCCAATACGCCGGCAGGCAAGCGGTCCGGCAAATCGTCACGGGCGACTCCTACCGATCACAACACTCCGCCTCGCTCCATTTCGGACTCGGTGACGCCAACCGCGTGACAACGGCGGAGATTCGATGGGCCATCGGTGGCACCCTGGCAATCCGTGATCCTGAAGTGAATCAATATCACCTCATCCAAAGCTCTTCCGAAGCACCCAAGAACCCTTGAACGATGGGCACGTGGTTCATTGGCGCCACGACCGGCAGGAGTTGGTCTTTCGCGTTTCATCGGGCGGCACAAAGCCAGAGGTTATACTGAGCGCGGTCACAAACTGCGCTTTTGGCACCGTGACACTTGAGTTGTCAAGTAGCTTACAATCAATGGGAAGCGACCATTTTCGCTCGATTTCAAAAAGCGCAATCTATGGCCGCGCAGAGTATATTTGCGTAGATGTCCGATGCTTTGCCGAGGAGCACTTCCTTGATTCTGGTCGTTGCAGGTGTTTTGCGCGACGGACGCGGCTGAGGCAGAGTCGCTTGAAGGCAGTTGAACAACCACGGCCCGTCGAACACGCGGCCGTAGATGCGGTTCCGCAATTCTAGGTATCCATCGCGAACACAGACGGCTCCTGAAAGAATCAGTTTCTCGCAATCGCCGTCATCGGCAAACCTCACGCAGGCACCCTGACGGACACGCTGCAAGATCTCGAAGAGGCGCGGAGCGGCCAGCCCGCTTGACAACAGTTTGTGCCGAACCCATAGCAGATGAAAATCCTGGTCCGGCGCTGTGCGGCTTGAGAAGAGCCTCTCGCACAAATCATCCACAAGCTGGCGACACTCTTCCGATGTGATGTCATCCAGGTGCGAGATCTCATGGTCGAGCCACTGTGTCGCGGCGCAAGCCAGCTTCTGAGTGAGATACGGATGGCCATTCGTCCAGTGAAAGACTCGTTCCAGGATTTCGCCCAACACGAACTGCAATTCCGGCAGGAAGGTCGGGGTGGGAAGTTCATTTCGTTGCAGAAGGCAACCTGCCACGCCGTCAATCACGCCGAAAAGCTCTTCATGGTCAAAATCCCGGAGGGGGATGATCTGACCCAACTCACAGGCTCCCGGGACAGCCTGTCTCCACAACCCCGCAGGCGGCACGGTCGCAAACAGGCAAAAGACCAGCCGCGACGGAGCCGAACCAGGCAGACCCGAACGAACGGCGGCGTCATGGATGGTCCCGAGCAATTCGTCCGGTGAGAAAGGCAGGCTCCGCAACAAGTCCGCTTCATCAATGGAGAGGATGAGCGGCCCAGGCAAGGTGCGGAGTGCGAGGTGGGTGAGCGCCTTTGAAAAACGCTCGAATGGAGGGAGGTACCGGTGCGAGGTGCAGAAAGCATCCATCTCATCCTCGAAGCCCAATTGGCGCGCGACGCGCAGAGCAAGAGCGTTGTACCATTGGGAAGCGTCCACTTCGCACCCAATAGCCGCCAGATCGATGGCTGCGGCACTGATCCGATTCGCTCGAAAATTGTCCAGCAACCGGACGACCAACGAGGACTTGCCCATCTGATGCGTCGTGAGGACGTAACAAGTTTTTCCCTGGGCAAGCCGGTCCAAAACGAGGCTGTCTTCACGACGTTCCACATACCACGGGCAATCGCCGCGCAGAGCCCCACCGTTTGCGTTCATTTCATTCATATTACAAAGCCCGCGAGGGGCGGGTTAAATGATTCACATTCAAAGGCACTGAAACCGCACTCCGGCATCGCCCAGGATTGGAGCCCGCCCTGCAGACGCCTCTGCTCCAACCCCGATCCGATTTGTGTTACCGTATTTGGATTCATGACAATTCAACCGATGCCGATAGTGCGATTAAGTAGGGATACGTCGGCATAAAGCGGTTTCTGTCAAAAATTCTGAAGAAATTCTTGCGCGCCCGGCTGAAGATTTTGCGCCAGCCGTCTGGCGCTTCGGTTCCATGTGCCAAAGAAAGTTGCGGACCCACTTTGCGGCCGGAAGCAATGGGAGCTTTTCCTAAAACAGAACTTGCACTGGATGTCCAGGCAAGCTCTACACGATCTCTCGATCCAGGCGTTGGGCTTCGGCCGCGACAAGGCGTGTGATTCGCCCCTTCGCCAGGTAAACCTGATTGCGCGTCACTCCCAGCAAACGTGTAATCTCGTCCATTGGCATCGCCTCGACCGCATGAAGATAAAAGGCTTGGTACTGCTTGGGTTTGACGCGCTCCTTGACTCGTTGCAAAGCTGCGTCCCGGAGATTTTGCTTCCAGTCATCCTCGTAAAGACGTTCCAGAAGATTCCCCCTTGGGTCGGGGATGCGCTCGGCGGTCGAGGTCTGGCGACCGGTGCCGGAATCGCGGTGCAGCGGCTCGCAGTCCTTCGGTCGCCTGCGAAACTGGTCGTTGATATGCCAGCGGCTCGTTTTGAAGAGCCAGCTCTTGAAGGAACCCACTTTTGGATCGTAATGAAACTTGGAAATGTTCTTGGACACATGCGAGAAAGACTCCTGAACCGCGTCTTGAGCTTCCGCGTCCGTCAGCCCCATTTTCCGGGCCAGACCATAAATGAGCGGTTTGTAAATGCTGTAAAATTCCCGCCAGCTCTCCTGGTTGCCACAGTCTTTGATCTTGGAGAGCAAGGTTCCCCGGGTGGCAACGGAGTTTCGTGACGGGTTATTCATGGGCCGCTTGTGACGCCAAGCCGGCAGCCTGAGCGTCGTGGAACAATTGAGATGTCAAAACAATAGAATTTTCCTGGTGAATTTTCAAGTTCTCGATCGCGCGCCGGAGCCCGGCAGGGCAGGCGTCCGGCGCTTTTTGCCAGCATGCTGATAGAATTGGAAATTGGCCGTCCGCCCATAAGCTCGATCGACTCGTTTAGATCACGGCATTCTGCGCTCCGAACCATCACCCTTCTTCACCCCGCCGGCTCTCGGTATCGATGGCAACTCCCGGTGATCCGTTGTCCCTGAACTTCCAGCCCTGTTGCCGGATGGCCTCGCACAGGAATGTGTCGTCCCCCATCTTTTGAATACGCGGATCAGGCCAGTCCAGAGCTCGGATGGCAGAGGTGCGGATCATCCAGCAGCCGCCTGCGAGATAGTGCCACCTGCCATCGCCCATTCCCGTGCCATTGAAGTTGAATTCGCCTTTCCCCCCCGGACGCCAGGATGGAAGGGGCAAGCCTCGATACCAGGACGCCGCGCGCACCCATTCGAACGTGGCCCTTTCGTTGAAGTGGTAGAATCCGATGGTTGAATCGCACCAATTCAACTGTCCCCACATGACCGTGTCCGGAGACGAGTTTGCGGCACAATCAAGTCACTTGCCGAGTGCGCTGGAACTGGTGATGTAAGAATCGTCATCGAACCACCAGATGAATTCCGTGTCCACCCTCTCGAACATGAGTCGCATCATTGGACACTTGTTGAGGTTGGTTGGACTGGAGATAAGATGGTCTATGTGTCCTGCCTGATGATATTCCCGAAGCAATCGCGCCGTCGCATCTCCCACGGCATTCGCGCCAACGACCATTCGATACCGGGATCGCGGGCAATGAGCCTGAATCGATCCGAGAACCTGGCGCGCGAGCGCGGGGTGCTCGCCGAAGGTCAGGACGCAAATCGTGATCTCAGGCTCTTTTGATATGACGTTTCCCCCAGGCATAATAGGCCATAGCGGGCTCAAGAGCTCATTCAGTGGTGATCGCAACCACGAACGGCGCTGTTTCAGCCATAGCTGAATTCAGACTCAATGTAGCTACGGGCTGGTCCTGCGACGGGTTTTTCCACGTAGTGAGGAAAAGGCAGAGTTTCCGGTTCTCGACTTTGGAGGCGGCGTTTTCCCCTTCCCAAACCACTCTGCCGAGCTTGTGATTTGGACGCGACGGATCGAACCACCAGTTGTCAACATCGTCGCCATAAAGGATGGGGATCTCCGTTTCAGTGCCGTTTGCATAACGAACCACATAGCTTGCCACTTTCGTGCCAGGCAAAATGTTCGGAGGGCGGACCGGAACCGGGCGGGTTGCATGAAGGAAATGAATTTTGGCGCATGCTCCACCCACTTTAATGCCGGCGACATTTGAAGGATAAGGAGCAAGCAACCGGGACGCGCTCAGTTGAATGAGTCCGCGCACATCGAAATGGACTCCCCCAAACTCCTGCAACCCGTTCGGCAACTTCTTCAAATCGCAATCACGGGGAAATGGCAGCCAGACCTCATCAAGGTAAGCGTTGTAATGTTGTGACAGATCAAGGAGCCGGGCATTGGCTTGAGCTGCGCGTCGAGGGAAATGACCCGCGTCCACCCTCACAGGGGAGTCGAGAAAGAAGGATTCCGGATGAAAATCCTCGTGCTTAAAACGCGGCATATAGGTTTCCTCCCAATCCTTGCCGACGGGGTTTGGGTAGATCCGTCCGTTGTGTGCCAGGTTCAAAACGGGTTCATGCGCGAAACACCGGACAATAGGCACAGCATCCTCTCCCACCGGTGCCATGTGTCTTACCAGCCGCAGCTTGAATTCCCGCCAGGTTGTTTTCACACCAGGCCACAATGGGATCTCCTTGTTGCAAAACTCATAGGCGTAGGAGGTCGATTCTTTCGGATCCTGGAACACATCTTCACGGATGTTCCTGTAGCGCCACGAGCGCAAATCCGCGATTCGACTCACGTAAGGGCAGACCAGCAGTTTCGCGTCCAGAAACTCGGGACTTAGCTCCGACAGCCAGTTTGGCAACCGTTGTCTTGCCTCCTTAAAGGCGATGATCGCGTCGTGAATCTTGTGGAGATGTTCGACGCACGCCTCTCCGTCAGCAGGCTCCTTGCTGACCTTGAACCCAGTTGTCTTAAGGTCACTCCCCGGAGTGTCCTGTGCAACGGCAAGAAGAGTAAGCATGATAGAAACTGCCATGGGTATGATTCGAGCCGCGCAGCCGGGAGTCCTTGGATCCGTCACTCGCCGCGTAGCAGCAGTCAGCGCGGCGTTCTGCGGCGGGAGGCTAATCCGAACGCTCGCATTCTCACTGCTGAACGCGGTTCGGGTCGTCTCCGTGCGACAACCACCAACAACTGTGGGATGCACCTTGATTCGATTGTCGGAAGGGTAGTTCATTGTTCTGGCACCTAACCTCTGCGTATTTGTTAACTGTCACCACGGCATTTACTCGCTCAGATTTTCGGCCCGGCCATGCGGCAAAAAAGTCTGGCTTTTGATTCTTTTTGAAATCTCCCACCACATGATTTGATGCCATTTCCCGGCGGCATCCCTCTGGTCCTGGAAACAGCCTGGATTCAGTCTCTGAACATCCCTCTCCAACAGCAGTCACCCGCGTCCGGGCAACCCGGCCGGGACGGCCCGTCAGCGAGGGAGGAATCGTCTGAGAGTTGTAATTCACTGTCAAAATGCCAGAGGGGTTGCCGCCGCGTCCTTGATCATGTGGTGTGGCCCTTTGAATGAGTTCCTCCCTTCCATGCGCCGACGATGACGGAGGCGGTGATGAGCTTCGGGTTGCTGAGGTCTTTGATATCATCGACATCAAGGAACAGCTCGATCCGGGAGGGATCCACGTGAAATGAACCAGCTCCCGGCTGGCCGGGGCATTGATGATCCCCCGCAGGATGAATGTAAGTTCCGTAAGCCCCCCCGGGGCCAATGCCGGTCGAAAGGCCGTTAACGAAAGCCTGTAGATTAGGCCTCGCGTTACCGAGCCAACCTGCACTGCCTTCTTGTGCTGGCGTTCTAGGACCTGCGGCGGCGATGATTCTTCCGACTTCAACAACCATTCGGTTGAAGATCTCATCAATGAGCAGCATGCCCGGGCTTAAGTCGTGATGCGGTTCATGAAAGATGGTCCTCGTGAAACGCGCGACCCGGGCCACTTCATTGATCCTCGATTGAAATGTCACCCGATCAGGCACGTGAGGGCCCGTCCCATTGACCCATTCTGTGCGGTGAGCCGCGCTGATCTCATCGGTATCTGTATTTGATCGGCGGCCATTGACAAAGGAATCCGTGGCCTTCTCGATGGCTTTGATGGTAGCCGGAGCCGATGCGGACTCGCAATCCGCGCGTTCCTCTTCCTCCTGAAGCTTACGAAACGGCCCGCCGGCATTTTGCAATCGGTTACGGATCGTCGCCATGTCGAAATTGGCGTCATCGAAACCTCGAAATGGGTCGCAATTGGGTGGAGCTCCGGAACGATTTCTCGCTTCTATGAAGCATGCCTATCCGGTTGTTACCCTCAATGATCGAGGGTATGATGCCTGAACCATGTTCATGGACATTCATCAACGCGACGATCTTCCGTTCCCGCACTCCCTTCCAGATTTCCAGCGACTTTTCCCGAACGACGAAGCCTGCGC
>SIBF01000131.1 GCA_009695275.1 Pedosphaera sp. | reverse complement strand
CATTCCAGCGCGGCAGGTCATCGACCAGTTGACCAAACTCTTTTTGGGCAGTCCGGTGCCCATGCGCCCGAACCGACAAGTGCCCAGGCGTCTGAGACCTTCGTTTCACAGATCCTATCACTTTCAAAGACGTGTCAAAAAAGCTGTGTCATGAATCTCATGCCCTTAATTCAATGGCAGTGGGGCAACGCCCTGGGTATCCGTCCCCATAGCATCAAGCCCTGAAGGGGCGACACAACCGTTATCCCGCCCCTTCAGGGCTTGGGATGTTTTTGACGATCGAACCCAGGGCGTTGCCCTGGGCTGGCATATCACGCCCCTTTGGGGCTGACCGCGCCATCTCGACGATGCAGGTCATCGGAGACAGGAATTCTGCATTCGCACTGCTCTTGCTGCCGGACCGCGGCTGTGTCGTCCCCGACCAGCCGCAGTGCGTTGGAAAACCCCGGTGCCTGGGGCGCAATTCAGTCTGGTGATGCTGCTGCGGCTGGTCTTCGACACAGCCGCGCTCCTGGACAGTGTCCCGGGCACGATGGCAGAAGAATTGAAGGCAGAAACATGGGGGCGTTTCATCTTTATGCCTTCCATTTTTCTACCTGCTCTCCCTCTCCTGATTGGGCTGCTCGCCGCTGCTCACCAGGTCACCTTTTTGCATACACTTTTCGATTACATCGGTCGTTGATGCGTTTCACCTGCCGGCCATCGCAGGGTTTTCTTCGCGGCTGGCTTCGATTGGCGGATGTCTCTGCGTCCCTCACCGGCGCTGCGGGCATCGTTGGTGCCAGAGTATTTTGAAACCTTACCCAAACACTTCGAGCCCAGCCTTGACACTCTGCTTGCTCTGGCAAACTTTCCTGAGCCTGAAGATGCGCCGCTCATGAGCCAGCAACCAAAGAAACCTGATCACTCCACCAAACAGTTCCTGATCGCGCTGTTCGTGGTTTTGGGAGCGGTAACCTTGGGCACTCTGCTCACCATGCGGTTCCAAGGTCCACGCTCTCACGCCAAACGCACTGCCCTCGGCCTGATGGGGCCTACTTCCACCCTCCCTGCGGCGGATGCGGAAGCGTGGATTCCCGGGGGCGCATTTCTGATGGGATCGGCCAAGGGACACCAAGATGAACGTCCACCTCATTCCATCACATTGGACGGGTTCTGGATTGACCGTACCGAAGTGACCAACGAACAGTTCGCGCGTTTTGTCGAAGCCACAAGGCATGTAACATCAGCCGAACAACAACCAAACAGCGGACTGAATTACGGCCCGTTGGGAACGAACACTGTTCCCGGTTCATTCGTTTTCCAAGGGCAGGCATCGAACGGCGCTGATCCTGCGTCGAACTTAGCTTGGCGCTTCGTTCCTGGTGCCAACTGGCGACAGCCTGAAGGTCCTGGTTCGTCAATCACGGGCCGGGAGAAACATCCTGTGGTGCATGTCAGTTGGCTGGACGCGCTGGCGTATGCCAATTGGATCCACAAACGACTCCCGACCGAGGCGGAATGGGAATTCGCGGCGCGTGGCGGCATGGAACGTCAGTTGTTTGTTTGGGGCGATGATACCAACTTTTTGAGGCATGCGGTGTTGTCGAGGAAACCGACGGTGAGTGCTGGAGTCCTTGGTCCCACGCAGAGCGTCGCATCGCTAGCCGCAAATCGCTATGGACTTTACGATCTCGCTGGGAACGTCTGGGAATGGTGCCATGACTGGTACCGGGCGGATTTTTACAGCACGACTCCCATCAAACGCCCGGTCGGTCCGGAAGAGTCCTTCGACCCCGCTGAATCAAGCGTGGTGAAGAAGGTGGTTCGTGGCGCAGCCTTCTCAACGTCCCAGTCTGAGGAGATGCGGGTGAGCGCCCGTGGAAAACGCCCGCCGTATTTTTCTTACTCGGATGTGGGTTTTCGATGCGCGCGGTCGGCCAGGTGACTGGCGTTGACCTCAATCAAGCGGCACAACTGATGTCCAGCACCCGGCACCAAATCTCGCCTTGAATTCAGGCACCACGGCCTCCGCTACCGCGAGATTGTCAAATATCGCAAATGTCGTTGAGCCACTGCCGGACATCAACGCGACATTGGCTCCGCAAGATCGGAGATATTCCTGATAGATAGAGAGGATCGGATACTTCTCAAGAGCCGGTGCTTCAAGGGAATTGTAGAACCGACTCGCCGCACCAGCCATGTCGCCCGCGCGAAGGAGGGAGGCCGCTTCACCCGCCAGACCAGGCTTGCCAGCAAGGGTCGTTGGAAAACGTGCAAGACTCTGATAAGCCCATGCGGTGGAAATTCCGAAACCAGGATGGATTAAAAGGATCGCGCGACCGGCCAGCGCGGGAAACGGATCCAGCGCTGAAACCTGCTCGCCACGCCCCACAGCAATCGCTGGTTTGGATTGAAGAAAGAACGGAACATCCGAGCCAAGGGCCGCGGCGATTTTCCACAAGTCGGCTGGTGTGAGAGGCCCGTCAAAAAGCTGGTTGAGCCCAAGTAATGTGTTCGCCGCGTTGCCGCTGCCTCCTCCGAGTCCCGCCGCAAGCGGAATTCGTTTCTCGAGATGAACTCGAACGCCGCCGGAGATTCCGCATGTCTCGAAAAAGCTTCGCGCGGCACGCACCACCAGATTCGTACCATCGACAGGCAGCGACGGCTCAGAACAGGTCAGGGTGACGTCGGTCCCAGGCTGTTTATCAAACGACAGAATGTCACAAACATTCACTGGCTGCATCAGCGTTTCAAGCTCGTGGAAACCATCCGGACGCTTGCCCAGGATGTTGAGAACAAAGTTGACCTTGCAAGGAGAGAGACGTTCGAGATGCATCAATAAAAAAGCGCCAACATCGGAGATGTTGGCGCCGCTGGAAACCTGTTGCTGCTAGTAATCGAAAATATGAAAGCGGCTGCCCGGAACCCAAGGCGCTATGTCGCCACCGCTGAACCCGAGGGCGTCATCCGCGCCCCAGATCGGGTCCGCCAAGAGCCGCGGCCTGTAGCTGTCTGGATAAACGGGATCGGTCGGCAGGAATAACGGGTCGTAGCTCGGGAATGGAAAGGTCACCATTTCATAAAGCCCAACGCCGGTGCGGGCCAGTGTGCGATTGAAACCCTTGATGAACCCCGTGGTATAAGCGGCATCCGGGCCGTCCCAAATGCCGGTCTGCTCCATCGAACGGCGGATTTCTCCTAGTCGGAAAAACTCCGTGGAATTGTTGATGCCGCGTCCCAACTTCTGCTCAGGACCGGCACACCCCGTCGCGAACAAGGCCGCCACAGCCGAGGACACAATAATCTTAAGAGAGAGTCGCATAGTTTGGATTTTCGAGAGAGACGTTAGCGCCCACTTGTTTCTTGTAAAGTGTGATTTCTTGTCGCCTGCTGCCCTGCCTTCGGGCATTTCACGACGCTGCGCGATGATAGGGGGCAAGCGGCACCCAATCCTGGTGGTGTCATAATCATAATCCTGCTCATACTCTTAATCCTTTTGGCTGAGGGATTATGATTAAGATTACGAGCAAGATTAGGACACTGGCCCCAATCCTGGACAGCCCAGCACCTCGAGGAAAGGAAATGGATGAAGACAGAATCAATGCGTCACTGGTCGCTGTGGGAGATCGAGATGGAATTGGAAGCCGAAGGACGCGAGTGGACGCGCCATCGACTCCGATAATATTTGCAGGAAGAAGCATTGCCACACGGCGAGACACCCCTCAGCGGCCTACGGTTGGTGCATTGGTGCATCAGCCCCATGCAAATGTGGACCATGGCTGGCGTGATTGAACTTCAAGTGCTGCATGGCCAGAGGATCCGGCGGACCAGCACTGTGACTTCCCAGCGCGGGAACACTGGGAAGTCACATGCCACCAACAACTGGGTTTGGCGCCGGAACACAAACCTCCCTTCACGATCACCGCCACCGGCTGCGCCACGGAGGAGAGAAGGAAGTGTTGGCCGAGGTCACCGGATCAAACGTTTTCTCTTTCCCTCCCAGCGAGATCAGCCGAAACTCCTTTCACGATTCCTGAAAACATTCTTCAGCCATGGCTGATAACTTTGTCCAATCGATGAAAACTTGTTGCCGCCTTCTTTTGTTGTGGTCGTTCGTGTTCCTTCTCGTCTTCGGTGCGAAATCCCAGCCGGCATCAAACCGTCCCGTCGCTTCACGATTTGAAATACCCGCCACGGATTCCGGTCTTCCAGGCGATGGCCCGATCCGCCGCTATGACTGGTTCAAGAAGCTCTGGGAACAGCGCCGGAGTCAATGGGCCGCGCAGCTCGAGCGGGATCGTGGCGCGGTGGTTTTCCTCGGGGATTCCATCACGCAGGGTTGGGGCGACGACATGGGCGGGACTTTCCCCGGAATGCGGACAGCAAATCGCGGCATCAGCGGCGACACAACGCGCGGGGTTTTGATCCGTCTGGATGAAGACGTGATCGCGCTGGATCCGGCGGCTGTCGTGCTTTTGATCAGCACAAACGATCTTGAGGAAAATGCCGCGCCGGAAACGATCGCGTCCAATTTGAAACTCATTCTCGCCCGGCTGAAGCAGCACAATCCCTCGATGCCGGTCATTCTTTGCAAAGTTTTTCCGAGCTCAGAGTCCAAGAAACGCCCTGCCGCCAAGATCAAAAAGATCAACGAACTTTATGCCGCCGCAGTGAAAGGCGATCCGAACATTACGGTGATGGAGACGTGGATTCTGTTTGCGAATGAAGCCGGTGACGCAAAGGCGGAGGAATTTCCAGACCTGTTGCACCCGAACAAAGCGGGCTACGCCAAATGGGTTGCGGCGCTTCGTCCTGTTTTCGCCACGCTTCGTTTCATCGAAACGGCTGCGGACGACTTTACGCCGGAGCGCGGTTTTCGTTCCTTGTTCAATGGCCGGGATCTGACGGGCTGGGGCTACAGGGTGACTTCCGCGGCTGATATCCAGTCCGCGGAACGCTGGCGCAAGAGCGATCCCAATGCCCCGCCATGGCCGGTTGTTACAACGCCGGTGAACTTTGACCGCCAGACTGCAAGTGTTGATGGCCGGTATGTCGCACTGAGTGGACGACTGGTTGTCACCACGCCGCCCGAGGGGCGGAGGATTCAGCAGATCTGGACGGCTCGCGATTTTCCGAAAGACTTCATCCTCAAGCTCGAGTTTCGCGCCACGCCGTTTGCGGATAGCGGCGTTTTCATTCGTGGAAAACAACTCCAATGCCGCGACTATCCTCTCGCGGGGCCTTACAAGCAGCTCAAGAATTACAAACCTCAAGATTGGAATGAGATGGTCGTTACGGTGAAAGGCGACAGTGCCCACTGCGTGTGCAACGGCGAAGTCCTCGAAACCGCGATGAAGGTTCCAGCAACCGGACCCATCGGACTCGAGGGGGATCTCGGGCAAATGGAGTATCGGCGGATTCGATTGAAGGAGCTGCCTTAATCACATCGAGAAACCGATGGCGGGAGACTCGCCATCGATTTTGTAAGAATCGTCCCACTTGCAGCGCTGAATGTTCGCAGGCGAGTTCACGGCCCCAATGCGCGGTCATGACCGTGGAAACATACCACGCGACGAAGCTACCTGTGCGCTTCCCAAAGCAGCCTCAATCCTTCCAGTGTAAGGAGCGGCTCCACGGCTGTGATTTCAGGCAGCCGGGCGGCGATGAGCCTGGCGTAGCCGCCGGTCCCCACCACCGGCAGTCGGCGCGCTTTCAACTCGCGTTTGAGTTCCACCACCAGTCCCCGAATCAAACCCCGATAGCCGTGAACCGCACCGATCAACATCGCTTCTTCCGTGTTCCTGCCGATCACCGCAGAGGTCTCCCGGATCTCGATGGATGGCAACAAAGCAGTCTTCTCATGCAGATAGCTCGTCATTGCTGACAGGCCGGGCGCGATGATGCCGCCGACGTAATCCCCCAGCCGGCTGACAACATCAAAGGTCACAGCGGTGCCGAAATCCACCACGACTGATGGCGCTCCAAAATGATGTCTTACCGCAATCGCATTCGCCAGGCGGTCCGCGCCGATGGTTTCAGGTTTCGGATAATCGATGCCTACTACGCGAATGGTTTTGAAATTAAGTTCCAGTAACTCCACTCCACGCAGCGTTTCGGCCCATCTCCGGGCGGCGAGTGTGGCGGACGGCACCACACTGCACAACGAGGTGCCCTCGATCCGCGCCTTTCCAATAAAATTCTGTAACAGGCGATCCGCCTCCTGCTGCTGCTGCCAAACACTGGAAGGTATGTTCACCTGTTTCGTCACGCGCCCTGCGTTTGCAAGGCCGAGGTGTGTATGGGTGTTGCCGATGTCGAGGAGGAAAATCATTGTCTGCGCGTACAGTATCCGGACCGGCTACGGAATAGAAGTCGGGAAAAGAAAGTGCCCGCCCGGAGGCTTGTCGGTTCTATTTTTCAAGCGTCACATCCCCGCCGATGATGCGTTCGAGGCGTCCGTGCTCCGTACGGAGAATCAACGCACCATCGCTGTCCAGTGATTCCGCGCGCCCGCGGATCACCCGCTCGCCCATCCGGATGCTGACGTTCTTGCCGATCGTGGCGCAAAGCTCTTCCCACTCATCGGCGATGCTTTCAAAGCAGCCCGCGCGAAGTCGGGAGTAGTCGTGATCCAGTTCCTCCAGAATGGTGGCGGCAAGTTCGCCACGATGCCATGACTTGCCCGATTCCAGCCTCAGCGAAGTCCCAACCTTGCGGAGTTCAGGCGGGAAATCCGACTCTCTCATATTCACATCCAGCCCGATCCCCAGCACAATGAAGCGCACGCGATCGACTTCAGCGCTCAGTTCCATCAAGCTGCCCGCCACTTTCCGCCCGTTCACGAGCAAGTCATTGGGCCACTTTATTTCGACGGCCACACCCGTGTGCTGGCGCAAGGCGCGAGCCAGCCCGGTCGCCGCAAGAATGGTCACTTGTGTCGCTTCGTCGGATCGCAAGTCAGGCCGGAGCAACACCGAAAACCAAAGCCCCTTCTTCCCAGGCGACAACCATTTCCTTCCCAGCCGCCCCCGGCCCTTGGTTTGCGTTTCGGCAAACACTGCCACTCCCTCCTTCACGCCATCGCGAGCCAGCTTCTCCACAATGTCATTGGTTGAGGTCGTCTCCTGAAAGACGCGAATGTCCCGGCCGATCACACGAGTTTTTCCGAGGCGGGATAGTATGTCATCGGCGAGCAGGACGTCCGGCACATGGAGCAAACGGTATCCTTCGTGCGGGCTCGCCTCGATCTCGTAGCCGAGAGATCGGAGTTCCTCGATGTTAGCCCACACCGCCGCGCGGGTTACGCCGAGGTGTGTCGCGAGTTCTCCTCCCGAGACAGAACCTCGATCGGCAAGTCGGAGTGCTTTGAGAATTTCAGCAGTCGGAGTCATGAGATCAGTGAAGTGTCGAAGTCCAGTGCGATGTCCATTGCGCGAGCTGAGTGCGTCAGGGCACCGATGGAAATGAAATCCACTCCCGTCTCCGCAATGGCGCGAACAGTTGACAGATTCACTCCTCCGCTCGCCTCCAGTTTGCAGCGACCACGATTCAACGAAACCGCAGCGCGCAATTGTTCAAGGCTCATGTTGTCCAGAAGCACGATGTCGGCTCCGGCTTCCAATGCTTGTCCAACTTGATCCAAATTGTCCGCCTCGACTTCCACTTCCAGTGCTGGGTAGCGTTCGCGTGCTCGCCGAACTGCCGCCATCACCGGATTAGGCTTGGCTTCCTGAAGCGCGGCGAGGTGGTTGTCCTTGATCAGCACCATGTCGAACAGTCCTTCGCGATGGTTTTGTCCACCACCAGCCGCCACGGCATACTTCTCAAAGCGCCGCCAGCCTGGAGTGGTCTTGCGTGTATCGAGGATGCTGGCGCTGGTGCCTTTGATGGCTTCGGCAAATTGTGCCGTAAGTGTGGCGATGCCGGAAAGTCGCTGAACGAAATTCAACGCGACTCGTTCGGCGGTCAGAATGGCACGCGCCGAGCCGGTCACGGAAAGGAGTTGTCCGCCCTGGGATAACCTATCGCCATCACGTGCCATCCATTGCACCTCAAGTTCGGTGGACAACTCTCGAAAAGCGACTTCTGCAAACGCCAGTCCGCACACCACCATAAATTCTCTGGCCACCATTTGTGCGCGCGCCGTGGCTGTCTCCGGCACCGTGGCGAGGGTCGTGGCATCGCCCGATCCCACATCCTCGTCCAGCGCACGGCGGACCGCGTCGCGAATCTCTTCAGTGCCCAATACGATCACGTGGACGAAGATGGATGAAGCGAACAGCCGGATGAAGGAAAAACTGACTTTGTGCGAGCGATATGCCAGCCTCTCTTCGTGATTACCAACAACCGTCCCCGACTTGGCTTGGTTTTACTGCTCACAATCCTTGGATTCCCGCTCTGTCATTTGACTGCTGCCGACCACTCGAGCACCCAGCAATCAAAGTGGGAAACCGAGATTGCCGCATTTGAAACTGCTGATCGAACCAACCCGCCGCCAAAGAAAGCGATCTTGTTCATCGGCAGTTCCAGCATCCGACTCTGGAAGACACTCGCCCAGGACTTTCCCAGGCACAACGTCATCAATCGCGGCTTCGGCGGGTCCGAGATCGCCGACTCGGTGCAATATGCCGAGCGCATCGTGATTCCTGCCGAGCCTCGGCTGATCGTCCTCTACGCCGGCGGCAATGACATCCATGGAGGCAAGAGCCCCGAGCAAGTCTTCGCGGATTTCAAATCCTTCATCGCAAAGGTTCACGCGAAACTGCCGCGCACGCGCATCGCTTATATTTCCATCGCCCCGAATCCCGCGCGCTGGGCGCAGGTCGAACGGGTGCGCGCCACGAACAAGTTGATCGCGGACTACGCAAGGAAGAACTCTCGCCGTCTGGATTTTATTGATGTGTTTCCTCACATGCTGGGTTCAGATGGCCTTCCCAAGCCGGATATCTACGCGCCAGACCGGCTACACATGAACACGAATGGCTACAAGCTATGGACCGGTCTGGTTCAGAAGCATCTCGGAGCCGCTGACAAGCCGGCACAAAAGCCTGACCGGTGAACTTACAAACAGCAGTTGATCTGAGCTGCCGCTTTTAGAGTGCAGGATTGAGGTGCTAAGCCGTAATTACTGATCAGTATGCAGATGAAATGGGGAGCTCGGTCGTCTCGACCGCTGTTCTCGGCGTCTCGCCGAGAACACAGGGCAACGCGACCAGTCACCAAATGATGGGTTTCCGGAGCGGACAGGCTGGTCAGCGGGACGCTGATCAGGGCGTGCGAGACGCACGCGCTCCCCAATTGCCACTGAATAGTTACGGCTAAGAATTTTGTGGAAGCCGTCCGGCCCTCGTGCATCTTACTCGCATGGCCAATATCATTCTCCATCCTGACTGGTACATTCCGGAAAGTTTTGCGACTCCGGAATCCGCGTTTCTCAACCGTCGCCGATTCCTTGCAAGCATGGGAATGGCAGGAGCCGGCCTGATGTCCACCGCTGGTATTGGCTGCGCAAAAGACGAACCCGCCCCCGCGACGAAGCCAGCCGCAGGCACCGCTGCTTCTTCGAAGTATCCGGCCAAGAGGAACCCCCAGTTCAACTCCAAGTTGGAGCTGACTAAAGAAGAAGCTGCGGCGAGCTTGAACAATTTCTACGAGTTCTTCCCCAATCGCGCCGCCGATATTCGCAAACTCACGGGCAAATTCGTCACATCGCCCTGGCCCATCGAGATCAAAGGATTGGTGGACAAGCCGATGACGGTGGATGCCGCGGAACTGGTCTCGATGTTCGATCTCGAGGAGCGGGTCTATCGTTTCCGCTGTGTCGAGGCATGGGCGATGATCGTGCCCTGGACCGGCTTTCCGTTGAGCAAACTGATCGAGAAAGCATCTCCGAAAGCTGAAGCGAAGTTCGTCCGGTTTGAGACTTTCAATCGCCCCGATCAGGCGCCGGGCATGGCGCGAACGCTCAACAGCTACCCGTGGCCTTATTTCGAGGGCCTGCGCATGGACGAGGCGCTTCATCCACTCACCATGGTTGTCACAGGCATCTATGGCAAACCGCTACCCAAGCAGCATGGAGCGCCCATCCGCATCATCGTTCCGTGGAAGTACGGCTACAAGAGCATCAAGTCGATCGTGAAGATGGAGTTCATCGACAAGCAACCGAAGATCTTTTGGGAAGCGCTTCAACCTGCCGAATATCCCTTCGAGTCGAACGTCGATCCGAGCCTGCCTCATCCTCGCTGGTCGCAAGCCACCGAGCGCCTCATCGACAGCGGTGACCGTGTGAAGACTCTTCCGTATAACGGCTACGGCGACGACGTGGCAAAGCTCTACGCGAAGAAATAGCCACGAGTTCAGCAAACCTGCCTTGCCGCTTCCGCATCCATGCCGGCGGGCTCCTGTTGGAGGTGACTACGCCAGGAGTTTCGCCAGCCGCCTCCCGGTCTGCCTTGCGCAAGCTTGAATGACCGTGGCTGATCCTAAATCCCCGGCGAGCCAGGGAATCGAAATGATTGTGGCGGATGTTTCACACTCTCGCAGGAGATCTTCGTTCGTGGCTGCGGAGTCATCTGGCTTCTTGCATCCCATCAATGCCACCCGGGGTCTGGCCGCTTTCAATTTTCGCAGGGCATCCAGTGTGAGAAGAGTGTGATTGATCACGCCCAGTTTGTTCTGAGCCGCGATTACAACCTCGCCTCGCAGACGTTGAATCAATTCCCACAGGCAAAACCCAGGCCCTAGAGGTGCCATCAGACCTCCCGCGCCTTCGAGCAGCAGCACATCGCAGTGCTTGCTGGCGGTTCCGATCCTGGCCAACACTTCCTCGATGGGAACGCTCGTTTGCTCCAGGCGCGCAGAGATGAGTGGCGCGAGCGGCCTTCGGAAATGAAATGGGTTCACCTCATCGAGAGTCATTTCCAGACCGATCAGCTTTCGGAGCAACTTCGCATCATCACGGTTTCCCGTGCTGAACGGTTTCATCGCCACCGCATTTACACGACGGTGGCGCAGACAGGCCAGCAGCAGGCCGGTCAGCACCGTCTTTCCCGCGCCGGTGTCGGTGCCGGTGACGAAGATGATCCGGCATCGCCGTCTTTTTGTGCTCAGGTTGCTCAATTCCCGCAGGTCTCCTATTTCCAGTGGAAGTACTGGATCTGGACGTCGCGTGGAGCGGCTGCATTGCGCCTCAGCAATGCCACGAACTGTCTCTTGAGCCCGCCGATCCGGGTTTCAACTGTCACCTCGAATGTGTAGCTTCTCACACCAAGAAATCCCTGTACGCCCGAGATGAATTGTGGATGCATTCCAGGCACGTTGATCAACTCGCCCGGCGACCGGAATGGGATGTCATCCTCGGTTCCATCCGCGCCGTCCAACCCTGCGCGCGTCCTGATGATGCCTTGTGCCAGCGCTGAATCGACACCAGGAATCAACTGAAGTACCGCCGCGGAAGCCGTGTTGATGTTGATCGTGCCAAATGAAATAGGAGTGAAGAAATCAACCAACCCAGAGGCGCCCGCTGACTCCGACATCATCCCCGGCGAATCAAACGATGGACTCAGAAATGCCTGATTCGCCCGCTGCTGTCCCATCGGCCCCCAATACATTTCCTCGGTGATGCCGCGGATGAGCCTCAGTTCAGAGATGTCGTCCATCGGTCCGTTCTTGGCGATGTAGGGAGCGAAGCCGGGATTCGGCGTGGCGATGTAATCCGCACTCTCCGCGCCTGTCATGCGCGGATTGTCATCTGGATCGCGCCAATCCATGAAAGCGTTGACGATCGGCATTGATTCCGAGGGCTCCAGTCCGACCGCGATCAACGCCTGTTGGAGAATGCTCTCGTTGATGACGTTGACATTGAATTTCCGTTCCGTGTCCGTGATCTTAACAGAGAACATTCCCCGCCCAAGTTCCTGGTTGACGAGCGAAATTGCCGCCAGCGCTTCGTTGGTTCCTTTCGGCCCTCCAGCCCATTTTTGATTCAGAGAATCCCACGGTTCTTGCGGAAGCGCCGCGCCCTGCGAGATGACGTAGCGCGCCAATTCGACTCCCGAGCGCCCCATCCACTCAAGTTCCGAATCGAAGGAACCGTTCTGCGCGAGGCGCGTCTCGACTTTCATCGAATACGCCAGACCGCCCGCCATCACGCCCAGCACCACGATGACGATCATTACGATGATCATCGCGATGCCGCTGCAGTTTGGTGAAAGACGGATCTTCACGCCGGTGAGTCGTTGTTCAGGGTCTCCGGGGTAGATTCGCGCCCGGATTGTTGATGGGGGGAGCGCCTGGGGGTGGTGTGCCAGGCCGGTTCCCGCCGCGATTCGCCGGCATCTGCGCTTCTCGCGGTATCGCCGTCGAGGCGATGTACACTGTTTTGCTGATCAGTTCGTCCGCATCAATCCGTCCGCGCTTGGGATCTCCCAGCGACAGTTCCACTCGCACCATGCGTGGAAGCCGGTTTGTCCAGAGCCACTCATCCACCCATTCGTGCGTGTTGGTTTCCCAGAAGTAGGCTTTGAATTCCCGGATGCTCGGCGCGAGCACGATGTAGTAAGGTTCGGTCGCGGTTTCTGGTGGCTCCAGCAAGGGCCGCTGAAAGAGCACGAGCTGGTTCCGGCCGCTCTTGTCCGGCTCGACGCTGAACGTCACGCGGCGCACGGATTGATCGCCAAAAAGTCCGCTCCCTGGAAATGACGGCGGCAGGTGGGAAACAAAACTCAGGGACGCAAACTCACCGGAAGTGTCCGCCATGAAGGCGTAATGCCGTAGATTGGCGAGAAACAACTCGGTTGAGCCGAGAGATTGTTCGAGGGCGTTGACGGTAATCCTCCCGCGTTGCGCTTCTGCGGCGGCGGCGTGCCCCAGTTGTGTGCCGCGCAGGATCGCGGACCAGCTCGAATAGATCGCCAGCAGCACCATGCTGAAAATCGTGATCGAAACCATTACCTCCAGCATGGTGAAACCGCTGCGCCACCCACCGGAGCGAGGACAGCCTTGTCCGCGATTTCCCGTCGGGGCGACCTCGTTCCGGCAAACGCCACTGTCTCGTAATGTCCTAATCTTAATCCTGCTCTTAATCCTTTCGATCGGGTGATTACGATTAAGACTATGAGCAAGATTAAGACACTTCCCACTGCCTGCGCTAATTGAGATCTTCATCGGCGCATCCCTCCGATGCGTGATCCCGCCGACGTCGGCCGATAGACCAGGATGCTTAGAGTCTCGACGGTCGATGGCGCTCGGGATCGTCGATTTGGCGGCTGGGAGGTGACGAAGAAATCGACCCGGTACAACCCGTTTGATGACACTTCCCTGATGTCTCGAGTCCACGTCACTCCAGGGTAAATCTCGCCGAAGTCACCCGAGTCGGAACCTTCTTCCAGTCTGTTCGTGAGGCACAGCTCCGCGGCCAGACCTCCGATATCCACGTGGTGTCGTTGTAGTCGCGCCGCGGCTCCGAGGCTTTGAGAGGTCAGACTCAGGATCGCGAAAAGAGCCATGAAAAAGAGCGCCATCGCGATCATCACTTCCACGAGACTAAACGCTTCGTCGTGGTCAACGCTCTCGCCAGAGTTGTGTGGCCGGCACTTCATCGGATTATCTGGGAGTTTGCCAGCCCGGTCACCACATCGAGGCTTACTTTTCGCTCTCCTTGGGCGGAGAAGAACATGATCGTGAACTCGTCGCTCGTGCCGTTTGGAAAGAATCGCACCCGCACTTCCGGAAATTCCATCTGATCCTTGAAATTCACCGCCAGCACGCGGATTGCGATGTCGTCGTCCAAAGTGGCGCTAAACGATTTGGGCGGTGGCCGTGGCGGTGTGACTTCCGAGAACTCGCCTGCCGTCGATGAATTGTGTCCATCCATGTTCTTCAAAGGTTCGACAGAGATTTGTCCCCCTTGAGCACGAATCGCGAGTTCCATTGGAAGCCCGCTGAGAATCGACTGGGCTCGCGCATGGCTGCAGGCCTCCATCAAATCCGACTCACCTTTGCGGAGCCCTTCTTTCTTCAGCGCGCGTGCGATCGATGGGATTCCCATCGCCAGCACAATCGAAAGAATGCCCACCACCACCATCAACTCTATGAGCGTAAAGCCAGGGACATGGGTAGTGCGTGGTGTCCGCACCGCGCCGCGGCGCTGGCGGGGATGCGGCAGCCCTTCCGACGTTCTCGGCAGGCTGTTTGGAGTTCCGCATTCATACCGCCCGGACCGACTGAAGTCGGAACTCCAAGTCAACACGGCATGGAAGTCGCGGAGGTTCATCGTCATCAACGCGCGATGTTGGCGGTGATAGCGAACATGGCCGAGAGCACGCTGAAGAGTAAGAAACCCACGCCCATCGCCATCATGATGATCATCGCCGGCTCGATCAGATTCGTCACCACCTTCAATGCGAGGGTCAACTCGTTTTCGTAGGTGTTTGCCACGTTCCGCAATGCTCCTGGAACATCGCCGGTTTCTTCGCCGATCTTCAGTAGATCAATCATGAGTTGTGGAAAAATCTTACTGCCCGCCAGCGGCTGCGCGATTGTCTTGCCGTCCGTTACAGCCTCGCGGGTCTTGGCAATCGCCTCCTTGAGAATCACGTTTGGAATCACCTGCTCAGTGATCTTCAGCGCCGTCAGCACCGGAACTCCGTTTTCAAGCAGAGTTGAGAGCGTGCGCGCGAACTGTCCGAAAAGATTCAGCTTGAAAACTTTGCCGATCACGGGCGCGCTCATCTTCCAGCCATCGATCCGCCGCCGTCCGGCCTCCGTCGCGCGAAAGCGCAGGAACAAAATCGTCACGGCGACGATCACCATGCCGATGACCATGAGGTAAAGAGGGTTGCTGAAAATATCGCTGATCGTCACGAGCAGTTGCGTGGCGGGAGGCAGCTCCACGTTCATGCCTTTGAAGATGGAGAGGAAGCGCGGCAGCATGAACGTCATGAAGAAAATGACAATCGCCACGCCGACGCAGCCGACAATCGCCGGGTAAATCAAGGCGGAAACAAATTTGGACTGCACCTCGGCGAAACGGTCGAAGTGCTGGTGCATGCGGTTGAGCACCTCCACCAGCGCGCCGCTCTGTTCACCTGCCCGCACCATGTTGATGTAAAGCTCGGAAAAAACCACCGGCTGCTTCGACATCGAATCCGAGAGGCTTCTGCCTTCCATCACGTCCTGCTTGAGCTGCTTGCTGACGTCAGAGGGAATGCCCTTCGATTCCAGGTGCGTCATGCTGTTGAGCGCCACCGTCAGCGGCATGCCCGACACAAGGAGGTTGGAAAGTTGCTGGGTGTAGGTGGCGATTTCGCGCAGCTTCGGCTTGCGTTGTTTTTTGAAATAATCGCGCAGCGCCTGCGGCAACAACCCCGAACTGGCTGGCTGGCTGTCCGGCGACTCATTGCGCCTCACGTTCGCCGCTGTGCCCTTTACCGCCTCGATCATCACTGGAAGGAGTCCCAGCTTTTCAATCTGCAAGAGCGCCGCCGAGCGATCCTGAACATCCAGGACACCCTGCACCACCTCACCTGTCCGGCGCCGTGCTTTGTATGAAAACTGTGCCATAACTCAGAACTCAATAACCATGTAGCTGCGAAAGTTGCCTGCCCCAAGGCAAATACTCAAGAAGTGCTCAACAGAAATGCCCGCAGTCCAGGTGCCCGAAATAAACGAGTCGTTACGGCTTAGGCTTCCTCAATGGCAGATGATATGAGTGTGGAAAAATTCAATTCTGCGTTGGTTGGCGAGACCAAAGTAGTAAGTTTCAAGAGTGCTCGCATCCCAAGGTTTTTTTGAAAGATAAGCTGACGGTTCTTGAAGCGGGGGCGTATCGCTTCGGGCTGACAAAAAAGGCTGTCAAGAGTGTCGCATGGGTTGTCGGAGTTAGTCAGCAAACGAACCCGCCACCTTGCGACTGTGCCGCCTCCATATTTCCATATAGGGCTATCCAGTTGACTCTTGTGGCCTGCAAATTGCCCCAACCGGTGGGGTGTTTAAGGGCAAACTGGCTACCAGCCGTTGCGTCACAAGAGTCAAGTGCATAGGCCTATTTCCATAATCGGATAAAGCTGCCGCTGTGGGTCGCTGTAGGTGGTAGCGAACCGACTTCCTTAGTTGTAAGGAATTCTGACGAATTTCGCCTTGCAATTCGGTGGCTCAGACGAACGTGGCTGTTTGTGCATGTTTGGTGTCTTGGATATAGATTGTTAATAATGAGGTTGATATGCGTGTTGTCATCCTTGTGCTTGCACTTGAGCTTGGTCCCGGCTCAGAAGCTGCTAGCCCGGATCGATCATAGCCTGGCGGAAAACGGAGAGAGAAAAGTGCAATTGCGCTAGGTTTATCAAAGGGATTGGCACTGCACTGGCTTTCATTTCGAGCATGACAGACTGTTCAAACGACCCACTCCTTTTTCCTGACCTTGG
>SIBF01000130.1 GCA_009695275.1 Pedosphaera sp. | reverse complement strand
CGGAATTTGAATGAGCAACTGACCGAGTTGGATTTGCTAAAATTATTCTCGCAACCGCCAGCTTGGGCGGATTTGTAGCCCGGAACATTTGAGACAACTCTCAAATCATTCGGGATTTTGCTCAACCGTCAGGGAAGTTAGGCTAGCGGTTCTCGCGCCTGACGAATCGAAGGTTGCGTACACCGACTGGGGAGATTACTCCGACCTCGTGGTTCGAGATTTGCACTCCGGACAAATCACGAGATTGACCAAGGCGCGGAAGAAGAATTGGCCCGAGGCAATCGAACAGCGCACGATGTATGAATACGCGGCCAACATTGTCTGGTCGCCCGACTCACAATCGGTTGCGTTTACCTGGATCAGTTTTACCAACAACGCGAAGCCGAGAACGTATTTGCAAATTGCTTCGGCTGACGGTGGCCAATTCAAGACGCTGAAGGATTTCAGCGAAGAGATGAGCTTCGCCCCGATGGACTGGTCACCCGATGGCAAATCCCTGCTCTGCGAACTGACCAAAGGTGATAATTCCAACGCAATTGGCATTCTGTCGATCGAGTCAGGTGAAGTCCGTCAACTGGTGTCGCTTGAATGGAATCACGCGGGCGGACCCAGGTTTTCTCCCGACGGCAAATACATCGCTTACGATCGCGTCATTGATGGGAACCGCGATGTTTACCTGCTCGCGTTGGATTCCATGCAAATCACCCGCCTCACCGATGCCCCTACCGACGAGGGCGGCCCGGTCTGGTCACCCGACGGGAAGCACGTCCTGTTCAACAGCAATCGGCGCGGTCCCTGGGATTTGCTGGCGATTGAAGTGCATGATGGCAAACCGGTGGATGCGGCGACTGTCGTGCGGCCGGATTTTGGGGATTACTCGAAGCGGATGACGCGCTCGGGGAATCTGGCGTTCAACGCCGCCACCGGTGGAGGACGCGACATCTATTCCTTCAAGGTGAACAGCGCAAATGGAGAAATGATTGGGCCGGCGAAGTTGCTGACAAAAGTTTCATTCGGTCGCAACTCTCATCCCCTCTGGTCACCCGATGGAAAGCGTTTTGCGTACATTCGCGAAAGCGGAGGCACGCGAGGTGTGCTCTGCATTCAATCTGTCGAGAAGGGTCAGGAAGAGGCTTTCAATACAACGGTCAGAACCATTAATGCCATCTTCTGGGTGCCGGACGGGCAGTCACTTGCGCTCGACGGTTATCTGAAAAATGCCCAGTACGGCATCGGGATTTTTTCTCTCGAAACACACGAGTTCAAGCCGCTCATCAACGGTTTGTTTTACTCGCACGGGTTCACGCGCGATGGCAGCGAGTTTCTCATTTCAAAAGCGGGAGAGAAGATCGAACAGTCAGCCATTAACATCGCGACGGGCAAGGAGCGGAAGATCAACCTGTTGGAAAATGTTGATTCCGTTGATTATCACCTTTCAAAGGACGAAACGCGGATTGCATACATCGAGAAGGATCCGAAAAAGAAAGAGCGAACGCTCATTGTTGCCGACGTTCATCTGAAAGAAAAAAAGATTCTGGCTCATGCGATCGAGCCGGCCTCCATTTCAAGCCCGCGTTGGTCGCCAGACGGAACAAAAATTTCCTACAGCTACCTCACGGGAGGGGAATCGCATGAAAACGATTTGCAGATGCGAATCGCCGCCGCCGATGGGAGCCGGGAGACGACGCTCAACAGCGGAAAGTTACAGAACCCGTGGGGAGCTGAATGGTCTCCGGACGGTGCCAGGCTGGCTCTGATCCTCAATGAACCACGATCCGCGACAGATCTGAAACTGCTGCGCGAGTTTTTGCCAAAGAAACAAGTCGTAACGCGATAAGCGCTCGGGCACCAATCGTGTGGAAGGTCTCCTGTGAGAATTCTCCTGCTGCAAATCGTGTGGCTGGCGGTCGCTGTTGAGTTGGCTTGCTTCGGTGGCGATCCCGTAACGAAAGTTCCACTGGGCCTCGACGAATTCATCCCGGTTCCCGAAGACAATCCGCAGACGGGGGAGAAGATCGAGCTGGGGCGGCGTCTCTTCTTCGACAAGCAACTCTCGCGTGACGGCACCATTGCCTGCGCGACGTGTCACCTTCCGGAACGAGCTCTCACCGACGCCAAGCCGGTGGCCGTGGGGATTGAGGGCCGCCCTGGCCGGCGGAATGCGCCAAGCCTGTTCAACCGTGCGTATGGGAAGGCGTTCTTTTGGGATGGGCGCGTCAAGTCGCTGGAGGAGCAGCCGCTCACGGCAATCACGAACCGGAACGAGATGGATCTGACATTGCCGGAATTCGAGTTCCGCTTGGACCGCAACAGAGATTATTCCATGGCCTTCGGCTCAGTTTTTGGCGAGCGACCGCATGCGCGCAACGCCGCAAAAGCGCTGGCGACGTTCGTGCGCACGTTGCTCTCGGGCAATTCGCCCTTCGATCGCTTCGAGCATGGCGATCAAAACGCGCTTTCGGACGCCGCCAAGCGCGGCCTGCAAATCTTCCGTGGCAAAGGCAACTGCATCCCCTGCCACAGCGGACCGCTGCTCTCGGATGAAGAGTTCCACAACACCGGCGTGAGCTGGGGCAAAGAGCCGCTGGATCTCGGTCGCTTTGAAGTGACGAAGCGCGAGCAGGATCGTGGCAAGTTCAAAACAGCGACGCTGCGAAACATCGCGCTCACCGCGCCGTACATGCACGACGGCAGTCTGGCGACGCTGGATGATGTCATCGAGTTCTATAGCAAAGGCGCCCTACCGAATCCATCCCTCGACCGCGAAGTCCGGCCTCTCAACCTCCATCCCGAAGAAAAGGTTGACCTCATTACCTTCCTCAAATGCCTGTCCGGAGAACTTCAGATCGAGCCGCAGTTATAGAGTGGTTGGCAGCCTTCAAATGGAGTTTGTCCCGGGAAATGGAAATCGCAGCAATTTTCTGACAAGCCCTGGAGGAAGTTTCGCATGATAAGCGAAACGCCGTCATGCCGGCGCGGCGTGTGCCTGGGTGAAGTGCATTTTCAAAACACTGACGCGTCAATGATCGCCAGTACATCCTCCAGCACTTCCCTCGGGGCTCGTTCGATGAGTTTCATTCCACGCGAGATGAAATCGAGCGACTTCACCTGTTCGCACATGACGAATCCCGTGAGCTCCGTCCGGCCGGTGATGGCAACGTGAAACGGAACGTCGCGATTTGTGTTTGTGATGGGGCAGCAGATCGCCATGCCGGTGGCTTTATTGAAGGCGTCCTTGCTCACCACCAGTGCCGGGCGGCGTCCTTTCTGTTCGTGCCCGGACTGAGGGTCGAAATCCAGCGCCACGAGATCGCCTTGCCTTGGAAAGTAAGCAGCCATTACCAAACTTCCCTGCCTTCGGTTCCCCAGTCAAACTCGGCCGACTTGTAACGCTTCGGCATCGCCGCGACCAGATCCTCAATGCGATGACGACCACGAATCTTTGTGCGTGCCCGCGCCGGTTTCACGATGATCGCATCCTTTCTCACGGTCAGCTCCACTTCAACAGCCGCCCCGTTTTCCAGCCCGAGGGCCGTCAGTAAAGTCTTGGGCAGGCGCACTCCCTGGCTGTTTCCCCATGCTTGAAGTGTGGTTGTCATGTTCGCAAAGTATAGCCGCGGGCTAGCCGCGGCAAGCCTTCGTTCTTGCGGGAATATCTTGTTGACCGGTCGAAGTGGCGTCGCGTTCACTATGCCGACGTAATTTATGAGTGAAACGAAGTCGCATAGTGTTTTGACATCGCCGAGTCGTGGTGGAGCGCCCGCCGCCGGGCACACACCTCCAGCCAGCGATGTCGCCGCGATTGATGAGCTTCGGACTCTCTACAAGAACATGCGGGCCGAGATGGCGAAGGTGATCATCGGCCAGGACAAGGTCGTCGAACAGTTGCTCATTTGCATTCTCGCGCGAGGTCATGCGTTGTTGATGGGCGTGCCGGGTCTGGCGAAGACGACGATCGTCAATGCTCTTTCGCAGGTCATGTCCCTTCAATTCAACCGCATCCAGTTCACTCCGGACTTGATGCCGTCGGACATCACCGGCACGGACATTCTCCAGGAGACGGATCAGCCCGGCAGACGCGCGTTCGTCTTCACCAAGGGGCCGGTGTTCGCAAACATCGTGCTGGCCGATGAGATCAACCGCACACCACCCAAGACTCAGTCCGCGTTGCTCGAAGCCATGCAGGAGCATCGGGTGACGGTTGCCGGACGATTCTTTCAGTTGCCCGTGCCCTTCTTCGTGCTGGCAACGCAAAACCCGATCGAGCAGGAGGGAACTTACTCGCTGCCCGAGGCGCAGTTGGATCGGTTCATGTTTTTCATCAACGTCGATTATCCGTCGCTCGAGGAAGAACGCCGGATCGCGCGGGAAACAACCGGCGCGGCGCCCGCCCCTCTCAACAAACTGATCACTGGCGATCAGGTGATGAAATTCCAGGAAATCGTCCAGCGCGTTCCGGTGCCGGATCATATCTTCGATGCGGCTGTGGACATCGTCCGGCGCACGCGGCCACGAGCAACCGATGCCGCGGATTGGATCAAGCGTTGGGTGACCTGGGGGGCCGGGCCGCGTGCAGTGCAATACTTGATTCGTGGATCAAAGGCCCGGGCTGTTATGCACGGGAGCTATCTGGTGCGCATGGAGGATTTGGAAGCTGTAGCCGAGCCGGTGCTCACACATCGCATCCTCACGAACTTCCAGGCGCAATCCGAGGGCATCACCAGCGCGACGATCATCGACAAGCTTCTGGCCGGGATGCAGGGAGATTCGAGCCGTGGCTGATGGCAGGCAGTTCCTCGATCCGCAAGTGCTGGCGCGGCTCATGCCGCAGCCGTTGTTGACGCGCCTGCCGATGCAAGGATCGGTTTCCGGACATCACAAAAGCCCTCATCGAGGATCGAGCGTCGAGTTTGCCGAGTATCGCAATTACACGCCGGGCGATGACATCCGGCGGCTGGACTGGCGTGTGTTTGCGCGTTCAGACCGGTTTTATCTCAAGGAGTTTGAAGCCGAGACGAATCTTCGCTGTTACCTCGTGATCGATTGCAGCGGGTCGATGGGCTTTGAAGGCAAATCGGGAACCAAGTTCGATTACGCCCGCCGTCTCGCGGCAACGCTCGCTTATCTGGTCGTACATCACGGCGATGCGGCCGGGCTGTTGAGCGTGGGAAGCAAACTCGTGCGTGAAGTTCCGCCGCGCCGAACTCCATCGCACCTCCAGACGATCTTCGAGGTGTTGGAAGAATCCCGGGCCGAAGGAGAGACCGGGCTGGTGAGCGCGTTGCATGACATTGCGGAGAAGGTCCGGAGCCGCGCGATGATCATCGTCATATCGGACTTGTTCTGTGACCCGGACGAGTTGCTCAGTTGCTTCCAGCATTTGCGCTTTCAGAAGCACGACGTGGCGATCTTCCATCTATTGGATCGCATGGAAATTGATTTCAAATTTGACCGGCCCGTGCGATTCGAGGACATGGAAAGCCACTTCAACCTCGTCACCGAACCCGCCAACATCCGGGACGAGTACTTGCGGCAGCTCGAACTCTTCCTCGAACGCCTCCGTCTGGGCTGCAATGAATTCAAGGCAGATTATCGCCGCGTGATCACGGATCAGGATTACGGAAAGGTTCTGGCGGATTTCCTGGTCGAGCGGGCGCGTCTGGCAGCGATGGGTCCGATGTGATGGAGCAGGGGAAAGGAGCGCGGAATTCATTCCGCGTGGTTCTTCCCGATCCCGTGAACTCGCGGAATGAATTCCGCGCCCCCTTTTCACGCTTGAAGCTTTCCAACCATTGTGATGTGGTCGATCTGCGCTCAGGCGCTGAATCACCAACTCCATAAACACACCATGAAAACAATAACTCTCGTGAGCATCGTGCTTGCAATACTCGCCGTGATGGCGACGGGCGTGACGGCGGCGGAAGCACCCGCTGTCGGCAAACCCGCGCCAGACTTCTCGCTGCCCGGCAGCGACGGCAAAACTCACAAACTCTCGGACTACAAAGGCAAACAGGCCGTTGTGGTGGCCTGGTTCCCCAAGGCCTTCACCGGTGGCTGAACGGCCGAATGCAAGTCGCTCCGTGAGAGCGGCACTGAGATTCGGAAATTTGATGTGGCGTACTTCACAGCCAGTTGCGATCCGATGGAGGGCGAGAAAGGCAACAAAGCCTTCGCGGAGTCGCTGGGATTGGATTACCCGATCCTGAGCGACCCGACTCGCCAGGCCGCGCTCGCCTACGGCGTGGTCAAGGACGACAAGGGATTCGCGGCACGCAGGACTTTCTACATCGGCAAGGATGGGAAAATCCTCTTCATCGATGAAGCGGTGAAAGCCGGTTCGCACGGTGCTGATGTGGTCGCGAAGCTCAAAGAACTCGGCATCAAGGCGAAGAAGTAAACCAACCAATGTGATTCAGAGCCACGCCGCGCGGCCCGATCAGGGTCGCGCGGCGTGCGCATTTTCGTGGAGCAGCCGTGGAAAGTAGCACTGGGCAACACCCCCTGGGGTTCTTGACAAGCGGTCCAGGATCAGCGCGCTCCGCCGTTCACTCATACTGACAGAAATCTTGTGTTTTGAGTCGGTGAGGTTCTGGGACAGTTTTTCTTGAGACTGGTTCATTGGCCTCCAATGTACATTTCCTCCGGCCGGGGCCAAGCCTCGTGTGGTTGCGCTTTTGCCGCAATCGCCGCGGACTGGCGCCGCGTCTCTTCGCGTCGCCCTAGACAACGCTCACGCGGGCTGCGGCGTGGCTTTCACTGCCCATTGCTCCAAGGCGGACGGACATCGGGAGTCGAGCGGGCGCGAAGCGGCTGCGGCAATACCTGGCCGATTCCACCGCATCATCCTCAAGTGCTGGGCCGCTTGTGAAATTTCCCGTCTTTCATGACCGCGAGGATATTCTGGCGATCCAGGAGGACTTTGGGATTGGTCAATGGGTCTCCGTTGACCATCACCACGTCGGCAAGGAATCCCTCGCGGAGTTGTCCAAGTTCGTTGGGCATGTCCATGGCGGCGGCGCCATGTTTGGTCATGCTTAGCAGAGCCTCCATCGGCGTGAAGCCGCAGAAGCGGACGAGGTGATCGAGGTCGAGCGCGTTATCACCGTGTGGGGTAAGTGAGAAGCCGTAGTCTCCCCCGCCGAGGATGCGGACGCCCCGCTTCTTGAGCGCCTGGAGTCCGGCGGCGGCTCCCTGCAGTTCCTCGCGAAAACCGAGCTGGCGGATTTGCTGTTCAGTGAAAGCACCGTTGCCGCCCTGGGAGGCCGTGGCGGTGAAGCCGATATTGGGGCTGACGAATATCCAGTCCTTGGCGGCTTCGAGCATGTCGAGCGCCTCCTCGTCGGCAAAATTCGCGTGGTAAACAATTTTAACGCCATACTTGACGGCGAGTTTGACCGCACCCGCGCTGCGGGCGTGGGCGCTCATTCGTTTGCCGTGGGCGTGGACTACTTCCGCGGCGGCGGCAACCTCGGCTTCGCTCATCACCGTCGAGTGCGAGGGGGCGTGCGGGACGAAGCTGTCGCCGGAGATGACGAGTTTGACGATATCGACTCCTTCGCGGATGAGTTCGCGGGTGACGCGGCGGTAGTTTTCGGGTCCGTCCACGACGATGGCCATCGAGGTGACGTCGGGCATGTGGAGGGTGCGCATGTCTCCGAGTCCGGCGGTGACCGTGAGCCATGGCGTGGCGGCGAGAAGGCGCGGTCCAGGGATTTTCCCCGCGTTGATTTCGTTGCGGATGACGACGTCGATGCGGGGTTTGGCGGCGGCGGCGCTGATGCAACTGGTAATGCCGCAATCCAGGTAAAGCCGCGCGTTGTGCATCGCGATAAGGGTGGTTTCCTCGGGTGGAATGGCGCCGATTTCGGTGAGCGTGGCGGCGTTGTTGATGCTGAGATGGGCGTGGGACTCGATGAGGCCGGCCATGAGGGTGGCCGTGCCGCCGCCGTCGATGACTTCGGCGCCATCGCGAGGGAGCGTCCGTCCCGGACGGGCGACAGCGACGATGCGATTACCTTCGACCATGAGGTCCCCTTCGAAAGGGTTTTCTCCCGAACAATCGAGGATTCGGACGCGAGTGAAGAGGGTTTTCGGCATAAGTTGAATCGGGGAGTCGTTGAATGATCAGAACGCAGCTTGGAATTACTTCAGCTCGGCAAGGAGGCGTTTGGCGGCGGTGCCGAGCAAAAGAGTATCGACGCCGGCGACGATGAGGGTGTACCCGCGGCTGATCATTGGTTTGACGCTGGCGGCAGTGACGCCGAAATAGCCGAGCGGGATGCCGGCGGCTTGGCAGGATTGGGTGATGTGGTCGATGGCTTGAACAACGGAGGGGTGGTCCAGCTTGCCAGTGTGCCCGAGGCTGGCCGAAAGATCGTAGGGGCCTAGGAGAACGGCGTCGATTCCTGGGACCCGGACGATCGATTCGATGTTCTCGACGGCGAGAGCATGTTCGGCCTGGACAATGACGGCCACCTGGTCATTGGCCGAGTCCATGTATTCCTGGAAGCGGAGTCCATAGCCGTGTGCGCGGGCGAGGCCGACCCCACGGGTCCCGAGCGGGGCGTAGCGGGCGAAACGCACGACCTCGGCCGCTTGCTTCGCGGTGTTGACCTGGGGAACAATGATCCCCTCCGCTCCGAGGTCGAGGGCTTTCTTGATGGCGACTTCATCCGAGGACGGGACTCGGACGATGCAGGGGGTCCGTTTGTTGGTGGCCTGTAAGATCCCTAGCAGGTCGCCGGTATCCAGCGGCCCATGTTCGCCGTCGACGAAGAGCCAGTCGAACCCGATGTCGGCGAGGATCTCAGCGGTTGCGGGACAGCTGAGGGTGACCATGGTGCCGAGGAGTTTGTCACCGCGTTTGAGCCGGATTCGGAAGTTAGAGTGCATGGTATGGAGTTTCTATTTGTCAATCTCAAGACCCGGTTGTCGTTGATGTCGGGGATGTGGAAGGGTCCTGTTGTGCCGTTGACATCGTCACGGGTGGAAGTGTCGCCACTCTCAATGAAATCCACTTTGACCCTTGGCGTGAGCGCGAGCCCAAGGTCGGAACGGATTCAAAGACAGGTGAAAGCGTTGCCGCGAAGAGGCGTGGTGGATATTTCATGGTTACGCACCTGATCCTAATGCCCGATTTGAGAAGATCAACTGGCGGCCGGATCTCGATCGTCGCGCGAAAAGCAGTGGGGTCGCCCATTGGAGCAAACGAGGCTTCCCCTCTCCCCATCGGATGGGGAGGGTCAGGATGAGAGGCTCGTTACTGATAGGAGTTTGCTTGCCGCCGTGTTTGATTTCGCCTTCGAGGCCGTGGACGGCAAGGTGGATCGGACTGCGATTGACGGCGGTAGATCTTTCCGAATTTTCTGACACGGGGAAGACGACCACAAAGGCGTTTCTTTCGTGCGTAGGCATCAGACGGAACTCTTGGTAACTTAAACTCATCCTGACAACACGATTCTTGGTTGATTCCAGCCCGCGATGTCTGCCTCACGATGCGCCGCACCACCGATCCCGCTGTGGATTCCTTCTCCCCTCATCAAAGCGATCAAAGCTCACACCTGAACCGCGCAGCGTCCGAGCAAATAAACTCACCGCTGTTCGGGAAACCCCATGACACCACGAGGCAAGGCTCGACAATCAGTTCCTGGAAATCTGCTTGCCTAAGGTTCGGCGAAAAGAGTAGTATTTCCAGCTGTTATGGCCCCGCAACGACCTGCCACGCTTCCGTTGTTCCGGATCCGTGTTCAACTCGCGCTGTGGCTGATCATGATCCTCTCGCAATTACAGGCCCGTGGCGAGGTGCGGGGGCTGTCCAATCCCTCCGCAGCAGTTACCCTGGAACCGGTGGTTGAACTCTCGTTTGATCCCCCGGCCATCCAACTCCACCAGCTTCACGATCGCTGCCGGCTGCTGGTGAACGGCAGAACCACTTCCGGCCAGGTAGTGGATCTTACCCGCGAGGCTCGGTTCATGCCTGCCGCTGCGGACTTCGTCCTGATCGATCGCCATGGGACTTTCGAAGCCCGTGCCGACGGGACCGGTTCGGTCGAGGTGCAGGCGCGCGGTTTGAGCAGGGAGATCAATGTGCGGGTGGTGGGTTGTTCAATCCCCCGCCAGTTCAGCTTCGAGAGGGACATTACTCCGCTGCTCAGCCGGTTTGGTTGCAACAGTGCCGGCTGTCACGGAAAGGCCGAAGGTCAGAACGGCTTCCGGTTGTCCGTGTTCGGCTATGACCCAAAGGCTGACTATCGGGCGTTGATCCAGGAAAGCCGTGGACGGCGCGTCTTTCACGCCGCTCCATCGCGAAGTCTCCTGGTGCGGAAGATGTCCGGCACGCTGCCGCATGGGGGCGGGACCCGCATCAAGGAAGGCACGCCCGAATACGAGATCATCTGCGCTTGGATCGCAGCCGGCACCTTTTTCGGCGACGGCACCGAATCAATGCTGAAAGGCATCGAGATCACCCCAGGTGAGCGCGTGCTGCGTTTGAATGCAACTCAGGCGGTCCGGGTCGAGGCAGTGTATGCGGATGGCCGGAAAGCGGATGTGACGCACCTCGCTCAGTTTCAATCCAACAACGAAGTGGTGGCCCGGGTGGATGAGGATGGCGTGATCACGACCGGCACGGTGCCTGGCCAGGCCGCCATCATGGCCCGCTATCTCGGCGCGACAGCCATCGGCCAGATTTTGATCCCGCGCCCCACGCCACTTCTTGCCGCCGGTTCCTCGCCCACGAGGAACTTCATCGATCAGTTCGTTGACCAGCGATTGCGGAAGCTGAACATCCGGCCGTCCGAACTGGCCACCGATGCGGAATTTCTCCGCCGCGCCCACCTTGACATTATCGGCACGCTGCCGACAGCGGTCGAAGCTCGGCAGTTTTTGTCGGACACTCATCCGGGCCGGCGGGCGCGCCTGGTGGAATCGTTGCTGGCGCGGCCCGAATACGTTGATTTCTGGGCCTTGAAATGGGCTGACCTGCTGCGCGTGGACCGGCAAATCCTTGGACACCACGACGCTTACTCGTACTACGGCTGGATTCGGAACCGACTCGCGGCGAATGTTCCCTTCGACCGGATGGTGCAGGAATTGATTTCCGCGGAGGGGCCGATCGAGGAGGCGCCGCAGGCCAATTTCTACAAGCTCTTCAACAAGCCGGGCGACATATCGAGCACGCTCTCGCAAACTTTTCTCGGGGTCCGCATCGCGTGCGCGGAGTGCCATCACCATCCCTTCGATCGATGGAGCCAGAACGATTATTATGGCATGCAGGCTTTTTTTGAGCCGGTGAGCCGCCGCAAAGGGCTCATGGGTGAGGAACTGCGCTCCAATGGAAAGTCCGAAGCGAAGAACCCGAGCACGGGAGAACTCGTCCGTGCGCATCCTTTGGGCGCGGAACTTCACGATTCACCGGCTGGGGGAGATCTTCGGCGAGGGCTCGCGGCGTGGTTCACCTCGCCGGACAACCCGTGGTTCACACGCAACCTCGCCAACCGGTTCGCCGCCCACTTTTTCGGGCGTGGCCTGATCGAACCGGTCGATGACGTTCGCGCCACCAATCCGCCGGGCGACCCTGAATTGCTCGACGCCCTGGCCAGGCACGTCGCGGACGTGAAGTTCGATCTCAAGCAACTGATCCGGACCATCACCGACTCCAGGACGTACCAGCTTTCTTCGCATCCGAACGAGACGAACGAACAGGACGAGCAGAACTATTCGCGCGCCCTCTTCAAGCGAATGCCCGCGGAGGTGCTGTTGGACGCAGTTTGCCAGACCACGGGAGTGCCAGAAAAGTTTGCGGGCGTGCCGAGCGGTTACCGCGCGATCCAAGTCTGGGACAGCGATGTCTCGCACTATTTTCTAAGGTTGTTCGGGCGCCCCGTGCGCAAGACTGCATGCGAATGCGAGCGCAATTCAGAGGCCAGCATCGCGCAGGTGTTGCACCTGCTCAACTCTCCGCAGTTGCACTGGAAAATCGCGCATGACGACGGAACCGTGGCGCGACTGGTCCGCTCCCAGCCGGACAACCGCGCACTCCTGGAGGAGTTGTACCTCACTTTCTACAGCCGCTTTCCGACCGGCGAGGAACGCCGAAAGTTCGAGCGTTATCTGGGCGCTAACAGCGGCCCGAGGCAGGAAGCTGCCGAGGACATCGGCTGGAGCATGCTCAACTCGCTCGAATTCGTTTTCAACCATTAGCCGCAACCTCCGAACCCGAAACCCGCCAACCACCATGAAACAGCACCCTCGATATTGTGACGGAATGATCCGGCGCGACTTTCTGCGGATCGGCGCAACGAGCCTGCTCGGGATGAGGTTCGGCCTGACCGACCTGCTGGCTCAGCAGGCTCGCGCTGCGAACAAGGGCGCCGCCACACGCGACGTCTCGCTGATTTTCATCTTCCTCAAAGGCGGAATGAGCACGATCGACACCTTCGATTTGAAGCCGGACGCGCCGTCCGACATCCGGGGCGAATTCAAATCCATTGCCACCTGCATTCCCGGCGTGCGCATCTCCGAGCACCTGCCAAAGATCGCGCGGGATTTCGACAAGCTTTCAATCATCCGCTCGTTCACGCATCACAACTCGGATCATGGCCCGGCCGACCATTACATGTTGACGGGCTATTTCCCAACCGCCGGCTTCAATCCAAATCTGAGGCCAAACAACCAGCATCCGTCCTTTGGATCTGTCATCGCGCAAAAGCTCGGTCCGCGCGGTTCGGCGCCTCCGTACGTCTGTCTGCCGATGATGCACGCCAGCGCGGGATCGGCCTTTCTAGGGCCGGCTGCGGTGCCCTTTGTTATCGAGGCTGACCCCAGCGCCGCGGGCTTCTCGGTGCCAGACCTCGCGCCGCCCATGGTCTTGAACGCAGAACGGCTGTCCGCCCGCCGGGAACTGCTCACGCAGGTGGATCAGTATCAGCGGCAAGCCGAAGCGACGGCCAATCACGCGGCCCGGACCGTCAGTGTTTTCGGGCAAAAAGCCTTCGCTCTCATGACCTCGGCCGACGCGCGAAAGGCCTTCGACATCGCCGCCGAACCCGGGAAACTCCGGGACGCGTACGGCCGCCACACGCTCGGGCAAAGCTGCCTGATGGCGCGGCGCCTGGTCGAAGCGGGCGTGCGGTGCATCACGATCGAACATTCAAACTGGGACACGCATAACGACAACTTCAACGTGCTCAAGAACCAGTTGCTGCCGAAGTTCGATGAGGCCATCGCCACGCTCTTCCGCGACCTGTCGGATCGCGGCATGTTGGAATCTACTCTCGTGATTGTGAGCGGCGAATTCGGACGCACCCCACGGATCAACAAGGACGCCGGCCGCGATCATTGGGGCAAATGCTTCACAGTGGTAATGGGCGGCGGCGGGATCCAGGGTGGCCGGGTGGTCGGGAAAAGCGATGCCTGGGCCCAGGAGCCAGCGGAGAACCCGTACGGCCCGGAGGACCTGGCCACGACGCTTTATCACTCGCTCAGCATCAATGCCACAGAGGAACTGCGCACGCCCGAAGGCCGGCCTGTCGCCATCACGAAGGGCGGCCGCATCATCAAGGAATTGGTGTGAGCCAAACCGCGGCTGGAAGCGCGATGAATGGCGCCTCGATAAATACGATCCCTGCGGCGAGGCTTGCTCCTCCCCTGTTTTTTACCTTTTTGCTTTTGCGTGTCGCAATCCAAGCGATCGCCGACGAACCTTCCGTCTCCTACATCTTTCCCGCCGGCGGACAGCGCGGGACCCGCGTCGAGTTCAAGGTGGGCGGACATTATCTGCATGGCGAGGCCGCTTTTGAAATGCTCGGCCAGGGTGTCACCTCTTCCTCCCGCATTTATAGAACGAACACCGTCTGGTTCGAAGGTCCGCTGATCCCGCTGCCGGCTTCCCAACAAGCGGAGGATTATCCAAAGGATTACGCGGGCATGGTCACGATCGCGCCGGACGCCACACCCGGTCCGCGCTCCTGGCGCGTGAGTAATTCCCAGGGCGTCACCGCCGCGCGGCCATTTGTCGTTGGTGACCTCCCGGAAATTATTGAACGCGAGGTTGAAGGCCGTCCGATTCCCGTGCAGGTCGAACTGCCCATCACCATCAACGGGCGCATCTTCCCCCGTGAGGACGTGGATATCTGGACGTTCGCCGCGCGCGCCGGCGAGGAAATCACCTGCGACGTCCAAGCCGGGCGCATCGGCTCGCCTCTCGAAGCGAGATTGGAGCTGCTCGATCCAGAAGGCCGGCGCATGATGGAAGCTATGGCGGGTGCCGCAGGCGATCCGCAGTTGTCGTTCGAAGCGCCGAAGGACGGCCTGTATCAGCTTCGCATTCACGACATCAACTTTGGCGGCTTGCAACACTATCTTTACCGGTTGACGATCACGCGCGAGCCGGTCGTGCGATCAGTTTTCCCGCTCGGAGGGCGACGCGGGACAAGGATCTCCTTCGCTCTGACCGGCACGGCGCTGCCTGCCAGGACGGCTTCGCTCGGCATGCCGGCGAATGCCTCCAGTGTGTTTCCCGCCCGTTTTCCGTTTGAAAACCGGCTGGCGAATGCGATTTCAATCGAAGTGGACGACCTGCCGGAGCACCTCGAATCCGAGCCGAACCAGGAGTTGTCTCCGCACGGGGCCGTGGAAGTCCCCGCTGTGCTGAACGGGCGAATTGACCCGCCGGGCGATGTGGACCTTTGGGCGTTTAAGGCGGGCAAAGATCAAGTGCTTGATCTGGATCTGCGCGCCCGCCGCCTGGGCAGCCCGTTGAATTCAGTGCTCGCGCTGCTCAATGCGTCCGGCAAGGAACTCGTCCAGAACGATGACTTGAATGGCGACGAAACCGATTCGTATCTCACGTTCAAAGTACCCGCCGATGGAGTGTATTTCGCCCGCGTTCAAGAGCGGTATGCCGGAAGGGGCGGGCCGCGTTTCGGGTATCGGTTACGAATCACACCGCCCACACCGCCTGACTTCACGGTGAAACTTGCAGCCAATGCCGTGACCGTTGTGCGCGAGGTGGCGGGCCTGACGGAAGAACCGAAGAAAATGCGCCCACCTCCGAAGCCGGCGCAACTGCGGATTGAAGCCGAGCGAATCGGCGGCTTCACAGGCGAAATTGAAATCACCATCGAGGGCTTGCCCAAGGGCGTGACTGTGAAGGGCAATAAAATTGCCGCCAACCAGGGTCGAACAGAACTCGTCTTCACCGCCTCGCCGGAAAGCACCGTTGCGGTATCGCGTCTTCGCATCCACGGCCGGGCGAAGCTGGGCGAAGCGCCGGTCAAGCGCACTGCCATGTGGCCGGGCGATGCGGGACAGGCAGCGTTGGAGGAGGTCGCGCTGGCGGTGGCGATACCTACACCGTACCGTGTTTATGCAGATTATCTGTTGGCGTATGGCCTGCGCGGTTCGACGTTTCATCGGCGATATCTGCTGGACCGGGGCGGGATGACCGGACCGATGACCGCGTGCCTGGCCGACCGGCAATTTCGGCACTTGCAAGGCGTCACCGGCCCGACCTTGACCATCCCTCCCGAGGCATCGGAGTTCGAGTATCCGATCATTCTGGCGCCATGGATGGAGATTGGACGCACGAGCCGGTCCGTCGTCATGGTGTCGGGGCTCGTGAAGGATCACGACGGGAGTGAACACTGGGTGAGCTTCAGTTCCGGTGAGCAAAACGAGCAGATCATTGTCGTGGTCGCGGAAGGCCAGATGCGGGTCGAGGCGGAGCGTCGTTCGATCCTGGCTGAACCGGACGGACGCGCGCAACTCAAGGTCCACGTTCATCGGGACAAGTCCATCCTCAGCAAAGAGCTGACTTTTGAACTCGTGCTCCCGGCACACTTCCGAGGTGTCAGCGCATCGCCCGTGACGATTCCCGCGGGCGGGACCGAAGCGATGCTGGCATTCCAGTTCGCCAAGAACCGGGGCCCGTTCAACATGCCCGCCACCCTCCGCGCCACCACCGTTGATCCGCACGATCCGCACGTGGCCGAGATCACGGTCGAATTCGTGACCCCAGAATGAGCGGACGCCGCCGGGAGAAAAGATGCGAACTCCGGGTGGCCAGCGGATCGAACCCTGCAAATTCGGCAAGCGCTTCGAGCCGCACCGCTGTTCATCTCGCACAACAGCGCCCGATCCGGAGCCGCCGCCCGCGTGGGTCACTGGCTGAACACCGTGGCAATTGCAGTCAGTTCCGACACACGGTGAAAGTCTTGTTTTGAAAGTCCCTTGCAGGAGCTTCGCCGCCGATCTCGGCAGGAATCGCTTGAACCATGCCTATCCGGTTGTTACCCTCACCCGCAACAGCTAGGGTGCGTCCATTCGCCAGAATAAAGTCCAGCGTAGGTTGGAGCCGCTACATCTCCTGCGATTCCAAGCAGGGAGCGGAACGCGTTGAACGGGTAGAAGCGGCG
>SIBF01000129.1 GCA_009695275.1 Pedosphaera sp. | reverse complement strand
GTCCCGAAGCTGACGCCGCCGCGTTTTCTTTGACATCGATCTATTGTAAACGAACTCGCTCCTTCCTAAAACCCATTTCAGGGCCATCTACAGCGGCTCAAACCCGCTTTTCTGCTCAAATTCATTCACTCGGGTACACGAAGAGCCAGGATAATTTTCCAGGGTCGCGCTGCCTCGACGATCCGCCGCCGGGCTTCATCGAGTTTTTGCGGAGTCACCGCCAGGATGGGTTCAGTGTTTGTGATCATCAGGGCCGAAGATCTGGTTCATTCCCGGAGATTCCATTCCCGGCGCAAGTTTAGCAAGCCGAACGGCGGGGCGGATTCCATCACGTGCCGAGCAGATGCGACTTCACCCAGCCTTCGATGGTGACTTCTTCGAGGTCGTTGAACGCGCCGCCGGGCAATTCGAGGAAGCCGTTCGTACCGCCGAGCGGAAGCACGCAGTTGGGCGCGGCAGGCTGGGCGTGGAGAGTTGAGGATTGGGCCCAGGCCAAACAAATGCCCGCGATCACGAACCATAGTCCCACAGATTTCATCGGCTGTTGTGCGCTGCATTCAGCCTCAGCTCGGCTGCGAATGGAAGAGTGAAGATCAGAGGAAGCGGCAAGCGACAGGATCTATTGTCAGCAAGTGCGAAGGCTCGAATCGAAATGCCCTGAGAATGGTTTGGGCAGAGTCTCACCGGTGCTCGCGTTTCATCCGATTGATGATCCACAAGGTTTTGCCCGTTGCCGAGGGAGGGATTTCCGCCACTTCCTTGAATTCGATTTGTGCCGAAGCGCCGAGCGCCTTGGCGAACGCGGCCCGCAGTTGAGAGAGGTTTTGGTCCAATCCGTCGCGTCCGAAGGGAATGTAACGGAAGACAAAGGTGTTGCCCGCCGTTTGTTCGAACTGCCATTCGCGGATCAACTGGCGGTTGAGGCTCACGCCGACAAAGTGACGGATGAAGGCGGACGAGAAGAGGGTGCCGTCAGGCATCAACAGCATATCGTCTTCGCGCCCCTGGATGCTGGCGAGCCGGGGGAACCTCAGCTCGCACGCGCAGGATCCGGGCGCGGCCCAGGCTCCCAGGTCGCCGATGGCGTAGCGGATCATCGGGAAGCCCGGGTTGTTCAGCAGGGTGACGAGGATGCGACCGGTGACTCCCGGCGGGCAGGCGTGGTTCTGATCATCCACGACTTCCACGAAGACATTGGGTGAATACACATGCAGGCCGGAGTGGGCCGTGCATTCGCAGGCAATGTCCGCGCATTCGCGTGAGCCGTACTTGTCGAAGACGTCCGCGCTGAAGACGCGTTGCAGAATCGCGCGCCACTCGGCGGTGACGGTTCCGGCGCATGCCATGATGGTCTTGAGCTGCGGTCGTTCCCGGTTGCGATCTTCGATGAAGCTTCCCAGGCTCGCCGCCGCATCCACGTATGCCATCAGGTGTTGAATCTCGGGATGGCTGGTGATGGTGCGGTAATGCTGCGACAGCTCGGCTTCCCGGGCGCGGAAGGCGTTCATGGGAATTTCCCCGAGCAAATTCCTGAGCACGCGGCGGTCAAACTTCTCGTGCTGCTGCATGAGATCCTGTTCGGAGCCCCAGAGCCGGAAGTAACGTTTGCCGAGCGGGAAGCCGCACATCTGCTGCGAGAAGAGGCGGGTGGCACGGCCGGAATCGCGGAAGAGCGCATCATGCACGACGGCGGTGGGAACGCCGGTGGTGCCACCGGTTTTCACCACCAGCCAGTCGTAGCCTTTGCGGGCGACGCTCGCGGGTGAGGTGATTTCGGGCCGAAGTCCGTCGGTCACGAGATTCGGGAATTGCTCGCGCAGCTTTTCACGGCTCAGAACGGGGAAGCGGCCAAGGAAGTCCCTTGCGGCTTCGGCCGGCGCGCGAATCAAGCCCAGTGAACGATAGTGGGCGGAGTGCGCGACGGCGGCATCCAGCAGCGAGCCGAGGCGGGCGTCAATGTTCTCGTCGAGCTCGGTGTTCGAGAATTTTGTCCAGCGTTGCAGATCCCGCCAGCGGGCATGGATGCGCGAGCCGATGGCGTGTTGCGAAGCGAAGTAGAGTCCCGCCCGGAGTGGTCCGGGCAGCCGTGAAATCCATTCAACGTTCAATGTGGTTCCTCCATCCTGGCGGCGGTGCAAAGTGAAAATTGATTTTCGAATCGACCAGCTTCATCCGTTCTCCGTCGATCTCGACCGGTAATTCGTTCAGCTCGAAATCGCCCCAGCCGGCGGTGGCAAAGCTGGCGCGGCGGGCGATGATCTGGATCTTTTCTGGCGCGAATCCCATGAACCAGCTCAACGCGGCGTCGATGGCAAAGGGATCGTCGCCGAACGCGAGCCAGTCTGTGTCGCGAGGAAGCGGCTGCAACGGACCATTACCTTCGCCGCTGATCAAGCCATCGACAATGGTGAAGCAGTGCCGTTGCGGGGTGTCGTGCAGGCGGCCCGCCGCATCGGCGCAACGGATGATCAGGTTCAGGTCGTAAATCATCCGCCAGATGGTTTCATTGCCGTGCCACGAGCCGCCGGCGATGTAGAAGTTCTTCGGAGAACCGCCGGGTTTGTCGAGGCGCGTTTCGATTCCGCGCACGCGCTTCACCAGTTCCCAGCCGGGCTTGAGGAGTTTGTAGGCGAGGCCGCTCTTCTTTTGGAGATTCTCGCGCAACGTCGTCTGGGCAAAGTAGAGCCAGCGGTTCTCATCGCGATACTCGTCGCCGCCCCATTTCGGCGCGCCTTTGCGGAAGTGCGGGAGGTAGGCCTTGTCGCCATTGATGCCGACGAGATTTTTCAGGGCGCCGGTGATGCCGCTCTTCTGGTGGGATTTCCATTTGGGGAGATTGATGAGCAGATCCGCGTCGAGGACGCTCTGGCTGACGAAGTAGCGGTGCGAGCCGCTCCGGTGGTTGCTGCTGGTGACGGACGAGCTGTAATCGTTGACCGCGAACTTCTCGGACTGGGCGGAGATTTCCTCGAGGTGGCTGCGCTGTCCAAGTTCGAGTTCGCGATAGCCGCGCGGGTCGCCGTGTTCATCCGTGCTGGGTAAGAGAAAATTGTTGGCGTCGCGGCGGAAAACTTCCTTGCGGAGATCGCGAAAGACGACGCGCCCGTTTGAAAGCTTCGTGAGCCGGTCGATGGCTGGCTGGAGACCGGACTGGCGGCAGAGCAGGGGCCAGTCGCACCATTGAAGCGGGCAATCGCCGATGACAATGGATTCCGCGCCTGGGAAGTGCTGGAGACAGGCTTCGACGGCAGCCTCGATCACACGGGCATCCGTGACGAGCGCGCGGATGGGAAAGGCGGGATCGGTTTCGTGGAGCACCCAGTTGGGTTTGATGAGAATGCGGCGCGGCTGGCAAGAACGGGCGAGTTCCTCCAACTGCGAGGAGATGAGCGTTTGGATGCGTGCCGAAGCCTGGGTGAAGCAGCGGGTGATCATTCTTCGGAAGACATCGCTTCTGCCAGGTAATCCGCGATGTGCATGACGCGGATGTGGTGCGCGCCCGCTTTCGTCAGCCCTGCCTGGAGCTGGAGGATGCAACCCGGGTTCGTGGTGATGACGATCTCCGCGCCCGAGTGGATGATGTTTTTCGCTTTGCGCTCCTGGAGGCGACCGGCCATTTCAGGTTCGGTGAGATTGTAGCTCCCGGCGCTGCCGCAGCAGAGGTCTGCCTCGGTCAGCTCCACGAAGTTGCGCCCGGCAATCCCGCGAATGAGGTCGCGCGGCGGCTTGGTGATGCGCTGCGCGTGCGCGAGATGGCAGGCATCATGGAAAGTGACGCGCGGCGAATGACGTTGAGCATCGCGCCTGGCAGGCACCGGCGACGAATCAGAAGGCTGAGCGGCGAGGAATTCAGAAAGATCTTTTACCAAAGCGCTGAATCGGCGGGCGCGTTCCGCCCAGGCGGGATCGTGGCTGAGCAACGAGCCGTAATCCTTGAGCGTCGATCCGCAGCCGGCGGCGTTGATGATGACGGCATCGAGCTGGAGGCGTTCAAAGAGTTCGATGTTGATGCGCGCATTGGCACGGGCTTGTTCGAGATTTCCCCCATGTGCGTAGAGGGCACCGCAGCAAACCTGGCTGCGTGGAGTCACGACTTCAAATCCTGAGCTATTGAGGAGACGGACGCTGGACTGGTGTGTGCGTCCAAACATGACGCTCATGACGCAGCCGCTGATGAAGCCGACACGGCCGCACTTCGTGGTTCCAGCGTCAACGGGTGAGATTTCTGGGATGGCGGCGCGGGAACAATCGTGTGGCACGAGGGCGAGCATCTCGCGAATTGATTTTGGGAGCCAGGAATCGAAGTGGAGTCGCTTTAGCAGGAGCGCTGGCAAAAGGGCCAATTGCATTCTCCAAGGGTAGGGGAACACTCGTTCAATGGCGACGCGCCGGAGAAAGGTTTGAAAAGTGGATCGGGAGAAATTGCGCTCGATGTGATCACGGGTCGCCTCCAGCAAGTGCCCGTATTCGACGCCGCTGGGGCAGGCAGTCTCGCAAGCGCGGCATCCGAGGCAGAGGTCAAGGTGTCGAACCGCCTGCCCGGCGAGCGGCGTGCGTCCAGCCTGGATGGACCGCATCAAGTAAATGCGGCCGCGCGGAGAATCATTCTCGTTTCCCGTCTCCAGATAAGTCGGGCACGAGCCGAGGCAGAGGCCGCAATGGACGCAGGCCAGGGCTTTCGTCTCGTCGAGGAATGGGGATGATGGACCAGGGGAGGCACTCATGCTTGAAGATCAGGAAGCACTCGCTTGGGGTCGAAGGTTTGTTTCACGCGCTCGAAGAGGTGCCGGGGTAGATCCTGCTTAGGCGGCTTCGGCCCGCCGCGATAGTAAATGATGCCGTTACCCGCACGTGCAACGAACTGGACTCCATCCAGAGGTTGCAGTGCTTCGCCAAGCCGTGACGGGAGAATCGAAAGTTTGTGCAACGGTTCCGCACCGGTGGCGGCGTGAAACGCATGTTCGTAACTCAGATCCCCTGGTTCGACAAATCCCAACTCGCCCGCGCGATCGAGCCCGAACGCGACATCTTCGTTCGCTCCCGCGAAACCCAGAACCAGGGTGAACGGCTCCGCGGCAGCGTGTGGAGCGGTCCGAATGTTATGCAGGTCAAGAGCAACGAAGTTCAGGTTGATTTCCCGCAGCGTGCCGGCTGCCTCCACCGCCTCTCGAAGCGAGGCGAAGCCCCGGCGAACGAAAGTTTCACGTTCTGGCAGAGGGGTGAGCTTGAACGTGGCTTCAACGATGATTCCGAGCGAGCCCTGGCTGCCAATGAAGAGTCTTGCAAGGTCATAACCGGCGACATTCTTGACCACTTTGCCTCCGCAACGGATGAGTGTGCCGTCCGGGAGCGCGACTCGCATCCCAAGTGCCCAATCGCGAATCGTGCCATGGGCGAGTCTTCTCGGGCCGCTGAGGTTGTCATGAAGAACATCCGCAATCGTGGTGGCTTGCGGCAGAGGAGGGTCGATGGGCAGCCATTGTTTCGCCTGCGAGAGATGATTCTGAAGCGCTTCGATCGTGATGCCCGTTTCAACCGTCACAACCATGTCTTCCGGCTGGTATTCGATGATCCGAGAGAGTCTATCCAGGTTGCACGCGTCGATTTGCTGGCCGCTTCCATGCGCGGCGGTGAGGCGGGCGGTCAGTTCAGCAAGATTTGACGGTTGAAAGACAGGCGGCACGGGCGGAGCGTATTCGGCGGCATCGGTTGAAACAATTGAGAAGTGTAAGTGCTCCGCTTCGGCAGGGTGCGCTCGTGAGTCGAATCGGAGGGGCAACACGCGAATTGGATAGAATTCGGAGGTGCGTGGATGCGTCTGAACAACCAGGTTCGCGGACGAAAGAGAGGGCTTGTGAAAAGTTTCACAAATCACTTGCGGCACCTAAGTCGGATGCTACTGTCTGCCCGAACTCAAGGCAGTTATTGCGATAAAAGAGCTATGAAAATGAAACAGCATATGCTGATTGTTGCGGCGTTGGTGGGTGCGGTCCAAATTGCAACCGCTGGAGATATCACTGGTAAAATCACCTTCAAGGGAGCCCCGGCTCCGGAGCAGGAACTTCCACTGGACCCTGGTTGTGGAAAACTTCACTCCACGAAACCGAAGACGCGTTTTTATGTGCTGGGTGCAGGAGGCGAGCTGGCTGATGTGTTCGTCTATATCAAGGATGGTTTGACCGGGAAGACCTTTGAGGTTCCCGCCGCAGGTGCCGAGCTGGACCAGAGGGGTTGCGAGTACCTTCCGTATGTTTCTGGACTGCAGGTGAAGCAAAAGCTGTCGGTGAAGAACTCTGATCCAGTGCTTCATAACCTGCACGTGTCTCCCGGCGCGGGTTCGGGCAACAAAGAGTCCAACAAAGCTCAGATGACCGGATCAAAGGCCATGGACTACACGTTCGACAGCCCCGAAGTATTTCTGAAATTCAAGTGCGATGTTCATCCGTGGATGTTCGCCTACGTTGGTGTCCTTGAGCATCCCTTCTACGCGGTGACAGGCAAAGACGGCACCTTCGCGATCAAGAACGTGCCGGCTGGCAAGTACACGGTGGAGGCTGTTCATCGCAAGACACACCCAAGCGGCAAGGGCGAGTCCAAAGAGGCCACGGTCGGCGCTGCCGGTGCCAAGGTGGACTTCGTCATCGAGAAAAAATAGCCGCAGAACTTCGTTTTTGACGCCGCTGCGACTTGAACGTCGCAGCGGTTTTCGTTACAAGACACTGATCAAACCTCAATGGCCCGGTTCGAAAACAACCTTTGGTTGCACCGTTTTGCGGTGGTGACAGCCTTGGCGACGCTCGGTCTGATTGGAATCGGCGGGCTGGTTACGAGCCATGGCGTTGGCATGGCGGTGCCCGACTGGCCGACGACTTACGGCTACAACATGTTCTTCTTTCCCATCTCGGAATGGGTGGGAGGAGTCTTTTATGAACATACGCACCGTTTGTGGGCTTCGACGGTTGGGTTGCTTGTCGTTGCTCTGACCCGGTGGCTCGGTGGGAACACCTCGCGACGACCGCTGGCTGTTGTCGGAATCGCGGAAATTGCCGCAGGAATGTGCGTTCTTGCGCTGTGGCCACACTTCAAGGGGATGGGTTTTTTTCTAACGGGCATCGGCGGGGTCGTGCTGCTGGCGGCCATGGTTCCTGTAAAGAACCAGCCGGCGAACCGCGCCCTGGTCAATCTTGGATGGCTGGCCTTCGTGCTTGTTCAACTTCAAGGATTGCTGGGCGGACTGCGCGTCGTCCTCTTCAAGGATCAGATTGGAATCGTACATGGCATGATCGCGCAGTTATTTCTTCTGCTCCTGTGTTTGATTGCTTTTGCGACATCGCAAACGTGGAAGCGGCTCGAGGAATGGAAAGATGTGCGGGTATCCAAAGCCGTCCGATCGGGTCTGTCGATTTCACTAGTTTTGATTTTTCTCCAGTTGGTATTGGGTGCGACGATGCGGCATCAACATGCGGGGCTGGCGGTGCCCGATTTTCCGCTGGCATACGGGAAGGTCTGGCCACCGCTGGATGACGTTTCGTTGGAACGGATCAACCAGCAACGAGTGGATTCCCGTGACTTCAAGCCGATCACAGCGTTTCAAATCGTGCTGCATCTGGCGCATCGTATCGGAGCTTCGGCGACAGTGGTGGCCGTTGCGCTGGCCGTCTGGCGGGTGCGGCGGGAAATGAATCCAATTCCCTGGCTGGCGAGGATGGCTTCGCTCTGGCTTTGTGTGATCCTGTGCCAGGCCGCTCTTGGGGCAGCCACCGTTTGGAGCAATAAAGCGGCTGACATCACGACGGTTCATGTGATTGCTGGCGCGATCAGTCTCGTGTTGGCTGGGGTTCTCCTGGCGGTGACGCTCCGCCTTCATGTCCTGCATGAAAGTGGCGTGCCTCTTGTTCAGCGGAGCGCACTTGGAAAGTTATCCATGCCGAGCCAGCCAGCCAGTGCCGTTTGATTGCAGATGAAAGCTACAGCGACCACAATCACCAGCGTTGCTCCAGGCGGAAGCAGGCTCTCCGTGTCCGAAGTCATGGAACTTGTGAAAGCGCGGCTCATCTCACTCGTGCTGCTGACGACCGGGGTGGGATTCTACGCAGGATATCGCGGGCCGGTGGATTTCGTCCTGCTCCTGCACACACTGTTGGGAACCGGGCTTGTGGCTGCGGGGGCTGCTGCGTTCAACGAACTTTTGGAACGCGAACACGACGCCCGGATGCCCCGTACCGCGAACAGGCCGCTTCCCGCCGGGCGTGTGCAGCCGGACACAGTGTTGGTGCTGGGTGGAGTGCTGTCGGTGAGTGGTATGGTCTATCTGTGTCTGCTGGTGAATTTGATCACCGGATTGCTCGGGGCGATCACTTTGGTCAGCTACGTATTCGTTTATACACCGCTGAAGCGGATAACGGTTCTGAACACCATTGTCGGAGCCATACCCGGAGCTTTGCCTCCGTTGATGGGCTGGACTGCCGCCCGTGGAGAAGTTTCGGTGGCCGGATGGTCGTTGTTTGCGATCCTGTTCTTCTGGCAATTGCCGCATTTCATGGCGATTGCGTGGCTGTATCGGGACGAGTATGCGAAGGCGGGATTTGTCATGCTTCCGGTGGTGGATCCGGAGGGGCATCGCACCTCGCGCCACGCGGTAAGCCACACACTGGGGCTGCTGCCTGTGAGTTTGAGTCCATTTGTATTTCATATAACCGGGGTGTTTTATCTGGTTGGGGCGCTGATTCTGGGAGCCGGTTTCCTGTGGTTCGCCATCCAGTTCGCTCGCGAGTTGAGCAAGCCCGCGGCTCGGCGGCTTTTCCTGGCCTCGATTATTTACCTGCCCCTCTTGCTGGGGCTGATCGTGATGGACAAGATTCGATAAATTGTTATAGGCCTATGCACTTGACTCTTGTGACGCAACGGCTGGTAGCCAGTTTGCCCTTAAACACCCCACCGGTTGGGGCAATTTGCAGGCCACAAGAGTCAACTGGATAGCCCTAAATTGTTAAATGGTAATCTGTATTCCGCATTGACACTCGTGGAAGCAGCCAGTTAATTTTCGCGCCTTAAATTTTTTGACTTGGATCAAACCCGGCTCCTGAAGGGCCACCAGAAACGACAGCTCATGCAGCCAACCAGCCACTCAACTCACGCCGCGACGCACCACGAGCACGAACACTACGACCCCGGATTCCTGCGGAAGTACGTCTTCTCCACCGATCACAAGGTGATCGGAATCCAGTACGCGATCACGGCGTTGGTGTTTCTCTTCATCGGCTATTCATTGATGGCAATGATGCGCTGGCAACTGGCTTATCCCGGCCAACCGATTCCCCTGGTCGGCGGACTTCTGGAGAAGGTCCTGGGAGATGCCGCGCTCGAGGGCAAAATGAGCGGAGATCTCTACAATGCCTTCGGGGCGATGCACGGAACAATCATGGTGTTCCTCGGAATCGTTCCGCTGGCGTTCGCCGCGTTCGGCAACTTCGTGGTGCCGCTCCAGATCGGTGCGCCGGACATGACTTTCCCGAGGGTGAACATGGCGAGTTATCAGAGCTTCTTTGTCGGCGGGGTGATCATGCTGGTGAGTTTCTTCATACCGGGAGGAGCAGCGCAGGCGGGGTGGACTTCGTACTCACCATTGGCGACGGTGACGCCAACGGCGGGCCAGACATGGTGGATCATCGGCATGATTTTCCTGATCACTTCTTCGCTGCTGGGGGCCGTGAACTTCATCGCGACCATCATCCAGTTGCGAGCACCGGGAATGACATGGATGCGCCTGCCGTTCTTCGTTTGGGCCCAGTTTGTGACCGCGTTCCTGCTGCTCCTGGCATTTCCTCCCCTGGAAGCCGCGGCCGTCATGCAGTTGATGGACAAGGTGGCGGGGACGAGCTTCTTCCTCCCGACGGGCCTGGTCATTTCCGAGAGGGTGGCTGACATCAGTGGCGGCGGCAGCCCGCTTCTCTGGCAGCACTTGTTCTGGTTCCTGGGTCATCCGGAAGTTTATGTGCTCATCCTTCCGGCGATGGGCATCGTGTGCGAAGTGCTCTGCAACAACTCGCGCAAGCCGATCTGGGGCTACAAATCACTCGTCTATTCCCTCTTCGCCATCGGGTTTCTCTCCTTCATCGTGTGGGCGCATCACATGTACCTCACTGGAATGGGCACGGCGATCAGCACGTTCTTCCAGACGACGACGATGATCATATCAATTCCTTCCGTGATCATCCTGACGGTCTTCTTCATCTCGCTGTGGGGTGGTTCCATCCGGTTCAACACTCCGATGCTCTTCACCCTCGCTTTCCTGCCGATGTTTGGCATCGGCGGGCTGACGGGCCTGCCGCTTGGCTTCAACTTCAGCGATATTCACCTTCACGACACCTATTACGTCATCGGGCACTTCCATTACGTCGTGGCTCCGGGAACGATCTTCGGCTTGTTCGCCGGGATCTATTATTGGTTCCCCAAGGCGACCGGGCGGATGATGAACGAGTTCTGGGGCAAGGTGCATTTTTGGCTCTCGCTGATCTTCATGAACGCGATCTTCATGCCGATGTTTCACCAGGGCATGGGCGGCATGTTGCGCCGCATGTCCGATGGCGGCGTCAACTATTCCCTCGCTCAAAACGCCGACGCACTGGGCGCGATGAGCGATAGCTTGATCAAAACGAACGTGCATGTTTCGCACGCCGCATGGGCGCTCGGTCTGGCGCAGATTCCGTTCATCATCAATTTCTTCGTCAGCATGTGGCGGGGTCGGAAGGTCACTTCCGACAATCCTTGGGAAGCGACGACCCTCGAATGGCAGACGCCAACGCCGCCGCCGCACGGCAATTTCACGAAGCCGATCACAGTGCATCGCGGTCCCTACGAATACAGTGTGCCCGGGCATAAGCTGGACTTTACGCCGCAGAACCAGGCTTAACCAAAAAGATTCATGGAAATTCCCTACGCAGTTCAACCGCGCGAAGACACTGGTCTTTACAACGCCAAGCTGGGCATCTGGCTTTTCCTGGCCTCGGAAGTGATGCTCTTCGGCGCGCTGTTCTCCTCCTACATTCTCCTCCGCGTCGGTGCGGCGCCGGGTGCCTGGCCTCACGGGTTGCTGAACATCCCGATCGGCACGTTGAACACGCTCGTCCTCATCACATCCAGCGTGACGGTGGTTATGGCGTGGGCATCGCTGAAGATGAATCAATTGAGCCGCTTCAAGATGTACCAGACCCTGACAGTGCTGTTCGCCCTGACCTTCGTTTGCATCAAGTCCTACGAGTATCACGACAAGTTCACCCATTACGAGGTCGTCCTGAAAGATGGCAAATCGATGACCGGACACATCGAAGGCAGCCCGATGCTCTGGAATCTGACGAAACTGAACGTGAAGAAAATTCCGTCCATCACGTTCACGCCCGAGGCGGCGCACGGCTCTCACGACGCCAAGAGCGAAGGAGCTGCCGGGGCGAGCGCCCACGGCGAGCCGACGAAGATCGCCACCAGCGACATTGTGAAACTGGAATGCTTCGGCCCGTTCCATAACACCTATCTGGCGATTTACTTCACGCTGACCGCACTTCATGCGTTGCACGTGATCGGCGGTGCGATTGTCATCGGTTACATTCTGTTTACCTCGGGACGATGGTGGAAGAAGAACCCTGAGCAACTGACCAACCGCGTTGAAGTTTCGGGTTTATTCTGGCACTTTGTCGATCTCGTCTGGATTTTCCTCTTCCCTGTCCTTTACCTCCTTTAACCTGAAAGAGATTTACTGATATGAGTCAAAAACACGGACACGGCGCTCACGATGTCAAGAAAGAGGTCAGGACGTACATCGCCGTCTTTGTCGCGCTGCTGGTGGGAACGGTCCTCACGGTGGGCGCTTACTATCTTAAAATCAACAGCGTCACGATGACGATTGCGCTCGCCCTGTTTATTGCGACGGTTAAAGCGCTTCTCGTGGCTGGCTACTTCATGCATCTGATTTCAGAACGCAAGATGATCTACGGCATCCTTGCGGCGACCTTCTTCTTCTTCATTGGCCTGATGTATTTGACCATCTGGTCGATGAACCCGGCGAGTTTGATCCATTGGAAAAACTGATCTGTTGTAGAAATGTCTCTCAAAGCCATCCATGTCCTGTTCATTGTCGCTTCGACCCTGCTCGCTCTCGGGTTCAGCGGCTGGGGCTTCAGCCATTACTTGTCATCGGAGGGAGCCGCGGTTGATCTGGCGTATGGGATCGGTTCGGCGGCGGCAGGGATTGGGCTGGTGGTCTATGGTTGTTATTTCCTGAAGAAACTTAAGAATATCAGTTTCCTGTGAGCTCGATTCGCATAAATCTAATTCTAGGCACAGCCTTTCTGGCCTTGTTCTGTTCCGCTCCGCCCGCGTTGGGATGCGCCGTGTGCTTTGGGCGTTCCGATTCCTCACTGGCCCAGGGGATGAACATGGGCATCCTTTCTTTGCTGGTTGTCGTCTTCTTCATGTGGGCTGGTTTCACAACCTTTTTTGTTCATCTTGCCAGGCGCGCAAACCGCACCGCCGCGGCGCAGGCTGCCTTGCAATCCAATTCTCAAACTCATCCTTCTGAATCCTAATGAACGTACCTGGACTTCCCTTTCTAGCTTCCGAGCACGGCGCTGAAGTTGACAAGCTGATGCTGTATGTCCACGTGCTGATGGTCCTTCTGTTCGTGGGTTGGTTCGCGTTTTTCGTCTTCACGTTGTTCCGGTTTCGCAGCAGCAAAAATACGAAAGCCAACTACGCGGGAGTCAAAAGTCATGCATCAACTTATCTGGAGGTTGCCGTGGCCATCTTCGAGGTGGTTCTGCTCGTCGGGTTTGCGGTCCCTCTTTGGGCGAAGATCGCCGACAAATTTCCCGAGGAAAGCAAGTCCACAGTGATCCGGGTTGTGGCGGCACAGTTCAACTGGACTGCGCGCTATCCCGGCCCCGATGGAAAGTTCGCCCCTCAGAGTCCCAAGTTCGTCACCCAGGACAATTTGTTTGGGGTCGACAAGACGAATCCCGCTTCGAAGGACGACTTCGCTGGACCCCTCAACGAAGTGGTGGTGCCGGTCAACACGCCGGTGATCGCTCATATCACATCGAAGGACGTGATTCATTCCTTTAAGATCAATCCCTTTCGTGTGACGCAGGATGCGATTCCCGGGCTCAGCATTCCGACTCATTTCACAGCGACCAAGGAAGGCACTTACTTGATCAACTGCGCGCAGTTGTGTGGCAACTCCCACGCCTTCATGAAGGGATTTGTGCGTGTCGTCAGCGCCCAGAAATACGATGAATGGGTTAAGGAGCAGGTAAAGAAATCCGCGGCAGCCCCTGCCGGAGGCGGATTCGAGTGATCAGTTGATTTTGTTTCGAATCGAAACTCTTTGCGGCGGATTGCGCATGAGATTGATTGCACAATCCGCATTTGAGTTTATGACAGACCCACAATGAGAGAATCGTCACGCATTTTGACATGGATCGTGTGGGGAGTCCTCGGTCTTGTGGTGGCTTCAATCCTGGTCGCCTTTATCAAGGAGCGTCGGACTCGATCCCCGGAGAATCTGCCAGTGTTGGGCCGGGTCACCGATTTCAATCTCACCAACCAGCTCGGCAATCGCGTATCGCTTTCCAACATTGTTGGCCGGATGACCGTTGCCAACATCATCTTCACTCGTTGCGCAGGTCCGTGCCCCAAGCTCATGCGCCAGATGCGACAGGTGCATGATGGCCTGGGTGCAACCGCACCTGTGGCATTTCTCACTCTGACCGCCGACCCGGTGTATGACACTCCCGAAGTTCTGCGCAAATACGGGCTTCGCTTCCCATCGGAAGCGGCGCGTTGGGTTTATCTGACGGGCGCGAAGCCGGAGCTGTACCGGCTGGCGATCGATGACTTCAAGTTCACCGTCCTCGACAATCAGCAACAGCGCCAACCGGACGAAGATTTGTTTGTCCACAGCATGAAGTTCGTCGTCGTCGATTCAACAGGCCAGATCCGCGCTTATGTGGATGGAGATGAGCCGGAAACCGTGGAGCGGATACTGGGTGTGGTGTCGGCCCTGACTGCGGAGATGATGCGATGAGCTTTTCTGATCTGCCACTGGTCAATGCGTTTCTAAACACGACGAGTGCTGTCTGCCTCATTGCCGGGTTTCGCTACATCCACCAGGGCAACCGGGCCGCGCATCAGCGATGCATGACAGGAGCGCTGGCGGCCTCCATACTGTTCCTCATCTCCTACCTCACCTACCACGGTCACCGAGCTTACTATCTGAACCTGGGACCAACCCGGTTTCTCGAACCCGCGTGGTTCCGCCCCATTTACCTGGCCATCCTGATTTCGCACACCTTCCTCGCGGTGGTGATTGTTCCATTGGTGATCATGACCTTCAGCCGCGCGGTGAAAGGACGGTTCGAGTTGCACAAGAAAATTGCCCGCTTGACCTGGCCGTTGTGGATGTATGTGTCTGTCACGGGAGTTCTGATCTATGTCCTGCTCTACCAACTGTTCCCCCAAGTAACTGTTCGCTGAACTCCGGACGGACGAGTTTCACGAGTCCCCAACTGGATTGGGGATGTTGTCATAGTGGGTCTCTTGGAACTCGGCCCTCCGGGGCAGGGAGGTTCATGGATCGGGAACACTCCCACAAACTGGACTTGAATCGAGGCCATGAACCCGTGATCTCCGTTCGACACCAAGAGTTGAGCACAGAGTTTTGGAGGACGCAGAGGACGGAATACAACTCTCTGCGTTCTCCAAAACCTGTGCTTTATCTTCGCGGTTTATGGAGAGCTTCCACGTCCGACAACCGGCCGTGCATCGAGTTCAGGAACCAGGTGCGGGGACGGCCCTTCCCCGCGACGGAAATGGGGACGAGCCGTCCCCACCCCTCCGGTTTATGGAGAGGGAGGTATTGTTAGAAGCAGGCTTCTCGTCCGGATATTGTTTTTGCGCGGAACCTTAGCCTGTTCTGAGCGGGTGAGTTCGATCCATGAGCGGAAACATCGCCCGCCGTCCATCGAGTGACGAGCGATAAATCCCCAGAACCATCTCCACGGCCCACGCTCCATTGCGACCGCTGCATTCCGGTTCGCGATTCGCCGCGATGGCCGCGAGCCAGTCTCCCACCGGCCCCAGATTGTGTGGAGGCGGAGACTTCATCAGCGCCGGATCGAGCGGCTGCCATTCGTCGGTCTTCCCATTGGCGCTCCAGCCGGTCGGGCGGCGGAGAAAGACATTCGGAGCGATGTCGCAATTGATGCGCGCCACGCCGCGGCTTCCGTGAAGCTCCATTCCCCAGTGACCGACCGTCTCGCGCAGCGCCGCCGTGCTGGTGAACGAGGCGTTTACGCCACCGCCAAACGCGAAGTGGGCGGAGACTTCATCGCCAGCCACCAGCCCCACATTGTCCTTCACCAGCCGGCCGTCGGTGCGGGCGATGTCTCGTCCACGCCACAGCACCCTGGCGGAACACCAAAGCGGATTGCCGGCGAAGAGACGCATCAAATCAAACAGGTGTGAGCCAAGAACCATCATATCTTCACCACCGGCCCGGGTGTCTTGCTTCCCGAACGAGCGGATCTCCCTTAGTTCGCCAATCAATCCATCCGCCACTGCTTGCTTCAGTCGAACGACGCTCGGCATCATTCGCATTGTGTGGGCGACGGCGATCTTCAACCCGCGAGCCGAAGCTTCCGCGAGCAGCTCATCCGCCTCCGCCGGCGTTGTGGTGAACGGCTTCTCGCAATACACGTGAGCGCCGGCTCGCAAGGCTTTGAGGGCGATCGCATGATGTTGATCCGAGTGCCGCATCGCCACGCTGACGAAATTTGGGCGCTCCTTTTCGATCATCTCGGAGTAATCCGCGTAAGATCGGGGCGCTCCGGTCTTCGTCAAAGTTCGCGCGCGACCAGCCGCATCCGGATCAGCCAACGCCACCAATTCGATTTCGGGCCGGCCATCGAAAATACCTTCCATGCCGTGACCATAATCTCCACGACCGGTGTGGCCGATCACCACCGCCTTCATTCGTCGCGTCGGCTCGGCGGCGGAGCCGGTCAGAGACAGACTGGCGGCAGCGCCCAAGCCGATCCGAAGGAATTCGCGGCGTGTGGCATTTCCCGGGGGAGTGAGGCTGGTCAGGGAATTCATGCGTGGAAGATACTCAACGTGACGCTGGTAATTCAATGTTGTTGAGTGGCTCTGAGTGGAATAGACGCGAATCGAGACCATGAACCCCGGGAAGGCACGGTGAATGTGAGCACGCAGTTTTGGAGGACACAGAGGTTCGGTCCGCCTCCTTTCTCTGTGTCCTCCCAAACTCTGTGCTTCAGCTTTAGGTTCCTGGAAAGGGGGAACCTCCAAAAATTGGACGCGAGTTGAGACCATGAACCTCGGAAGGACGAGTTACACGAGTCCCCAACTGGAACACGAATCCCCACTGGAATGTGACGTGGTGGTCAGAGTGGGCCTCGTGTAACTCGGCCCTCCGAGG
>SIBF01000128.1 GCA_009695275.1 Pedosphaera sp. | reverse complement strand
GTCAGGAAAAAGGAGTGGGTCGTTTGAACAGTCTGTCATGCTCGAAATGAAAGCCAGTGCAGTGCCAATCCCTTTGATAAACCTAGCGCAATTGCACTTTTCTCTCTCCGTTTTCCGCCAGGCTATGATCGATCCGGGCTAGAGCCAGAGAGTTTGGTTCCGGTGCAGGAAGCGACAACAATTCCAGATGAGCTGTTGGCGAGCGGAAGCATGTCTGCACAGATCATGGCGAGCTGGAAAACGTGACGTGGACAGGCTGGTCCCGTCGGAAAAGCGCGAAGACGATTGATGGACGCAGGACACGACGGCGAGCTGCGGGCAAAAGGAAATTACAAGGAAGGGAGCGTGGAAAAAGCCGGTGACATCCGCCGGCTTGCCCCGTGGGCCGAAGGTCATTACGGGGGCTCGTCCAACCCTGAATAGCTTCGACGCTCCGCGCGCACCATCCACCACTCAAATTCCAGCCTCCCTCGCGCACGTCGGCCAAAGCTATGCCTGTTTCGTCAGGCATTTTTGAACGCTGCGAAAAGCAGTATGTCTTCTGTCATTCCGTCCAGCTTCCGTGCACCGACCTTGACTCCTTCGCGGAGAAACCCGTGCGTTTCGTAAAGGCGGACCGCCGAATCATTCGAGCGAAACACCTCGAGCTCTACTCGCTCCAGTCCCTGCCTGAATGCTCGATCCAGAGCCGCCTTCAGCAGTCCCTTCCCAATCCCTTGGCCGCGGAAGCCGGCTTTCACTCCCATACCGAGCCTGCCGACATGCGTCATCCCTTCAAAGGATGTAGGAATGATGTCGCACCAGCCGACGGTTGCATCGTCCACGAGTGCTACTAAATGGACTCCCTTCGCGGCCTTCACCAATGCGATGAACGATGCGGTGGACTCCTCTGTGAACCCTGAAGTGCCAGCGAGATAGCGTCGCTCGCGGGCAACGGCGTCCACCAGGACCGAAACCGCTTTCGCATCCTCAAGAAGGGTATCTCGTATCAGCATGGCTGCTTTCGGTTCATTTGATTTTGGGTGGTTGGGTATTCTTCTTTTGAAGTTGAACCTTCCGGAGTTCGTAGCGAGTCAGCCCTTTATCTTCAGTGGCTTCAAAGCTTGTCGGCGTCTCTTCGCCACCGTCACCTCTCGTGGCCAGGGTCAGTGTCCCGTCCTCAATCTTGAAGATGGCGACGACCACCTTGCCGTTGGAAGTTTCCGGTGGGGCAGAATGTTGGATCGTGGCGCGGAGCTGCTGTGGGTTTGTGCCTGCCGGCAATGCAATTGTCGTCTCAAACCAAAAGTTCGTGTCCCGGTGAAAGTGAAATGAATCGCCGGCGATCGTGATGGTGATTTTGTCGTGCGACTTATCGCCCACTACGCCCCCCTCCCATGTTCCTTGGAGACGGTGCAGTCCGGAAGCGGTCGGTGGGTGCGTGGCGCAACCGAGTTGAAGGCCAAGGAGAAGGCACGGCATGAGCAGGGAAAGCACCGTTAAGCCGAGAGATTCTTTAAGGGGCATTTTCATTTCTTTGGGTTCCGGTGGCTGTCGGTCAAAGCTATGCCTGTTTCGTTAGGCGGCTTGGATAATATCTCACTCTTGTCTTCACTATCCGAGCGTCTGTCCGATGCGTATCAGATTGCCGTCTGGATCAACGATGGCAAACTCCTTCATCCCCCACGGCTTGTCATCAAGGGCGTCTTGACGCGGGATACCTCTTCGGGGCAACTCTGCCAAAGCAAATGCCCGGTAAATGCTCTCCACGTCTGAAACCCTGATGTAGCACATCGCAGACGATTCAGCGGGACGAAGCTCACGGTGAGTGAAAAAGTGAAGCTCCACTGTCCCTCGCGTAAGGATGGCGTAGTCACCGTAACTATGAATCTTGCCCTCGAAGCCCAACCGCCGAAAAAAGGTCAGCGTTTCAGTCACGGACCGACTGGGCAGTATTGGAATAGCAATATCGGGTTGTTGCATGATGTGCTCGATGTGTAATGCCGCCTAACGACCCCAAGCTCAGCGACGGCGGCCACGAAGCGCGCCTATTGCAACCGCGACGGTCCGGGGCCTGCCGGCAAAAGCAAATTACAAGGAAAGAGCGTAAGAGGAAAGAGCGGAAAATGGAAAGGAGTCCCGGGAGGATCCTTCGAGCGCATCGGAGGTAAATTGCGCTTGAACATCGCGGCCCTGGACCGCGCCACCGCCGCGGCTGTGGAGTGGAATCCAGATGCCAATGGATCCGTGAATGCGCTGGCTGTCGCGGATCAACCTGTATTCATCGGAGGTGAGTTTGACAGCGTGTCCGGCAAGGCGGCGCCTCACTTCGCCGCATTCGCGCCGGAAGGCCCGCCACGGCTGCTGATCCCGCCCGTGGATGTGACGACAGGCACCGGCTCCAACGCAAGTTTCCTTGTCTCGGCGAGCGGCCGCCGGCTGGTTTATCGCTGGCGGTTCAAGGGCTTTGACATTCCCGGCGCGAGTTCACGTGAGCTGATCATCACAAACGTCCAGCTCACGAATGCGGGCGAATACGAAGTGATTGTGAGCAACGGTGGCGGATCGGTCACGGCTCGAGCCTCGCTGACGCTCAAGGCCGCACCTGATTTTCAGGATGCGACAGAGCGCACGCTGACTCGGACCATTGGTGAGGGCCTGACGCTGGAGGCAAACGTGACCGGCTCCGCGCCGTTCGTTTATCAGTGGCGACGGAATGGCGTCAACATCCCCGGAGCTGCGAATTCCACTTATGTCATTCCCAAAGCCAAGCCGGACGACGGTGGAAGTTACAGCGTCGCGGTCGAGAATTCCTTTGGCCGTTCGTCCGGCTCGGTGACTCGCGTCATTATCAACACGCCATTGTTGCCACTAGCCGATGCGTTCGCCGCGCGTGGCCAGATCGAAGCAACCCTGGGAACGGGCAGCGCCAGCAATGGAACAGCCACACGCGAAACGGGCGAGCCGCTGCACGCGGGCAAGGCCGGCGACAAATCGCTCTGGATAACCTGGCGCGCGCCGGCAAACGGTGTGTGCTCGATGACGACAACAGGAAGCACCTTTGATACGTTGCTGGCGGTTTATACCGGCACTGCAGTCAATTCCTTGCGCGGCGTCGCCAGCGACAAGGATGGCGGGGGATTCCTTTCCAGCGCCGTGACTTTCAACGCGGAAGCCGGTACCGATTATCAAATTGTCGTGGATGGATTCGGAGGAGCGTCGGGCCATGTCGTGTTTCATTGGGAATTGGTTCCGACCTTGGACCAGATTCCGCGGATTACGGTTCAGCCCATCAGTCAGTCCATCCAGGAAGGTGGGCGTTTGGAACTGAGCGTCGCAGTCGAGAGCGCTTCCTCGCCGAGTTTTCAGTGGCTTCTGAATGACCAGCCTCTTTCTGGAGAAACTTCCGCCGATCTGGTCCGTAACAAATTTGAACCCGGCTATGTGGGGATTTACCGAGTCAAGGTCAGCAACGCTTTTCGAGAAGTTCTCAGTGATCCGACAACGGTCGAACTCGGAAAGCAGAGCCGTGTCTATTCGCGAGATAAATTGCAGGATATCTTCGCGCTCACCTCTCTTTTTCAAACAGCAAGTCTTCGAGAGCCGGGCGGGTTCGTGTCCGTGTCGCCTGGGATCACTGGAAACCAGATTTTGGATAATTACGGAGCAACCAAGGAGCCTGGGGAGCCGGTCAGTCCTCTGACGCTTGGCGGCGCTTCGCGTTGGTTCGCCATCCAGGCGACAACGACAGCCACGTTGCATCTCGATACGGTGGGCAGCGACATTCCGACGGTGATCGATGTGTTCACCGGAAGTAATCTCGCTAGGAGCTTGTCGGACTTAGCTCGTTTTCGGACAAAATCATTGATTTTGGACCATCAAAACACCTTCACCGAAAATCAAAACGCGTCATATCGAATCGTAGAGCGTCGGATTTAATACGTGTACGTAAGTCCGACAGGCTGCTAGCTTGCGCGCAATCGCCAATGCCACTAATTCGATCCGGATTCCTGCAGCCGCCGGGACGATCTATGCTATCCGCGTCGATGGCCTCGCCGGAAGACAGGGAAAGATCCAGTTGAACTGGGCTTTCGGCAGCGCTCCCACTCTCCTCGCCAGGCCGTCGCATCGAAGGGTTTTCGAGAAACAAGCGGTGAAACTTGCCATTGAAGCCACGGGAGTGCCGGCACCAAGCTACCAATGGCGGCGCAACTTGATCGACCTCGAAGGGAGGACTTGGCCGGTGCTGGACCTGATGGATCTCAAGTTCAGCGATGCCGGTTCTTATAGCGTGGTCGTCAGCAATCCTCTCGGAAGCGTGAGCACCGATCCCATACCTGCCAACCTGTCCGTGCGACCTGGAATCGGTCTCGCGGGTGCCGTTTCGCCTGTCGTGCTTCGGGCCTTCCGGATGAATTTCCCCGGTGCGGAAGTGGAGGATGCGTTCATTATCGAAGCCTCAACCGATCTTTTGAACTGGCATTCAATTTTCACCAATGTTCCCGGACAGGCAGCGTTTGAGTTCAGCGATACGAACGCGGTGAAGACTCCCTGGCAGTTCTACCGAGCGATGCTTCCAAATTGAAACCTTGGCGTATCACCAAAAGTTGAAGCGCGGAGGCTTCCGCTATACCACGGCCATAATGAGGTTGGGCGAGCGAGGCCTTGTGTTCCCGAGGATCGAGCGGTACCTTCCAAACGATTTTGGAAGGGCGGAAGATCGCTCCCGGCGCAAGCCGGGGGAGGAAAGTCCGAACTCCACAGGGCGCGATGCCGCGTAACTCCATCGACAGGTGCGGTGGAGATACACGCGGGAGGCGATGCCGCGAGGCGTCCCGACGGAGAGTGCCACAGAAAATAAACCGCCCGGTTCCAGAATTCTTTGGCGACAAAACCGCCCAAGAATTCTGGAACCGGGTAAGGGTGAAAAGGTGGGGTAAGAGCCCACCGCTCGAAGAGTAATCAACGAGGCACGGAAAACCCCATCGGGTGCAAGGCCAAATAGGGAACCCAGGAGCGGCCCGCTCCACTCCCGTCCCAGTTTTGCGGCTGGCTTTCGAAAGTTCGCCGACTACGAAATGGACGCCGTAAAACTGGGGCGGGAAGGTTCCGGGTATTGGCCGCTGAGACAAATGATCTTCTCCTGCGACCGTGCTTGCACGTCCGCAGCAGACAAAACTCGGCTTACAGCCCTTCCAAAATCATTTTATCGACGAGGGCCCGCCCGCTGGGATCGCCATTGAATTTATCCTGCTCAGATTGTTTGGCGGTCGCTCGCGGAGACAATTGGCTGCGGTCATTGATCCGTTCATCTCTTTTGCGGCTTGCACGTCTGTTGCCGTGATTTAACGTCGCGTCGTGGCTTGGTTGACCGACAGACAATTTTTCATGCTCGCCGTGCTCTTTTACGGCGTGAGCACCGTTTACTCGGTCTTCCTGTGGCGAAAAGGCTTTCGACAGGACAACCGGGCTAATTACGCCCTCCTGCTGGCGGCGGCAGGTTTGCACACGCTGGCAATGGTTAAAAGAGGTTTCAATCTCCAGCAATGTCCAGTGAACAATCTTTACGAGATGATGACGTTCATCGGCTGGACAATCGTGATTTCATATCTGGTGATCGGTGCCTGGTCACGGCTGCGGTTTCTTGGTGCCTTCGCCTCGCCGGTGTTGTTTGCCATGGGGGTTTTCGCCCTGTTCCCTGAATTGGACCGGCATCATGGTCCAAAGCCTGAGTTCACCGGCTGGCAGAGTCTGCACGCTGCATTGATCTTGCTGGCGTATGGCGCTTTCGGGCTCGGCTCGGTGGCGGGCGCAATGTACCTCACGCAAGAACACAACTTGAAATTCCACAAGCTCCGGGCGGTGTTTTCTTTGCTACCGCCAATGGAGCGCTTGGAAAAGGTGATCGGTCGATTGATGGCGTCGGGATTCGTCCTGCTGACAATTGGTTTGATCCTGGGGGCTTACACACTCCGGCAAAAGGGTGGCTCAATGTTCTCGGGAGATCTGAAAGTGGTCTGGTCGGCACTGGTCTGGGCAGTCTATTTTGGCTTGCTTGCCATGCGCTGGGCTGGTTCGCAGCGAGGCAAGCGTTTCGCCTGGGGAGCCGTGGCAAGCTTCGCTTTCATACTCCTGACGTTTTGGGGCACAAACCTCGCATCAGCGATTCATCAGCAAAATTAGGGTGAATCTTTTCATGGCTAACTCGAAAATGGAAAAGTGCGGCACATGCTCGACTGACGCTGTGAAGAACCCGCCCTCATAAACATGCCCATTGTCGTTGTCGGGCTGAATCATCGCACTGCTTCCGTGACCGTCCGGGAGCGCTTTGCCTTTGCTGAGAACGCGATTCCCGTCACGTTGCAAAACCTTCGCGAAAGTGGCCTTGCGAAAGAGGGCGTAATCCTCTCGACGTGCAATCGAGTTGAGATTTACGCCGCCACAGTGTTGGATCGCCAGCCGGCTTGCATGGCTCTCCAACAATTCCTTCTCGATTGCCACAGTTATCGCGAGCCGCTGAATGGCGAAATATATTCGCATGCTGAACCGCATAGCGTCGAACACCTCTTCAAAGTCGCCTCCGGTCTGGACTCGATGGTGCTCGGCGAGACGGAAATTCTCGGGCAACTCAAGAAAGCTTACGAACTGGCGCTGCAGCACAAACACACCGGAGGTCTTCTCAACAAGGCTTTTCAGCGCGCGTTTAATGTCGCCAAACAGATCAGGACCGAGACGAACATTCAACGCGGCAGCGTTTCTGTCGGCTCCGTCGCGGTGGAGCTGGCGGAGAAGATTTTTACCAGCCTTGCGGACAGGCATGTGATGGTCATTGGTGCCGGTGACACGAGCGAGAAGACGGCTCGCGCGCTGTTGAGTCGTGGAGCCAAAAGCATCGTAGTCACGAATAGATCTTTCGATCGGGCGGCGGCACTGGCTGCGGATCTGGGTGGCCGTGCGGTCCAATTCGATGAATGGGGTCGTGAATTTGAGCGCATCGACATCGCCATCAGCAGCACGTCCGCGCCTCATTACGTTGTTGACCGTGAGAAGCTGGGGCCGCTGATGAAGATCCGGCGGAACCGACCCTTGTTGCTGATCGACATTGCAGTGCCGCGGGACATCGACCCCGAGGTCAATTATCTGGAGAATGTTTATTTGTACAACATTGATGACCTGCAAGCGATCGCCGAAAGTTACCTCCGGCAACGACACGAAGAAGTCGCGCGATGCGAGGCAATCATCCGGGAGAAAGCGGCCAGTTTGCTGTCGGGAATTTCAAAAGGCGCTCCGATGTCCGATGGAAAACCGGCCTTTGGCCAGGGCTGACTTCAGCGCTTTATGTCCAATTCAACACGCGCAGTAATAATTGCGAGCCGCGGAAGCGCCCTGGCTCTGGCTCAGGCAAACATGGTGATTGCTCAGTGCCGCGTTGCTTTTCCGAACCGGACGTTCGATCTCAAGATCATCAAAACCACTGGCGACAAACTTCAGGCGTTTGCTCCGACGGGTTCCGTCCCGGAAGGCGGCAAGGGATTGTTCACGAAGGAACTGGAAGTAGCCCTTTTGAGTGGTGAGGCTGATCTCGCTGTTCACAGTCTGAAGGATCTTCCGACTGAACTTCCTCCGGGGCTCGCCCTGGCTGCGGTGACAAAACGTGCCGATGTTCGGGATGTATTGATCTATCGGGACGGCGCTTCGATCACATGTATCGGGCGAGGGATGGCGACGGGCTCAACCGTGAAGGATCTGCCGCAAAGCGCAGTCGTCGCCACGAGCAGCACGCGCCGGCAGGCGCAACTCCTGGCGATGCGACCCGACCTCAAAACGGTGCCCATCCGAGGGAACGTGGGGACTCGCCTGGGTAAACTTGCCGCAAACGCAGAACTGGACGCGCTGGTGCTCGCGGCGGCCGGATTTCAACGACTGGGTTTTCGGCTCGGAGATTCTGGGAAGATCAGCGGGGAAGGTGTTCCAGAGGGCCTGCTGGGGGTGCCTCTTTCACCGGAGGAAATGTTGCCCTGCGTGGGACAGGCCGCACTCGGCATTGAAACGAGGGCAAATGATGAGTTTGTGGCAGAGGTCTGCAAATTCCTGGATGATCCCGCGACTCATGGATGTGTGCTGGCTGAGAGGTCGTTTCTGTCAGCGATGGGGGGCGGATGCCTCAGCCCGGTTGGCGCGTATGGGGAGATATTGGAGGGCAGGCTTAGGTTGCGCGCGGTGTCATTTCAAGGGAAACAACGGCGGGCCGGTGAAGTTACAGGAATGGCGGAAGAGGCTGTCGAACTCGGACGAGCGTTGGCAGAGCGATTGAGGTAGAGGCCGATTGACTGGTTGTCGCCAGGCGGTTCTTGGGTGTGAATCGCCTCGAACCGGGAGTGATTCACTCACATCAGCTTTAGCTTCGGCAAGTCCTGGGAGTCGATCAGCCCCACAGGCTCATTCCTGGCATTAATGACGATCAAGTCATCGATGTTCCGTTCGTCAAAAATTTTCAATGCTTCGACGGCCAGCGCGTCCTCCCGGATGGCGATCGGATGGCGGGTCATCACCGATGGGAGCAGCTTGGAAAGGATATTCTCGTCGCCAGCCATTCGTCGTCGGAGATCGCCATCGGTAAAGACTCCCATGAGTTTGCCGCGAGCATTGACGACACAGACGCTTCCTGATTTGGCCCGCGTCATAACCAGCAAGGCTTCTTTTACCGTTAAAGTTTCTGATGCCACCGCATTTCGCACGCCGCTGCGCATGATGTCCTTGACCCGCGTCAGCAGGGCTCGTCCGATGGCACCGGAGGGATGATGCTTTGCGAAATCTTCCTTGCGAAAACCACGGGCTTGTAACACCGCCATCGCCAGGGCATCACCCAGCACGAGCATGGCTGTCGTGCTGGAAGTGGGGGCGAGATTAAATGGGCATGCTTCTCTCGGCACCTTTACGTTCAGAATGACATCGCTGTGGTGGGCAAGAGTCGATCTCGGACTGCCGGTCAAGCTGATGAGTTTGATCGAAAACCGCTTAAGAGCCGGTAAGAGATGGATCATCTCCTCGGTTTCACCGGAGTAACTTAGGGCGAGCAGAATGTCCCCGTCAGTAATGATGCCGAGATCACCGTGCAGGGCGTCCACACTGTTGAGAACCACGCTGGTGCTGCCGGTGCTCGTCAGGGTAGCCGCAATCTTCTGGCCGATATTGCCGGACTTGCCAATCCCAAGCACAACGATCTTGTTCCTGCGCGACAAAGCTCCTGCGATCAGTTCGACGGCGGCGGAAAAGCTGGAATCGAGTCGCGTCCTGACGGCGCGCAAACCTTTGATTTCGGTGTCAAACACACTGCGGGCTCGGATCAAATGGTTCATGGAGTGAGTTTGGCGAGGGACAAGAAAGGGCGCAATGCTGAAGCCGGATCAACGAACGCCGAACGTTGTGTCAAAAGAAAAGAGCCCGCCTTTCGGCGGGCTCTTCATAAGAGACGAAACTTAGTTGTGAGGGTTCGATTACGAGAGGCGGCGGCGGAGAGCACCGAGGCCAATCAAACCGAGACCCAACAGGCCGACAGAAGCACCGGAGTCAGGAACATTGTTGGGTAATTGTGAGGGGCCGGCAGCAGCTCCCTCTGCACTCAGTTTTGCACTGCCTGCGTAGCCAAACTTAGATGACTCGACAATATTGATTATTCCATCGGCTTCCAAATCGACAAGCTGTGCGGCATCCAAGGAGATGAGTTTGTTAATGGCAATAGGACTAATGATCGTCCCGCCGAACAAAGTCGAAGTGCCAAAACCTAGGCCGTTGATGGTAAATGTTGCGCTGTCTAAATCGACAGGTCCGGTCCCTAGATCGAATGTGATCGTCCGACTGCCTTTGCCCATAGTTAGTGACTCGGTGTCGGTGTAACTGACTGCATTGGCCGCAGTCATACCCGCCAGAAGCCCGATTGCGATTGTTGTTAGAAGTGTTTTTTTCATATCGTTGTTTTTTTATTTATTGTTTCGTCTCTTTTCTTTGTTACCTCCGACTGGAGGTGAACATTGACCTGACTTTAGCAGTCGTCAGGCCAAGTGTTCTGCTGGCTTCAATGTATTTCATAAGTTACTGTAAATGAGCTTGTTGTGGTAAATTGTAAATTCTAGCAAGCTGGTAATTCCGGCAGACGACTCACGCACTTGTAAGGAGTTCCGACGTTTTTCGATTTCATACACGAGTTTAGTCCAGCCGCTTAACTTGAATGTTCTTATAGCGAACGACGCTTCCAGGGACGTGCGACTGGAAAGCGAAAGTGCCTCGATCAAGCTTCTTTCCAAACTCTTTTCCCGGCTGAGCTCATTCATGCTCAGTGTATTCCAGAACCGTGACGCTGTCGATTTTCACGGACACCGTGGCGCCCGCATGATGATGTGCTGGGTCCACTCTTATCAGAACACAATCATTTGCGCTCAATCTCGTCCTGTGTTCTAGTCTGCCGCGAAGTGTCGCTGCGAGACGACCAAGCGGCGGCAGGGACAATTACTCAAAATTATGCAAACCATCGCCACCGATTCAGTGATCGAGAAGACACGTGAACTTTGCCAGACTATCATGGACCAGCCGGAATTCCGTGAGATACGAGAGCGCATTGAGACTTTCATGAACGACGAATCCGCGAAAGCTCAATACCAGTCCCTCAGCGAACGCGGCGAACATCTTCAGCACAATCAAACGCAAGGCGTCAAATTGTCCGACGAAGAGATCGCTGACTTCGAACGCCAACGCTCCGAGTTTTTCGGCAATACCGTTTCCCGCGGCTTCATGGATGCCCAGCAGGCGATGCATAAGATGCAGGAGACCGTCGGCCAGTACGTCAGCAAGACTTACGAACTCGGACGCGTGCCGGAGGCTGAAGATTTTGATTCCGGCGACTGCGGACCCAGTTGTGGCTGCAGCCACTAGCGGTCACTCAAATGTAGTTCCGCCGAATTGAGTCTCTGATTCTAGCGGCCACTCCCTCAGATAGCTCGCAGGGCTTATGGTCGGCGCGTTTTTGACTTTTAAGGACCGAATCCGTAGCGTCACCGCCTCATGAACGTCGTCCGACATACTGACTCAGACTATGCAGAAAAGATTGGGAAACTGGCTGCGCAATCGAGCCTTTTCGACCCGGTTATTGAGCAGCGAGCGAGAGACATCATCGATGCCGTGCGCAGCCGAGGTGACGCTGCTGTGCTTGAGTTGACGGCCAGGTTCGACGGCGCACAACTGAGTGCTGAACAGCTTGGGATCACAGCGGCGGAACTCATGGCAGCGTCCCTCAAAGCGGACGTCAACTTGCGCGAAGCCATTGAGTTTGCCCACAAAAACATTACCGCATTTGCGCGACGTTCCATGCGGAAAGGCTGGTCCGTTCGCAATGATCAAGGTGCGAAGGTTGGTGAGAAATTCAACGCCTTTTCGCGAGTCGGAATCTACATTCCAGGTGGTACCGCTCCGTTGGTGTCCACGGCCCTCATGACGATTGTCCTCGCGCAAGTTGCTGGCTGCCGTGAGATCGTGGTGTGCACGCCCGCAGGAGTATCCGGCGAGATCAACCCCGCGTTGCTCTTTGCGATCAATCGTGCCGGAGCCACTGAAATCTATCGCGTTGGCGGCGCACAAGCGATTGCGGCAATGGCGCTTGGAACCGGGACTGTTCCGCGAGTTCAAAAAGTCTTCGGACCAGGCAACGCTTACGTGGTGGCAGCCAAGCGATTGTTATTTGGACACGTCTCGATTGACCTTCTTCCAGGGCCCAGTGAAGTGCTGGTGCTGGCAGACGATTCAGCCAATCCACGTTTCATTGCCGCCGATTTGCTTGCCCAGGCCGAACATGGCTCCGGTCACGAACGTGTCTGGCTGGTAACACCTTCAGCGAAGCTGATCAAAGCTGTGGACAAGGAAATCGCGGTTCAGATGCCAACGCTTTCGCGCCGGGAATTCATCGACCGCGCGCTCACAAACAACGGCTGGCTCATCCAGACAAAATCACTCGAAGAGTCGATCCAGCTTACAAACCGGCTAGCACCTGAGCACTGCGAAGTGATGACACGCAATCCCGGAAAAATTTCACAAAGGATTCACACAGCTGGGGCCATTTTCCTTGGCTCCTGGTCGCCAACCGTTCTGGGGGATTACGTAGCGGGGCCAAGTCACACTCTGCCGACGGGGGGCTGCGGAACGTCTTTCGCCGGGTTGACCGTGGATCAATTCCAGCGACGAACCAGCATGGTGGAATACACCCGAAGCTCCTTGGAAAAGTCCGTCACTCAAGTCCAGAAATTTGCCGAATTGGAGGGGCTCGACGCTCATGGTCGATCGGCGGCCATCCGCGCGAATGTGCGACGCGCATCGAAACGGTAGTTACCCGAACCGTGGGCACGTTCAATGCAGATGCTTCCCATTGATCAATCCGCGATCAGATGAGCCAAAACGCCAACGCAATTCCAAATCCAACCTCCTTGATCCGACTAGGCATCCAAGCTTTGCAAGCCTACGTGCCCGGCGAGCAACCGAAGATCAAGCGGCTCATCAAGCTCAATACAAACGAGAATCCCTATCCACCTTCTCCAGAAGTATTAAGAACAGTCCGGAAGGCCACGGACGGACGGTTGCGGTTGTATCCAAATCCGACGGCGCAGCGACTGCGCGAGAGACTTGCGGAACTCCACGACTGCAAACCGGAAAACATCATGGTAGGAAACGGCTCCGATGAATTATTGGCGCTGACCACCCGGGCATTTGTCGAGCCGTGCGTTCCCTTCCGATCTCTCTCGTCTGAGCCACGGAACCCCTTTTCCAAGTCCACCGTTCAGTACTTCACGCCTAGCTATTCGCTCTATCCAGTGTTGGCTGCCATTCACGGTGCATATCCCAATCCTGTGCCGCTTGGCGCAGGATTTGCACTCCCGCATCCCCGCAGGTCATTGAGCGGAAGCCGCTTTGACTTAGAAGCTGCTCTCACCTTCATCACAACCCCCAACGCTCCAAGTGGCCGGGCTTACACCACACAAGAGTTGTCGCGAATTTGCCGGCTGCAAAAAGGCGTCGTGGTGCTGGATGAAGCTTACGTCGATTTCGCGGAAGAAAATGCGTTGAGTCTGGCTCTGAAGTTTCCGCATGTCCTTGTCGCTCGTACCTTCTCCAAGGCGTACTCGTTGTGTTTCCAGCGCATCGGTTACCTTATCGGACACCCCGATTTGATCGCCGCACTGGACAAGATCCGCGATAGTTACAACGTCAATGGTCTCGGCCAGATCGCCGCCGAGGCGACACTCGCCGCGTTGCCGTATTACCGGGCAAATTTCAAGCGCATCATCTCGACTCGCAACCGGCTGTCGCGCGAATTGCGCACGCTCGGCTTCAAGGTGCTGCCAAGCCAGGCGAATTTCATTCTAGTCCGTCCGCCAACAATGACAGCTCAACGTTGGCTCGAAGAGTTGAGGATGCACAAAATCCTTGTGCGATGGTTTAGCTATCCGGAAGTGCGCGATTTCATTCGAATCACGATTGGAACAGATCGCGAAACCGACGCCCTCTTGAGAGCGGTGAAGCGAATTCTCAAATAACTTACTGGGGCCTCTTCCATTCCGTGCCGTCGGCGTACTCGGCGCGTGCCAGGGAAATTGCCGCGGAGTCGGCGCGATCCGGAACCGAATCCACCTTCAAGGTTACCTCGACCGTGGTTGCCGTATTTACCAGGAACGGCCTGGCGCTCTTCGATGTATTGGCTCGCGCGAGGACAACGCCCGCATTGTTTTGGAAATTCAACTTCATGTCCAAGGATCGAATTGGCTTGTCGGCGTGATTGGCAATTCGAACCTTTATGGAGCGATCCTTGCCTGCTCCCTCAAAGTTGACGAACGAAACAGTCGCGGGTTCGTCGAATTCACCGAATGGCCGCCCTGCCTCCGCTGCTCGCATTCGCGCCCCCACTGCGAACGGATTATCGGCAGCCTGACTGCGATCAAATCCGACAACGACCGGCCCGGTATCACGTGATGAAGTCAACCAGAAAACTAACGCCGCGATTGCTACCGCCGCGCCAATATATCCAAGCACCAACCCCGCTGTCGCAAACCCTCCTCCACCTCGATGAGGATTTTTCCGCAGCTCCTGTTTGGCCAGGTGGCCGCAGATGATCGCTGGAAGGAAACCCGCGACAGTGCAAGCACTCACGAGAGATGCCACTGCCAGTCCGGAATTCGAGAAATCAACACCGGCTGAACTGGCGGCGCGGCTTCCGCCTGATGCTGACTCCCGTTTTGGAGGTGGCGCACTCACCGCTGGTTCCCTGGGAGCGGGTGGAGCCGCAGTGCCAGCACCGCTCGCCCGCGCTGGCGGATCGACATGCGTGACTTTCGGCGGCGCTTCCCTCCTGGGCACCGCCACTGTTGGTGCATCCGCAGTTTCGGGTGGAGGCTGTGGAACGATTAATGTCCCCTTACATGCCGGACACGTGATCTGCATGCCACTCATGATCACGTCACAACGCAACTTCTGGCCGCAGTGCTGGCAGATAAATTTGAAATCGAGCATAACACGGACGTTCAATGGACTGTCCTTGCCGATACTTTCAACGCACACCGGCCATGCGGTCAATCACCTACTACCGGGATGATGTGATGGGCGCACACGGGAAACTACACCGGGCGGATTAAAAACGAGGCTTGATTGCAACGACCAGGCGCTTACACTGACCGCACATTGACCCTCGCTTCCTATGAAAACCCTGTCCATGACAGTAATACACGGGACTTCGACCCGCCTCTATCGAGCATTCACTTTGATCGAACTTCTCGTGGTTATTGCCATCATCGCCATTCTCGCCGGAATGCTGCTGCCCGCATTGAGCAAAGCGAAGGACCGGGCACTGCTGGCAAATGACTTGAACAACATCCGTCAAGTAGTGCTGGCCGCGACAGTCTTCGCTGGAGACAACAATGATTACATCCCTTACGCAAGCTGGGGCGATTGTGCGGAGCGCGACTCGTGGTGCACAGCCAGGGGAATGCCTAATGGCGAAGGCAAGGCGGACAACACTATCTGGACCAATCAGGTCGCTTTCTTCAAGCGCAGTCAGCTCGGCAATTACATCGGCAATGAGCGTGTGCTCACATGCCCGAGGGATTTTGCGGAACGTTCGGGTGGCAAGGCGGCGGCGGATTACAAACGCCGGAACATCAAGATCACCAGTTATCTATGGAACGGCTCGAGCGTGGCGTTTACCACCAGCGACAAACCTGACGCTCTATCGAGATTCAAACTCACCGACATGAGACCCACGGGCATGTTGATGTGGGAGGCGCCTTCTGAACAGGATGCATTCCTCTTCAATGACGTGGGCAGCTCGCCCTTCGAAGGAATCTCACAGCGCCATGCGAATTCTAGGAAGGCCAAGAATCAGACCGAGAATGCCAACGGCATCGCCACGTTCGGTGATCTTTCAGGACGCGCATACGCAATGAAGTTCTCCAAGTGGTTCACGCGGCAGTACGCCGGCACGACAGTCTGGCCCGCCACTCCCGCTTTTGACGGCCCGAATGACGCATGGTACTGCCCTTCCACCAAGAACGGCGGCTGGCCGCCCTGAGGTCAAAGCGCCTGTCAGTGATCGTGCCTCTCGATGAGTCAATCGGGCGCCTTTCCACCCAGATTCGGTTCGCCATCTTTCGAAATTGAATGAGCGAATTCTGAGTGTCGCAGGACGGCACGGATGATCCGAATTCTCTTGAGCCGTTGCCTTCCTCTTCCATCATTCCCGGTGTGGCTCTTTTAAGTTGCTTCAAGCAGCGTCTCGTGTGGGTGCCGACGTTGCGAGGGTGGATCGTGCTCCTTCTGGCAGGCAGTGCCATCGCAATTGCCACAATGCTGGGCCTGCCAGGATTCCTTTCGCCATCCGAGTCTGTGGGCGCTCGCGTTCTCGTTGTCGAAGGCTGGATTTCAGACGAAGCCCTCAAAGATGCGGCGAAGCACTTCCGCGATGGGCTCTATGATCGCATGGTGGTCACCGGCTGGTGGATCAATCATGCAAGTTACATGTCCCAGGCGCGCACTTTTGCTGAACTCGCGGGCGAAAGACTGCGGCGTGACGGATTCCCGGAGGACAAGCTGATCGTGTTACCTTCCCCGGAGATCATTCGTGATCGCACCTTCACCACAACACTTGCTGTGAAGGAATGGCTGAAGTCTCAGAAGGACGTGCATGCTCTCGATGTTTTCACATCGGGTGCTCACGGAAGAAGAACCCGCCTGCTGTATCAACTTTCCTTTGGCGACGAGTGTCGCATCGGGATCATCTCGAATCGCGCACCGGAAAGAAATTGGTGGAAGACCAGTGATGGATTCAGGGAGGTTACTGGCGAATTGATCGCCTACCTGTACGCTCGCCTGATTTTCAGGCCGTAGCCTTCATAAGTTCCAATTCGTGCTCGACCGGTGAGTCGCTAGGAAGCGCCCGTTGAGCTGAGGTGCGTTATGGGGGCGAGGAGGTTGAACGATTTTTCGGGACATTCATCCCGAACTTTTTTAGACTTCGCGGATGTCTGGAAATAAACGCAGGCCACTCTCGCCCGATGAACAAACTGTTTTGGATC
>SIBF01000127.1 GCA_009695275.1 Pedosphaera sp. | reverse complement strand
GGTAAGTCGTGGCGCCGAAGGGCCAACAGAAGCATTCGTGGGAGATTTCATCCCATTCAAAGGTGGGGCTTTAGACACCTTGTGTCTAGGAAAATCTTCAACTCACGCCGCCGCACTCACATCCCCAAGCCCGGCGAAATGCCGTGACCTGAACCTTGCCTGAACGTGAATCGGCTTGCGGCAGGAAGGCAGCCCGGTATTCTCGGCCTGTCTGATGAACTTGAATGGCACATCACAGTTTGTAGCGAGCGCCGCTTGCGTGGCGCCGATTGTTGCCATTGTCCCTGTCCTTGCTATTAAAGCCGCTGCCAAGTGTCCTGTGGCGCACCTGATTATTTGGGTAAGCCGGGAGCCGCGCGCGCGAGAGTAACTGATCAACACTGTCCCCGCCCTGCTCCCGAAAGGAAGCAGGGCTTTTTTTTTGCCCCAAACTCAACTCAATACTCCGCAACCAGGATCACGAACGACATCGGCTTCCGCCGAAGCCGAAACTTCGGCGATGGCGATTTTGTTCGCGTTGAGTTTCTGTCATCTTCTAAACGATTCCATCCAGGCGTTGATCCCGGCCATCTATCCGCTCCTGAAGGAGTCCTTCAATCTGAACTTCACGCAGATCGGACTGATCACGCTCACTTTCCAGATGGTAGGATCGGTTCTTCAGCCGGTCGTGGGCTTGTACACAGACAAGTATCCAAGGCCCTACTCGCTCGTCTTCGGCATGGGAGTGACCTGGTGCGGGTTGATCCTGCTTGCGTTCGCGCCCAGCTATCCGGCGGTGCTGATGGCTGCGGGAATGGTCGGGTTGGGTTCGGCGGTTTTCCATCCTGAATCATCGAGGATGGCTCGCCTGGCCTCGGGCGGCAGGCATGGCTTTGCTCAATCCCTTTTTCAAGTGGGTGGGAATGCTGGAACGGCGCTCGGCCCGCTGCTTGCCGCATGGATCATTGTGCCCTACGGACAACGTCACATCCTCTGGTTCAGCGCGCTCGCCCTCGCCGGGATGATCATCATGAGGAACGTGGGGCGCTGGTATCAGCAACATCTCACGGACTCAGCCCGCCGCGGTGCGCGACCGGCTGGGAGACGCGAAAGCGTGGGCCGCGTCAAGGTGGCAATCTCATTGTGCGTCCTCCTGCTCCTGATGTTTTCCAAGTTCTTCTATCTCGCATCGATGACGAACTATTACACCTTCTACCTGATGCACCGGTTTGGCGTTTCCGTGCAGCAATCTCAACTCTACTTGTTTCTGTTCCTTGGTGCGGGAGCCGTTGGAACACTGGCAGGAGGGCCCCTCGGGGATCGCATTGGGCGCAAACAGGTCATCTGGCTTTCGATTCTGGGCATCGCTCCATTCGCTCTGATTCTCCCTTATGCCAGTCTTTTCTGGACCGCGATACTCACAGTGGTCATAGGCGCAATAATGGCCTCCGCGTTTCCGGCGATCCTGGTCTATGCCACGGAGCTGCTGCCAGGGAAGGTTGGCCTCATCGCGGGTCTCTTTTTCGGCCTGGCCTTCGGGCTGGCAGGGATTGGATCAGCCGTGCTGGGGAAACTGGCGGATGCGACCAGCATCGAGTTTGTGGTGTCCGTCTGCTCATATCTGCCGTTGATCGGATTGCTCACATGGTTTCTCCCGGACCTTCAGAAACCACACATCAAGGAGCAGCGGACTTCTTGAAGTCACCCGCCTTCACGATGATCATTTTCGAGTAGTCGAGCCGCTTGCCGATCACGTTGTTGACTTGCGAGACGGTGAGGTTCCGCACGGCTTCTTCGCGCTGCTCATCCCATTGGAAGTTGCGGCCATAGTGGAGATAACTGCTGAGGCTTTGCGCCAGGGTGGAGTCGCTGGAACGTTGAACCTTCCTGGATTGCAGCCAGCCGGATTTGGCAGCTACAAGTTCCTCCTCCGTGAAGCCGGACTTGGCGGCCCGCTCAATTTCTTCGCGGAAGGCTGTTTCCAGTTTGGTGACGTTTTCCGGGTTGTAGATCGCGCTCGCCGTAAAGTTTCCATCTTTGTCGAGCGGGCTCGCACTAAATCTGCCGCCGACTCCATAGCTGATTCCTTCCTTTTGCCGGATGCGGGTGGCGAGGCGTGAGTTGAGAAAACCGCCGCCGACGATGTAGCCGCCGACGGTCAGTGCCGGATACTCGGGATCATCGTCGCGCATCGCGAAACCATATCCCGCCCGATAGACCGCGTTGGCTTTGTCCGGCGTCGGGATGGTTTCGGTGCGGGCAGCGACGGGTTGATAATCCTCCGGGATGCGTTCGTATTTCACGGGGCTGCTCCAATCCCCGAAGGATTCGCGCAGGATCTTCTCGATCTCAGCGGCAGCGAAGTCACCCACCACGGCGGCCGTGGCGTGGTCCGCGCCGTAAATGCCTTTGTGGAATGCCTTCACCTGATCGAGCGTCTTCTGCGGATCAAGGTGTCCGGCCACAAGGAGCACAGCATTATCCGGTTGATAGTGCTTCCGGTAGAAGGCCTGCAAACGTTCGATGGGAGCACCCTCGATATCGGACTTCTCGCCGATGGTGTCGCGTCCGTAGTTGTGCCATTGGAAAACAGTGGCGAGCATGCGCTTGTTAAGGACATTGGCGGGGTTGTTCTCGCCGCTCTCATACTCGTTGCGCACAACGCTGAACTCAGTTTCGAGGTCCTTTCTGGCGATGAACGAGTTCACCATCCGGTCTGATTCGAGGCCAAGCGCCCAGCGCAGGTTCTCTTCCGTGGAATCGAATGTTTCATAGTAATTGGTCCGGTCGAACCACGTCGTGCCGTTGGCTCGCGCGCCGTGTTTGGTGAGTTCCTCAGGAATGTTCGGATGCGTGGGCGTGCCCTTGAACACGAGATGTTCCAGCAGATGCGCCATGCCTTTCTCGCCGTAATCCTCGTGACGCGAGCCGACCTTGTAAGTGATGTTCACCGTGATGATTGGCCGTGAAGGATCTGGAAAAAGCAGGACGCGCAAGCCGTTGGGCATGGCATATTCGATGATGCCTTCCACTGACGCGACTTGGGTGGTTCCAGGTTGCAAACGCAGGGCATCTTGAGCCTCGGAGTGGTGCGTGAGGCTGGCGAACGCAAACAAGCCGGCGAGGAAACATGAGTAGAGCGGAGAATTTGTTTTCATAGGTGTGGAGCGGTAGTGTGGGGTGTTAAGCCACGAGACTCGATAAAAATTTCACAAACGCTGTAGTTCCAAGGCAGGGCTCGAATGCGCCTATTCAAGAACGGATGCGAGTTGCCGCTTGCCTCTCACCGGAAACACGCTTTCCTGCCTGCGAAACATGGGTGACCGACAGATAAACATTTCGTCCACTGGCAGCCGGGGCAACGGATCTACTCCAATATTGCCAGGCGCAACCATCGGTGTTCTCGGGAGCGGTCAGTTGGGGCGGATGTTTGCGATCGCGGCACGCGAGCTGGGGTATCGGATCATCATTTATTCGCCAGAGAACGATTCGCCGGCGGGGCAGATCGGTGACGTGGAGGTAACTGCTCCATACGAAGACCTGGCCAGGATCCGGGAGTTTGCCCGTTCCGTGCAGGTGGTGACATTCGAATTTGAGAATGTGCCATCGATTACGACCGAGGCTGCGGCTGAATATGCCCCGGTGCGGCCCGATGGGCGGGTGTTGCACGTCACTCAACATCGCTTGCGCGAGAAGGCGTTTTTGCGGGACCACGGCTTTCCGGTGACGCCTTTTCGAGCGGTGTCTTCGAGGGAAGAATTGGAGCAGGCGGCAAAGGATCTTGGACTGCCAGCTGTCGTGAAGACGGCAAGCTTTGGCTACGATGGCAAGGGGCAGACAAAGGTGAGGTCGGAGGCGGACCTTGGGGTTGCCTTGGAAGCGATGAAAGGTGCTGAAGGCATTTATGAAGCCTTCGTTGATTTCGAGAAAGAGGTCTCCGTCGTGGCCGCACGGACGGCTGGCGGGGAAATTGCCGCCTTTCCAGTATTTGAGAACGCGCACGCGGATCACATCCTCGATGTGACATTTGCACCTGCTCAGATTCTCCCCGGACTCGCCCGGGACGCGGCGGAACTGGCGTCCGGAATCTTGGAAGCATTGGATGTAGTGGGCCTGCTGACGGTGGAGATGTTCGTGACGCGTGACGGGCGACTCCTGGTCAACGAGCTGGCGCCGAGAACTCACAACTCAGGGCATCTAACCATTGACGCCTGCGTGACGAGCCAGTTCGAACAGCAGGTTCGCGCGGTTTGCGGTCTTCCGCTCGGATCAATCGAACAAAGATCTCCGGCCGCGATGGCTAACCTGTTGGGCCACTTGTGGCTGGGAGGCGAGCCGAACTGGTCTGCCGCCCTCGAAGATCCGTCGGTCAAACTCCATCTCTACGGCAAGCGCGAGGCGCGAATCGGTCGGAAGATGGGGCATCTAACCGCGACAGGATTGACCACGGGCGAGGCGGTTCAACGGGTCGTTCGAGCGCGCGAACGGCTTGGGATTCGATAACTCCAACCGGAGCAGCCGCCTTGGGCTTTCTGGCAGCAGGAGTGAGGAAACATCGTGGCCTTTCCTAAACTCCTTTGATCGCGGAGGTTTTGCGCTTGCGATGATGCCCCTGATCTTGATAGCGTCTTTGCCACACTATGGCAGCAATTGGCCGGTTCCAAAAAGGCGACGAGATCTTTTACGCGAAATACGTGGACGGCGAACTGTTTCGCCTCCAAGGAGACGTTTTCGGTTCACCGTCGTACGACAAGAAGCCCGTGCCTCTAAAAGGGGTCAAGACTTTAACTCCGGTTGCCCCCTCGAAGATCATTGCCGTCGGGCTCAACTACGCTGATCACGCCCGCGAAAGTGGCAAACCTCTGCCGAAGGAGCCGCTTTTCTGGCTCAAGGCACCGACCTCGTTGATTCCCGATGGTGGCAAGGTAGAAATTCCCTTTGCGTCGCATCGGACCGAGTTCGAGGCGGAACTTACCATCGTCATAGGCCGGCGGATGCGGAACGTTACGCCCGCTGCCGCAGCTCGTTACATTTTCGGTTATACGGCGGCGCAAGATATCAGTGATCGCACCATCCAAGCCGGTGAGAGCCAATGGGCTCGTGCAAAATCGTTCGACACCTTCACTCCACTGGGGCCTTATGTCGAAACGAAGATCGATCCGCATGATCTGACGATCCAGCTCTTTCAGAATGGCCAGCTCCGTCAGAACTCGAACACGAGCCAGCTCATTTTCAATTGCTTTCACTTGGTCAGCTTCATCTCCACGAACATGACGTTGCTGCCTGGGGACATCATTCTGACTGGCACGCCCAGCGGTGTCGGACCGATCGAATCCGGTGACCGGCTTGAGGTGCGGATTCAAGGGTTGTCACCGCTCGTGAACACGGTGAAATAGCTTTTTCCACTGGCTACGTAGCTTTTACAGATCGCCTCGAACAGGAGGCGTCTTGGCGCCTCCAGCCTTATACACCTATGCGTTGGTCTCAATCTTTCATCCCCACTCTCAAGGAAACGCCCGCCGAAGCCGAGATCGTCTCGCACAAGCTCCTTTTGCGAGCCGGGCTGATTCGCAAACTGGCTGGCGGCCTTTACACCTTTCTGCCACTCGGATTGCGCGCACTCCGCAAGGTTGAGCTGATTGTCCGGGAAGAAATGAACCGGACTGGCGCTCTGGAAGTGCTCATGCCCGCGCTCCAACCGCCGGAAATCTGGCAAACCAGCGGGCGCTACGAAGCGATGCGTGACGCGCTTTACAAAGTGCGCGACCGCGCCAAGAAGGAATGGGTGATGAGTCCAACCGCCGAAGAGGTGATCACTTCCGTGGCCGCTGCGGAGATCAACTCCTACCGGCAAATGCCGGTGAATTTTTACCAGGTCAGCGTGAAGTTCCGCGACGAAATCCGTCCACGCTTCGGCCTCATGCGTGCCAAGGAGTTCATCATGAAGGACGCCTACAGCTTCGATGTGAGCGATGAGGCGGCGATGGTGAGCTATCACAAGATGTACGATGCCTACAAACGCATCTTCGACCGGTGCGGCGTGCAGAATTTCCCTGTCGAAGCGGACACTGGCATCATCGGAGGCAACTACTCACACGAATTCATGGTGCCGGCGGAAACGGGCGAGAACGAAGTCGTTTACTGCGAAGCCTGCGGTTACGCGGCGAATATCGAGAAGGCCATCAGTGGCATTCCCAAGACCGCTCCTCGCGAAATCGGCGCGGCCATTGAAAAGTTTTCCACGCCAGGAGTTGTCACGATCGAGGCTTTGAGCAAGGCCCCCTACAGTGTCCCTGCCAACCGTCAGATCAAAACGCTCGTTTTCATTGCCGACAGCAAGCCGCTCCTGGTTTTGATTCGAGGCGACGACCAGTTAAACGAAACCAAACTCATGGCTCAGACCGGCGCGGTGCAGGTGCGTCCTGCTGACGTGAAGAATCCGGCCGACATGGTTCACTTCACGAGTCTCGGGGCCATGCCCGGTTCGCTTGGCGCGGTCGCCAATGTTCCGTCCGGCTGGGATGTGCTCGCAGACGAGCGCCTGCAGGGTGCGAATGACATGACCACCGGCGCGAACGAAGATGGTTTTCACTTCCGCAACGTCTCGATCGAACGCGACATCAAGGTGACTAAATGGTGCGGCCTTCGTACCGTCGGCGCAGGCGAACCTTGCGCGAAATGCGCGAAAGCTCTGAAGATTCGACGGGCCATCGAGGTAGGCCACGTCTTCAAGCTCGGCACCAAATACAGCATTCCACTCAACGCGACTTTCCTGGCCGAGGACGGCCAGCGCCGGCCTGCTGTCATGGGCTGTTACGGCATTGGCGTCACGCGCACCATGCAGGCCATTATCGAGCAGTGCAACGACAAGGACGGCATCATCTGGCCCAAGTCCGTCGCGCCATACACCGTGTGCATCACGCCGCTGGCTGTTGCTCCAGAGAGTGCGGTGATGAAGCTGGCCGAGCAAATCTACGCTGACCTTACGGAAAGGGGCGTGGATGTGATCATCGATGATCGTGATGATCGTCCCGGGGTAAAATTCAAGGATGCGGACTTGGTTGGATTTCCAATTCGCGTTGGCATCGGCGAGAAGTCGCTAGCGAATGGCGAAGTGGAAATCAAAATTCGCGGCGGCGCTTTAACTCCAACCAAATCGGAGGAAGCTGTTGCGAAGGTAATGGAGCTCCTGAAAGCGTAGCGAGACCTTCAAGCTCCAGTTTCCCGCACAGGTTTGAATTGCCCTGAAAGCAATGAGCGCTCAAAGGCGCTTCGGCTTGAGGGGCTAGCGGTTCAAGCCGCTTATAACCCAAGCTTCGTTAAAGTGCGCATGCTTGATGGATTTGTGAGCGGTGTGGCCTTGATCGTCCTTGGGGAGTCCGCGTTCACCGATGAAGAAGCTATAGCTCGCGTGGAGTGATCCGTCTCTGCTCTGCATGATGCTCGGATAATGGTAGGATCCGGCGTTGTCTCCCGCTGTATCCTTTTCCAAATGCCGTTTCCATTTCCAGGTGCGGCCTTCGTCATCCGAAATCTGCACCGCAAGACTGTGGCGACCGCGCTCAGTATCATTGCCGATGAGTGCCCAATGCCCGTTCCGCAACTTGATGATCTCGGCACCTGAACCTGGATTCGGCTGATCGCTGTCGAGAACGGGACTCCACGTTTCACCGCGATCCTTGGATTCGCTCCAATGGAGACGCTTCGGAGGAGGGCCGTTGTCCCGCATGAGCGTGTAGAGAGAACCGTCCTTCCTTTGGACGATGCTTGGCTGGATGTTGCCTGGACCACAGAGCGGCGTGCTCGTGTGCCATGACTGGCCCCAGTTATCCGTGATCGCCATCAGAGAAAAAGAAAAGCCGTCTGAGTAAAGCGGGACGATCAATCGTTTCCCATCGAGCACGATTGGGTGCGCGCGCGTCATCCAACCCAGGCGGCGGGTCAACTTGTCTGCTGCTTGCTTGCGCAACTCAGCGAGAAAGCGCGTGGCACGTTCGGGGTTCTCCGAAGCCCAAGGCTCGTTCGGGAACCTGGCGGTCATTTCATCGACGTAACGATTCACCGTCGTGACGAACTCCTCCCCCGGAGAAACGTGCAGCACCTCGCTGATCTCCCATTTCGGTGGACCATTGCGGCGATAATCCGACGAAACTCGATACTTCATCAGCGCCGTGTGCCATTCGTTGGCAAGGATCGTCGGCCAGAGAAGCCATAGGCGGTCTTGCGGATCGATGAACATGGAACAGTTCGTATCTGGATAATCTGGAGTGTCTGCCATGGTAAAACGCGGGCTCCACGCCTTGCCGCCATGATGCTTCCGTGCCCCCTCGATCTTGACATCATCCGCCTTGCGTTCGCCCGAACCGTGAAACCAGCAGACTACGAGATCACCATTTGGTCCCTCGACGATGCAGGATCCGTGGTTGTGCCAGTGTTCGAGCGGGAAGATGAGTTCAGATTTCAGTAAAGGCACTTCGGCGGCACTCCCATGGAGGGCTATGCCGAAGGACATCAACACTGTGGCGCGAAATAAGAATCGCAACGTGGAAAAGGAGAACATTAGAGATTTGGTCGTCATAACCTCAACACCAGGGATTCTGGCAGAGTTCACTTCAGTTAGGCGACAAGCCTGCCGTCTCGATGGTGAATTCACGCGGCTTTCCTCCAGACCGCTCTCGTACGAGCAAACGGTTCGCGGATACTTTGATCGACTCCACTCCCGCGAAGTCTCTGGGAATCTTGAGCAGAAACGTAGTGTAGCTCTTGGTGGTGGTTTCTCCGGCGTCGAGGTGTTCGAACAATTGCCGGTCCCAGATGCGGCCTTTTTTGACCAGGATCGGAAACGGCTGGTGGAGTCCGGTGGTTCCAAATTCAAGTCCGCGCGCGGCGGGCTTGCCATCGCCGACATCGCGCCAGAGACTCACCCACGGGTAGTCGGAAGTCTTCCAAACGTATCCGATCAAGAGCCCACTCAATGGAGTCGCCGCAGTGACCCAGCCGTAAGCATCTTCGATGGCGTAGGAAACGACATTGGGATTTGGGTCGCCGGTCAAATGGCGCAAGTTCACGGACTGGCCATCTTGATTCAGCGCTTGCGGCCAGAAAAAGGAGGGTTCCTCTGGAGTCGGCAATGTTCCTCCCTGGGCAAAGCCGCGGCGTCCATTGCAATCGATCAGCGTGCTTTCGTTTAGAAACGGCGGTCCAACGGTCGGGTGCTGGACAGCATTGTAAATGCGTCCGAGAGCGTTCTCGTTCTTGATCTCTTCGCGAACCGTGAACACGGGCGACGTCGTTGACATGCGGATCTTTCTGCGCACTGACAAGCCGGCCATCGGAAGCTTTGCCGCCATCTCGCTTTCGATCAGTCCCTCCCGAGTCGTGACGTCGCGCAGAACCTGCCACTCGACGTTCGCCGCTTCGCCGTGATAAGGCATACCTCGTGAGCCCTCGGCATCTGATGGCGGGCCCCAGCGGTCAAGACAGAGGAAATGCCCGAAACCGCGAACCGCAGTGTCGCCCGGCTTCGGAGTGGCCCAGTTCAAAGGATTCAACTCTTCACCCTTGAAACGGAAATCGCCGATGGCACCACCAGAAACATCGACCACCAGACGAGCGGCGGGATTCTCGAACACGAGCGACTTGCGGCCGTTTACTAGTTGCTGGCCGGAACAATAACAGGCGGACGCGGTCAGAGTCGTGGCCAGAAAGAGGGAAAGTTGGTTTCTCATGGCGGGGCCTATTTGGTGATGCCTTTGACCTGCATTCGAAGGGTGTAAACGCTCTTGCTTGCGGTGATGAAAAGCGTCCGCCGATCTGCTCCACCGAAAGCCACGTTGGCGGTCCACGGCTCTGCGATGTCAATGTGTTCAATGTTCTTGCCCGTGCGATCGAAGACGCTCACGCCCTTGCCGGTGAGGTAAACATTGCCCTTGTTGTCGATGGTCATGCCGTCAGAGCCCAGCTCGCAAAACAAGCGTTTGTTCTCCAATGAACCATCCTTGCGAATGTTGTAGGCGTAAGTCTTTCTCGCGCCAATGTCCGATACGTAGAGAGTTTTCCCATTTGGAGTTCCAATGATTCCATTCGGCTGCTTCAAGTCGTCCGCCACGCGGATGAGAGTCTTGTGATCGTGCGACAGGAAGTAAACGTGTTCGCCACTTTGCTCCATCGGGCCGCGCTTCCAGTAAGGCCGCTTGTAGAGCGGGTCGGTGAAGTAGAGCGCTCCGTCAGGCCGCACCCAGACATCGTTCGGACCGTTGAGCAGCTTGCCTTGGTAATTCTCAACGAGGACCGTGGCCTTCCCATCCGGCGCTATGGACCACAGCTCGTTCTTTTCGTCGGCGCACGCGAGCAGGTTGCCTTTCCGGTCGAAGTACATTCCATTCGCGCGTCCGGCCGGCTGCTTGAAGGTAGTAATCGTCCCGTCCGCGGCATTCCATTTCATGATGCGATCATTGGGCTGATCGGTGAAGAAAACGTTGCCGCGCCGGTCAACAGCGGGGCCTTCAGTAAACTCGAATGTGGCGGCGAGCTTCTGAACTGTGGCACCGGGTGTGATAATGCTGTCGTGATCTACGGCTGGAACGGATGTTGAAATGCAGCAGACTGAGATGAAGAGGGGAATGATCAGGCGTTTCATTTTAGAGCGTGGTTTCAAGGGACGTTTCTTGAACAGTAAGGAAAGTTGGGCCAAGCGTCAAAGCACTGTTGCAATCGGGAACGTATTAATCTTTGCTCCTGCTCGATCTCTTAATCTCCATGCTTCGCGATTATGATCACGATTAAGAACAAGATCAGGACACGATCTTGTAAACATTGCTAAATTGAAAAAGGCTCGCTTGTCCCGGTGCGAAGTGTTTGCTAGGTTTCGTCGCCGCTGGAAATGCAGACTTCCGGCGGCTTGGACAACATCAAACACCAATTCTGAACATTATGGCTCACGAACTATCCCCTCTACCTTATCCCAAAGAAGCACTGGAACCTCACATCGATGCGCAAACGATGGAGATTCATCACGGCAAACATCACAACGCCTACGTCACGAACCTGAACAAGGCCATCGCCGGCAACGTCGCGCTTGAAGCGAAGTCGATTGACGCTCTCATCGCCGATCTCGCTTCCGTGCCGGATAACATTCGCGGTCCCGTGCGCAACAACGGCGGCGGCCATTGGAATCACACATTCTTCTGGAAGCTCATGGCTCCAAACGCAGGCGGCGCTCCGACCGGCAAACTGGCGGACGACATCAACGCCGCGTTCGGTAGCTTCGATGCGTTCAAGGAAAAGTTCGAAGCAGCGGGTGTCGGGCGATTCGGCAGTGGCTGGGCTTGGCTCGTCGTCAACGGCGGCAAGCTGGAAATCGTCTCCACGCCGAACCAGGACAATCCGCTCATGGGCAAAGCCATCGCTGGCTGCGAGGGCAAACCTGTCATCGGCTGCGATGTTTGGGAGCACGCCTACTATCTCAAGTATCAGAATCGCCGGCCAGACTATCTCAAAGCGTGGTGGAATGTGTTGAACTGGGCCGAGGCGGCCAAGAATTACACGGCTGCTGGAAAGTAGTCGGACGATGGTCGGTCTTGTGGGCGCATTGGCTTGTGGTGCCAGTGCGCCCTTCTTTTTTCGGAATCGCAATCTCCAAATCGTGGCAGGGCAGCAACCGGAAAATTTGCTGTCCAGCCGCGATGGGTCAATTCTCTCGTCGCCTGAGTTTTGTCGGCAGAGATTTCCGAATCTGTTCTTCAGTCGCGTTTGGAGGAACCCAGCCGTGCTGCCTGGCCAGGGACAGGGCGTTATCGAACTCTTGTCGGATACGGTGCCGCTGATCTGTGGTGCATTTTGGATTATCGAGAATCCGCACCAGGCAGAAGAATGACGCGTATGTTTCACGCCGTTCCCAATAGATCTCCGCCAGCAGATAATTTCCCTCGTAGTGGCCGGAGTCCTTCTTCAGTTCGGTCAGCGCCATATCGATGGCTTCGTCAATGCGACCAACTTTCCGAGCATGCCGGGCACCGGAGAGATCCGGATGGGGCGAACCTCTGGAGTGAAACGCCGTCAAGAACGAGACCGAGGCGTGGCTGAATGTGTTGGAAAGAACCGGTGCGACACCGAACGCTTCCACGCCAATTAGAAAGGGCATGAACGGACCAAAGTAATGACCGAAGAAACTCGCCAGGACGGCATAGCCCGTCAGCCCCATCATCAATTTCAATTCGTAAGCTGCGTGAGACTGCCTTCGATGATTGAACCAAAAGGCAAGCCAGCCTGCGCCTGCCATTCCGAGAAAAATGAACGAGGCGTCGAGCACTTCAACAGCGAAGGCCAGATGCTGCGCAGCGAACACGTGGTTGATCATGCGCCAGTCCTGGCGATGGAGCAAGCTGTCGGTGGCTCCTTGAGGCGATTCTTCAGAGTGAGAGGCAACCTTTGCACCAGCTTTTGTCTGGAGCATGTTTCACGGCGCAAACAACAAGCCCTCCGATCTCGGCTTCGTTCACAAATCAACGTTTCATTTCAGCCGGCGTCCGCTCATAAAACACCACGCCGGCGCGGCGAATATGGTCAATCAACTCCGGATGAGTGAGGTCGGCAAAGATGGAGAGGTCAAACCTGCAGGGCAGCAGCAAATCATGGGTGGAAGTGTATTCGCGACCTCGGATTGAGGAAACTATCAAACCACAGCGTCAGCGTTTCAGCTTTCATCATTTCAACTTTTGAAATAGTAATCGCCCATGAACAGCACCTGCAGGAAATCAATCTCACTTTGTTTTTGTCTCATTGGGCTGCTGGGACTTCCTGGCTGCATGACAACAGCCCCTCGCGCCTACTCGGAAAATCCCGGCTCGGAAGGCGATGGTAAGTTCACCATCGGGCCGGAATACAAGATCGACCGCGATCTCACCGACCTCGGTAATCCCAAGGGCAGATACTTTGAATTCACCATGCGGCTCGCCGACAGCAAGATCTTCCGTGGCGACGACACGACGCTGGAACCGGCGAAGAAGGCGGTGCGAACAGAAAGGAAAGTTTTTGTCTATGTGCCGGCGGCCTACAAGGACGGCATCCCGTCGTCCGTTCTCGTCATTCACGACGGTCCCGGACAGATGAAGCTCGTCCGCAATGCGCTCGACAACCTCACCATTTCCAAGGATCCGAATCGCCAGTTGCCGCCTTTCATTGCGGTCGCCGTCGAAAATGGCGGGAACGACGGCAAGAACAGCGAGCGCGGTCTCGAATACGACACCATGTCCGACCGGCTCGCCCGCTTCATCAATGACGAGGTGTTTCCGACGGTGCTGGCGAATGCGGAAATCAAAGCCTCCTATCCGAAGCTGGCGTTCACTTCAAATCCATGGGGCCGGGCTGTGCTCGGATGCAGTTCGGGCGGCGCGGCGGCGTTGAGCATGGCCTGGTTTCGACCCGACCTGTTCCGTCGCGTGCTCGCCTATTCCGGCACGTTCGTTGATCAGCAGGATGACGACGCGTCCGAGGAGGCCAAATACCCGCTTGGCGCCTGGGAATATCACTCAAGCATGAAACTTATCGAATCGAGCGAGAAGAAACCGCTGCGCATCTTCACTCACGTTTCTGAGAACGACAATCGAGCCAAAGACCCCGAGAGTACTTATCATAACTGGGTGATGGCGGGCGAGCGCACTGCTGCTGCTCTCAAGGCCAAGGGCTACAATCACCGTTTTCTGTTCACTCTTGCGACGCGTCACTGCGATGGCCGCGTGTTTGAGCAAACGTTGGCCGACACATTGGTCTGGACCTGGCGCGGCTACCACGCCGAATGAACCATGCCTATCTGGTTTGCTACCAAACCTCATAGAGCAGCGTGCTGCGCCTCATAGAGGCGCGCTCCGGAGCGCGGGTCTGTGACCCGCAGCAACGTGGATTGGCAACTAACCGGATAGGCATGGAATGAACCGCACGCCGGCTCGAAACGAAACAAACCTGGCCCGCGCCTATTCGCGCCCGGTGAAAGCGGAAACGTAGTTGATGGGCGCGTGGTCGGCCAGGTCGCGACTGGGCACCCGGCCGATGCCAGGAAACTGGCTCAGGTGTTGCGCGAAGGCACCGGGCAGGGCGCTGAAGGCCTTTCCAGCAAGATTCGAGAATTCCGCAAGAAACACCGTCAATTGCGTGACTGTGAAGCGGTGGCCGTAAGCGGCTCGCGCGGCTCGCTGGTCGTCAGCAATAGCGTTCTCGCTGATCCCCTCGGAGACCCTTCCATTTGCATAGATGTATCGCGGGGAGGAAACGTGCGCGAACTCAATGTCTTTAGCTACGAGGTCGAACATCCTGGAAATCGCGGCTGCGCTGAATTCGAGCGCTTGTTCGTTGGCTTGGCGCATGAAATCTGAGCCAGCGGAAGTCGCGTCTTTGACCGGGTCGAAGTCAGTTAATTCCTTAAACAAAGAGAGCAAGTGCGGTTTGTCGAACAGGGCCGGCGGAACGCGTGCGACCACATCGCAACAATCGACGAAACGCCGGATCATTTTTCCGTCGAAAAGCTTGCAGAATTCCCGGTTGCCGACCAGTGGCGAACCGAAGGTGACGAGAGCGGCAGGTTGGGTGTCCACGGCGGCAAGAGTGGCGAGGGCCGCGCCAAGACTGTGGCCGGTGATCAATAGCGCCCCCACCTTTTGATCAAGCGCCTTCGCGACATCATCTTTCACGCGGCCGTACCGATCGGCGAAGCCGGCGTGGACCCGGCCGCCAGTCCGGAGCCAGGGAGTTTGATGCGTCATCAGATCGGCAATCAAATCTTCCGGACTCCCAGATTCCGTTCCGCGGAAAGCCAGAATCGTCAGCCCCCGTGCCGCATTCTTCGCGACGAAGGCCTGCGTCCCGGTAGTCTTCACCCGCGAAGCGAGATCGTCTCCACCTATGAAATCGACGGTGGTAAAGCCGATGCCGTCCAGCGAGCTGACAACAACTTCCTTTTCCGCGTAAGCGAGCCGTGACATTTCTGCGCAAAGCAAATCGTGGTTTTCGAAGTCCTTTGCTTCCCATTGATCAAAAAACTTGGCGTCCTTTGCTGGATTCAGAAGAGCATCCGCAGAAGTGTTGTAAGGAATCTTGGCGGCCATGATGCCATTCAATGATTTGCCTGGAATCTCCGCAAGCCAATTGAGATCCCGCCCCGTGCGCGAGCGGACTTCCGGGTTGAAACGGCTTGAACGTCTGCGTGAGAGTTGGATGTCGGCGCATTGCCTCCTGACAAGCCTCTCGCAGCTTCCGGAGTGACTCTTGATGTTTCACAACTCCATCCCTCGACTCAACTCGGCTGACAAAAGAAAAAGCCGGAAGCCAGTTGCCTGACTTCCGACTTTGGCCCAAACCCACCGATCCCTGACTATACTGAGCGCGGTCACAAACTGCGCTTTTGGCACCGTGACACTTGAGTTGTCAAGTAGCTTACAATCAATGGGAAGCGACCATTTTCGCTCGATTTCAAAAAGCGCAATCTATGGCCGCGCAGAGTATACCACTCAGTAATCCCTGACGACCATCACCTACGCCGCCTTCAATAATTCGATGGGAGTCACCACCGCGGGCTGGCTCAACGGGCTTTGACCCGCCTCATCCGCCGCCGAGACATACACCGAGTAGGAGTGTCCCCCCTGCAACTCGCCTATCACCAGCGAAGGAGTGGACGAGCTTCCGGCGAACACCAGCTCCGCCTCCAGCTCATTCTCCTGCGTGAAAAAGCGGTAATGCGTCGCTCGCGGCGTGGCATCGCACGAGGCCAGCATCTGGCCCGGACCGCAGCTCACCGCCGTCACATTCTGCGGCACCGCTGGCGTGCTGGGCGCGCCGGGCTTGTTCAAGCCGAAGGCCGTCCAGCGTGGATCCAGAGGCCCGATCCGCTGCTTGAGTTCCTCCCACAACCCGTCATCATTAGCGTCGATCAGCGCAGATTAGCGGTTCAGAATCCTCTCTCCCGAACCCATTCCCCTGCACGCGCCACATCCGAATCCGTCCCACACCACTGACATCTCCTGCCCTACAAATGGACACCCCGTCCAAAAACCTGGCTGGAAAAACTGCGCGCAGGTCACCCAAAACCTCCGTCAGGACACATTTTTCGTCGCTCGGCGAGGCCGAACCTCTGTCAGGACACAACTTTCGCCGCACGGTGAGTCCGAACCTCCGTCAGGACACATCTTTCGTCGCGCGGTGAGGCCGAATCTCCGTCAGGACACAACTTTCGTCGCACGATGAGTCCAAAACTTCCTACGGACACAACTTTCGTCGCGAGACGAGTCGGTAGCTTCCTCCGGACACCCAGCGTAAACCACCGAACCGACGCCAGAGCGGGTGACAGCGATAACAAACGTTCAAACACCCACCTCCTCTCCCCATCCCTCTCCTCCGTCCTGAACGGAGGAGAGGGTGCCCGCAGGGCGGGAGAGGAGGCGCTCCGGCTCAATCGCGCACGGCGAGAACTTGTGCAGGGAGTTCTCGCCAATAACCCCGCACAACCCGGCATCTTACCCGACCGGAACTTGTGTCAAAAGTAAGCAGCGACCCCTTTACGCGGAGAATAATGAAAAAAGCGCATCACCTCCCGCACCTGATCCCGCAGTTTGAGTTTGGGATTCGGCTTGAAAAAGGCATGGTCCGATCCACTGCCATTTGCGGTGTCACCGGACCGACGTTTCGCCCGCATCG
>SIBF01000126.1 GCA_009695275.1 Pedosphaera sp. | reverse complement strand
TAACCACCGCCGCCCATGACCAAACGCTCCAGCATTTATGTGAAGAACTGACCGCCACCGAAACAATTTTCCCAGGCACCGAACTGCGCCTGATCTTTGAAATAGTGGGCTCAATCCAATTCCACCCAAGTCCGGGGGTGTGAGTCTGGACCGGGGTCAACGAGCGACAGAGAGATGGCGCGCATACTGCGCGAGGGACGCGAGTGAGTGAAAGGTCAGCCCTTCTTCGGCTCGGGAGGAGAGGCTGGAAGCTCCTTTTTAGCTTTCTCCAACCACTGTCGTTCGGTGGAAAAAAGGTGTTGAAGCTCGATCTTCTCGCTGTGCCGTTTGGCTTCCACGAATTGTCGAAGGTTCAAATTAAGTTCAAATTCAGCCATGTGATAGGAAGTCAGATCGGAGCCCTTCAGGCTGGCGGGCTCCACTGTAGCTAATAACGTTTTTGCTTCGTCATTCTTTTGATTTTGGACGAGCGCGCAGGCGTGATTGATCCTGGCTGCCGCCAGGCCCGGACTTTTCTGAAGCACCCGCGCAGTCAGTTGCAAGGCCTGCTCGGGACGCTGGCGTGTTGAAAGAAGTGATGCCGCGAAATTGTTGACGACTGTGAAGTCATCCGGACGAAGCTTATAGGCGCTCGACATGGCAGTGACGAGGACGCTTGGCTCCTTGGTTTCGTATGCGGTCTTGGCCAGCAGCATCCAATACTCAGGCGTGTTCGGCACGTCCTTCTGAATGTCCAGAAGCAGTTCCTGCGCAATATCGGCGAATCCCAAATTTTCGGCGGTTTCCGCAGCGCTCAATTCCCAGAGTTTGTTGCGAATATGCGCTTCGAGAAGCTTCTTGAAGGCAGCACGTGCATCGTCGCGCCGGTCACGCCTAGCCTGAGCCACGCCTTCGATGTAATAACTGTATCCGTGCAGCCGATCTCGGAGCGGATGCGCCTCATGCCGGAGCTGGAGTGCCACCTCAAACAGATCATCCCAACGCTTCTGGTCGATGAGCAAGTTTGAGTAACTCAACCAGATCGCTTCGGACTCCACGAATTCAGTCGAGTATCGTTTCATGAGATCCCGCGCTGTATCAGGAAAACCGAAATCAAAGTATGCTTTAGCCAGTGTCACCGCCTCTTCGCCCGAAGTGGGTGGTTGGACATGGTTCTGAAGAAGACGGACGGCTTCAGTCTTGCCACCGAGCATGGCCTGTAACTGCCAGTGCCCGACGTGATCCGTCAGAGTATCGAGCCGGCGCTCCTGAAGATAAGCGAGCGATTCCCGATAGGTGTCCATTTGGAGCAAACGTTCACTGACGCGCAACTGAAGACGATGAGCGAGATCCCGTAACGCGGGGTCTTCCTTGGCTTTGTCGAGCAGTTGCTTCCCGTCCGGTGCCGTTTCGTGCGGTCCCCACCCTGACAAATACGCTGCGTGGTAAAGTCGGAGCTCGGGGTCACTCTCCAATTCCTGCTTGCGCTTATTCCATCGGCTGGCGAACCGGCTGATCTCGCCGCGATTGAAGATGGCCTTGAGGTAGGCGCTTTGAGCAGTGGAGGTCAGTTGATCTTCGATCGGTGTCAGGATGTAAACTGTAGCGTCGTCCAGCCGGTATGTTTGGAACACCTTGACGGCCAGTTCCAGGTCTGCGGCGTTGGTCGAGGTCAACCGGAGCAACCATGATGAATACCCCAGGGCGGTCTGTGCGTATTTCCTAGCGTCGTCGCGCGATCCCAAGTGACGCAAACAACCCCGGATCAGGTCCGGATTACCTGGGTTGTTTGCGGCGGCGATCCGCCATGAGTAAAGCGCATCTTCAAATCGGCCTTGTGCAGCCTCCTTTTCAGCCGTCCGCCGCAGCGACCATGCCTGAACAAAGTCGATTCCACTGACCTTCACCTCCGGAATGAATCCTGCCGGTGTCGTCCGCCAAACCTTCAGGATGGACAACAGGACTAAGGGGATGAATAAGAGCGCTGCGAAAAAGGCCAGTCGGAACATCCTCTCGTAAATCAGAAGACACAGGACAGAGTTGAGCATCGGATAGTTGATCAACTTCAACGCGAACTCGTCCTTTGTTGGCAGAAATTTCATAGCCACAACTTAGCAGTCAGCAGGTTACAAGGCACCTAAGCCTCCGCAAGCTGTTTCAGGAGGGTCACCTCTGTCGGTTGTCACCGGACTGTAAACAGGTCCCTCGCGTCTCCGTGGATTTGTCAAAAGCCCTGAGCGATTCCTGGCTGCTTCCTCTGATGAAAAAAGACGACTGAAGCCTCATTCGGCTGGCGGATCGATGGAGTAACGGGCAACTGAGGCACAATCTCGAAAATGTTATCGTTCAGAGTCATTGCTTACAAAGTGCAACAGCAAAGCTGATATCTGTTGAACACAGAGGAAACCTCTGTTGACAGTCGTATCAAGCCGTGGTCTATTGCGCTCGGGTTTACGGCACTTGGCTATTTTTTTAGGGCGCAAATGGATGTTCTTTGAAGGCCCGTATTGATTTCGGAATTGGTTTTGTACAGCTAATTCTGGATGTTCCTCGTAAGCCCCAGTTGTACTGATTCTGAACATTCCCCGGGCTTCCCGGTCACCCCCTGACTTGGAAGCCCGGTTTTTTTATTTGGATCCTTTTTGCTTAGATCCGAAACTCGGTTTTGGAGTTGAGTATTCTTCGGAGACACGGTTCCTCTGTTGCATTGGAGCCGCGGTTCATTAGTGTTTCGCTCACTTTATGACATTGACTGAGAAACTTCTCGCCCGCGCCGCTGGCAAAACATCCGTCCAGGCTGGCGACAACATTTGGGCGAAAGCGGATGTCTTGATGACTCATGACGTGTGCGGCCCGGGGACTATTGGCGTCTTCAAGCGCGAGTTCGGTAAAACCGCCAAGGTTTGGGACAAGAACCGGGTAGTCATCATTCCCGACCATTATATTTTTACCGCCGACTCGCTGTCGAACCGCAATGTGGACATTCTCCGCGACTTCGCCGGCGAGCAGGGACTGCCCTACTTTTACGATGTTATTGATGATCCGAAGGGCCATTGGGTTTTCGATGCCACGAAAGGCAACATGAAGCGCCAATACGGATCCAACTACGCCGGAGTTTGCCACACAGCACTTCCCGCCAAGGGCCACACCCGTCCCGGCGAAGTGCTCTTCGGCACCGATTCCCACACGTGCATGGCGGGCGCGTTCAATCAGTTCGCAACAGGCATTGGCAACACTGACGCGGGCTTTGTCATGGGTACCGGCAGGTTGTTGATCAAGGTTCCCGAAACGATGCGCTTCCGCCTTGAAGGCAGGCTTCAGCCCGGCGTCATGGCAAAGGACATCATCCTCCACGTCATCGGCGAAATCGGCTTCGACGGCGCGACCTACCGCGCGATGCAGTTCGACGGCCCTGGAATCGCCAACCTCTCGATGGACGACCGAATGACCATCGCGAACATGGCCATCGAAGCCGGCGGCAAAAACGCGATCTTTGAGTTCGACGCGCGCACGGCGGAATACGTGGAAGCCCGAACTCGCCTCAATGGCACGAATCAGAAATACGATCCTGTGTTCGCCGACAAGGATCAAAAATTTGTCTATGACCTCACAGTGAATCTCGACGTGCTGGAGCCGACAGTCGCGTGCCATCCCGACCCCGGCCAACGCAAGAAGGCAAAGGAACTTGGCGACATCAAACTAGATCGCGCCTACATCGGTTCATGCACGGGCGGCAAAACCAGTGACTTCGTCGAGTTTGCGCGAGTGCTTCGAGGCAGGCGCGTCGTCATTGATACTTTCGGCGTTCCAGCGACTCCGGAGATTGTCCGCGATCTCCAGTCCACACGCTGGGGCGACAAGACCATCTGGCAGATTCTCGAAGACGCCGGCGTGCGCATGACTGAAAACGCAGGCTGCTCGGCTTGCCTGGGTGGCCCGGTCGATACCTTCGGTCGAATGAATCAAGCTGGCCTCAAGTGCATCAGTGCGACGAATCGCAATTTCCCGGGCCGAATGGGCCATAAAGAATCGCAAGTGTTCCTTGCGTCGCCAGCCACGGTTGCCGCAAGCGCCATCACCGGCAAGGTTACGGACCCGCGGGAGTATTTTGGGAACTGAGATCGATTAAGGTTTATTTTTCCCAAGGATGAATAAGGCGAACGGCTACGGGACTTTCGATGTGATCAAGGTTGACAAACTGAGCGCCAATTTTTGCTTTTTCCAATGAATCTGCTGCTGCAAATTCGCTCGTGTCGCGTGAACATCTGGCAAAACGGCGGTTTTATTTCAACATGGCCGCAAGATCGCGGTAGCCGCTCAAGATGCGGACGACTTCCAAGGTCTCGGCGGGTTTCAAATGCCGCGTGTTGTGAGTGACGATGACGGGCACCCGCGCTTCCACCGCCAGTTGCAGCAAGGGCTCGTCATCGGGACCGGTCAATCGTGGAATCCAGGCTGGCTCAAGCTGGTGTTGTTCCGCCGCGGCGCAGAGGGCGTCCAATACGTTGTCCATGTCTTCCGGGGTCAATCCCATCTCGGTCGCGCGCGGTTTGCTTTCACTCACGTCCAACTCGTCGCCACGAGGGCCAGACTGCGGTCATTGCGCGTTGAGCAAGGGTTGGCAAGTGGCGCATTGTTTACCGGGGCGTGACTTGATTCGGAGATTCGCCGTCACTGCAAGGCCCGGCCTCTTTCCGCTTGCTTCCGGCCATCCGGGAAAGCGACCTTGCAACCAACTCCTATGAATGCAAACCGTCGTCCCTTCGGTTTTACGTTGATCGAACTTCTAGTCGTCATCGCCATCATTGCGATTCTTGCGGGAATGCTTTTGCCCGCGATGGCTAGGGCGAAAGTGAAGGCCAATCAAATCAAGTGCGCGAGCAACGAGCATCAGATCGGTCTCGCCTACCATCTCTACGCGGATGATGCGCAGGACTATTATCCTGTCCATGATGATTGGCAGAGTGTCGGCGGCAGGATGCCAACCAACGCCGTTGCCTGGCGGCCTGGAGTCATCTCAACCAATACGCGTCCGCTAAACCCTTATCTCCAGTCTCCGGAAGTCTTCCGGTGTCCGGCGGACAAAGGGGACTCTTACTGGCCTCAGGCGAAGACGGCTTACGATGGCTGGGGCAACAGCTACATGAACATGTGGGCGGTGGACTGGTTTCGCGTGAAACACGTCACCGGGGATTCGACGGCGGTGCGAGGAACCAGGGAAGCAACTTCAATCAAGACGACCGAGATCGCGCGGAGTGCGGCGAATAAAATCGTGCAGGGCGATTGGCCGTGGCACGGCACCCGTGATCCAAGCGACAAGAAGAGCGTCTGGCACAATTACAAGGGGAAACGCACCTTCAACATGCTCTTCGGCGACGGGCATGTAGAAAATTACCTCTTCCCGACGGGATACCAAAACTGGCAGCTCTCCCCCGCGCCGGATTCGAGTTTCAAGTGGTGGTGACTTCGACGGCGACAGCCGTCCGTCACCGCAAATCTTCCCCCTTCGCCAGTCCGCCGATGGTCCAATCCAGGTTATACTCGCCGTAGGGGGCCGTCTTGTTGAGCGCTTTGTAGCGGACGTAGGCGGTGTGGCCATCCACGAACAACAGCGGCAGACCTTCCTTACCATGCGCGATGTTCTTGTCACCGAGGTTGCCGTTTTCTGGCTCGGCGAAACAGGACATGATCGCTTTCTTCGTCGGTGAGCCCACGTCGGTCGAGCGCCGCTGGGTCAGCTTTGGCGAGGTGGTGTCGTCGTTGTAAAACTGGTGGTAGTAATAATAGGAGCACGGAAAAAGCAGTTCGTTTGTCTTTATTCCGTTGCCGGCGCCATTCACTTTGGTCCACGCGAAGTTCCAGGGCTGCCCCTTGTCAGCAGGGCAAAGATAAAATGCCCGCCCATTCGTGCTGATGTATGGGTCCAGCAATTTGAGCAGATCCACGAACGGCATTTGCGGCCATGCGCGGCCGGAGAAGGGAAATCTCTCGGAGTTGTCAGACGTGTAGAGGTTCAACGCAATGCCCGCCTGCCGCAGATTCGAGATGCAGCGCGCCGTGTTGGCTTTTGTCTTGGCGCGGGACAGTGCCGGCAAAAGCATTCCCGCAAGAATCGCAATGATGGCGATCACTACAAGAAGCTCGATGAGTGTAAAGCCGGCCAGTCGCTTCACGGGCAGGCGGAGGTTGGGATGGCCTTGGAAAAGATGAGCGAACATAAGGTGGCAGTGATGAGATTCTGTGTGCTTGTCGAGATTGGGTGCTGACTGGACTAAATCAGCCCCAGCCCGCGCAGTCAATCAACTGTAAGGCTCGGCAGTGGCCGGATCTTAATCCTGCTAATGCTCTTAATCCTCTCGGCTGAGAGATTAGGATTACGATTGCGAGCAAGATTAGGACACTTCCCAAAGCTCCAATGAGCACCGCCGTTCTGCGAAGTGATGAGTCGCGATTCCAGTGTCAGTCAAAGACGAGTTTGCGCTCGTTCTCGGAAAGAACCAGCCACTTGCCCTGAGACAAACCGCCCAACGTCAGCGCGCCGATCTGCACGCGTACAAGCCGCAACGTGGGATGGCCCACAGCCGCCGTCATGCGCCGCACCTGGCGGTTCTTACCCTCAACCAGTTCCAAGGCGATCCAGCATGTGGGTACCGTCTTGCGGTAACGGATGGGTGGATTGCGTGGCGGCACCTCTGGCTGTGGATCGAGCATCCAGGCTTGAGATGGCCTTGTGCGGCGTTCGCGAATCACAAGTCCTTCTTCAATTTGTCTCAGCGCAGCGTCGGTTGGAATCCGTTCCACCTGGACCCAATATCGGCGCAGATGTCCACGTTCAGGAGTCAGTAATCGGGCGTTAAGTTCTCCTTCGTCGCTCAACAGCAGGAGGCCCTCAGAGTCCGCATCCAGCCGTCCGATCGGGTAAACGTGGGGCGGAAATCCAAAGTCCGCCAAAGTGCGGTTCGCCGAGCCATCAGCCGTAAATTGCGAGAGGACTCCATAAGGTTTGTGAAACGCGAGCAACACGCAATCAGGGTAGGAGAAACTGACCTCGTCTGCAAATCGAGCCTGCCGTGGCGGATTACCGGCAAGACATGTGACACGATTTCGCGTGACACACTGCTGTCACCTGACTCTCGCGACAGATCGTCGCAGGACGCAAAGTTTCATTCCGATTCGGATGTGTAACCAACTGGAAAGCCTTGATTTCATGAGGCAAAGCCCTGGTCAACCAACGTGGCACGGACGCAGCTAGAGGACGCACAACGGTAAAACAGAAAAACAAAATATGAAACTGATCCAATTCCAACGGCCTCAACTTTGGTCCACTCCGTTCGAGCGAGCGTTCACATTGCGTGATGAAATCAATCGCGTCTTTGGGGTGCCATCCGGTGGTTGTGCAAGCGATGAATCATTCACCAACTGGACTCCTGCGCTGGATCTCTTCGACCTCAAGGAGAAGTTTGAGGTGAGAGTCGAGCTCCCAGGGTTGAACAAAGACGACATTCAAATTGCCTTACACGAGAACACATTGACGATCAAAGGCGAACGACGCGCTGAGCCTCAGGAAGGCGAAGAAACAATCTCCAGAAGCGAGCGGTTGTTCGGTCGATTCGAGCGAAGCATCGAACTGCCAACTGCTGCGGATCTATCAAAGGTAGAGGCTCGGTACACTGACGGAATCCTGACGGTTACTCTGGCAAAGTCCGAAGCTGTAAAACCAACGAAGATCAATATCACTGTTAACTAAAGACTCCGGCTCTGAACAACTTTCAACTCACAAGAATCACATGAATAGTACTCTGACAAATCCTGAAGTGAAGCCGGTCACATGCACGCCGGAAGGCAGTTATCTCTCGCCGAGGGTTAACTTGACCGAGACTTCCAATGCATTTGTGCTTGAAGCCGAGATGCCGGGCGTGACCCGGGAAAACCTCGAGATTCTCCTCGAAAACAGGGAGCTGACGCTCGCAGGTCGCCGGCCAGATCACAAAGCCGAAACCAATCTGGTGTATCGCGAGTCCTCGCCGCGTGATTATCGCCGCGTCTTCGTCCTTGATGAGACAATCGACGTTGGAAAGGTCGAAGCGAAATTGAAGGACGGATTGCTGACCTTGCGCCTTGCAAAGGTGGAGCAGGCGCAGCCTCGACGTATCGCTGTCACGGCTTGATGGGAGGGAATGGGTGGTGGACACGGCACAGCTCTGCATATTGTGCAGGCCGTGCCGTTTTGTTTCCGCCGACGAAATATACGGACTTCACGGAGATCCGCGTATCAGGCCCCCGATGAAACAAGGGCGCGGCCATCCAAAACTAAGCTTCGGATTTGGCGTGATGGTTTTCTCATGCCTTGCATCAAGCGCAGCGCAGCGCGGCACCTGTGTGGCTGTGTGGGGCCGCCGTGACGTCATCCGGCGTTCCGCTCACCACCAACTCGCCGCCCTGTTCACCTGCTTCCGGGCCGAGATCGATCAACCAGTCCGCGCATTTGATGACATCGACGTTGTGCTCGATGATCAACACGGTGTGCCCCGCATCGACAAGCCGCTGGAACACCTGGAGCAACACTCGAACATCGTCGAAGTGCAGGCCCGTCGTGGGTTCATCGAAAAGGAAAAGTGTTGGTTTAACGTCGGTTCTTTCAGCATGGCGAAACTCAACGAGATGGCTCACCAGCTTGAGCCGCTGGCTTTCGCCGCCGGAAAGCGTGTTGATCGGCTGCCCCAGGCGTAAATAACCGAGCCCTACTTCTTGAAGAAGCGTCAGGCTCGAAGCGGCCCGCTGCGCTGGTCGGGAGGCTGCAAACGAGTGCAGGAAATGAACCGCTTCATCCACGGTGGCATCCAACAAATCAGCAATGCTCCGCTCTTCCTCTTCACTACCTCCATTGCGGATGGTGATCTCCAGGATATGCTGCCGGTAGCGGCGTCCATTGCACTCGGGACAACGGATGAAAACGTCGCTCAAGAATTGCATCTCGATCTTCTCGAAACCAGCGCCTCGGCAAGTCTCGCACTGCCCCTGGCTGGAATTGAAGCTGAACGCGCTCGCGCTGAGGCCACGTTGCCGGGCGGCTTCCGATTGCGCGAAGAGTTCACGAATATCTTCGAACGCGCCGGTATAGACCGCGGGATTCGAGCGCGGGGTTCGGCCCAGGGCGGATTGATCCACCATGACAACGCGGCCCAATGACTCCCATCCACGCAATTCCGCCGAACGAACAGTTCGAATGCTGCTGTCAATCTTGGCTTCCGGTGTGGTTTCGTCTTCTGATTCGCCGCTGCGAGACGAGCCGGTGATTGAAGGGCCTGCGAGCTTGCTGGTCAGGAGCGGCATGAGCACTTCACGCACGAGAGTCGTTTTGCCTGAGCCGCTGACTCCGGTGACGCACACAAGGCGTCCTAGCGGAATCTCGACGGTGATGTTCTTCAAGTTGTGTAACGAGGCGTGACTGAGAACAAGCCGGGCGCTGGCGCCGTTCACCGGACGACGTTGCGGAATCTCAATGCGTTTCCTGCCACTCAGATACTGTCCGGTGATGGAAGTTGCTGACTTGAGCACGTCGCGGAAAGATCCTTGGAAGACAATCTCGCCTCCGGATTCACCGTGGCCGGGTCCGAGATCTACAATTTGATCGGCGGCGCGCATCACGGCCGCTTCATGCTCGACGACGACGAGCGTGTTGCCCGCATCACGCAGCCGGCCAAGGATGCCGACCAGCTTTGCCGTGTCCCGTGGATGCAGGCCAACGCTTGGTTCATCGAGAACGAAGAGCGTGTTCACGAGGCGCGAACCAAGACATGTGGTGAGATTCACGCGCTCGGTTTCGCCGCCGGACAGCGAGCGGGTCGAGCGATCCAACGTGAGATAGCCGAGCCCCACCTCTTCAAGATAACTGAGGCGCGAGCGCACTTCTTCCAATACAAGGGAGAGGGGATCATTGGGTTTGCGGGCGCCGTGCCGCGAGATGAGCGCCTGGATCAGTTGCAGCGCGCTTCTGACGGAGAGCTGGTAGAAGTCGGAGAGCGTCAGTTCGGAGACAGCCGGCGCGGCTTTTGATGACGATGCGTTTTTTGACCGGTTGGCAGCAGTCGAGACTTTGAACAACAGCGCCTCCGGTTTGAGACGCTTTCCCTTGCAGTCGCTGCACGTGGTGTATGCGCGGTAACGCGACAGGAGCACTCGCACATGCATCTTGTAGGCTTTGGATTCGAGCCAGCGGAAGTAGCCTTTCACACCATACCATGCTCGCGGCCATTGGTGTTCGTCGTCCTTTCCATATTCGGGATCGCCCTGGATCACCCAATCCTGCAACTCGGGTTTGAGTTCGCGAAATGGCACATCCATTGGGATGCTCTGGTGGCGGCAAAACTTCTTCAAATCCGTCTGGCATTCAGCGCCGGTTTCAGTCTGCCAGGGCTTCACGGCTCCTTGTGCCAGCGAGAGAGAACGGTCTGGAATCGCCAGATCATAATCGATCGTGATCGTGCGTCCGAACCCTTTGCACGTGGAGCAGGCACCGACGGGATGATTGAAACTGAAGAGCGCGGGCGATGGTTCACGATACTCAATGTCGCAAGCGGCACAATGAAGCCCACGAGAGAATCGTCGCGGCAGTCCGATTGAAGCCCCGTCGGATCGTCCCTTCCTTTGTTCCACCGGAAAGATCAGCAGCCGGCCTTTGCCGAAATGATAGGCCTGCTCGCAAGCCTCAACGAATCGGGCCCGGTTCTGTGGCAGGAGCCGGATGCGATCTTGAATAACGGTGAGCAATCCCTGATTCCCGCCAGCCAGCGCTGCAGCGGCATCCTCAATCCGGGTTATTGTCAGCTCTCTGCCGGTTTGGGTCTTCGCGGAGCCATAAGGCATCACCGCCTCCCGCAACGCAAAGCCATCTTCAACGATGCCACCAACCAGAGACCGCACAAGCAGCCGTTGGTAGCCTTGCTTGGAAATTAGCGCCAAAGAATCACTGAGCGAAAGTTTCTCCGAGAGCGGCAGCTCAAAGGTGACAAGAACCTCGTGTAGCTGTGTTTCACTCCGCGGGCTGAAACGATCCCGGACAACGGAAGACTGATCATCAGTCGATCGGATCAATTCCCAAATCTGCTGTGGAGATTCCTTCCGCACCGGCTGACCGCAATTCCGGCAATGCAACTGCGAGAGGTGCGCCCACGCCACCTTCATGTGATCGCAAATCTCGGTCATCGTGCCCACGGTCGAGCGCGTGCTCTTGACGCTGTTCCGTTGCTCGATGGCAATGGCGGGAGGAATCCCCTCGATTTTATCGACCTGTGGCTTGTCCATCCGGTCGAAGAACTGTCGCGCGTATGGCGAGAAAGTCTCCACGTAGCGGCGCTGGCCTTCGGCGTAAAGCGTGTCGAAAGCGAGCGAGCTTTTCCCGGAACCGCTCAGGCCGGTAATAACGACAAGTTTGCCCGTCGGCAGATCAAGATCGAAGTTCTTGAGATTGTTGTGGCGCACGCCCCGCAGACGAATGACTGGCGTGGGCTTTGGCATGGCGCGCAAAATCTAGCGGCGCGAGCGGGGGTGTCAACGCGAGCACGTAAATCAGCGAAACCTCAACCTGTGTGGTCAGGCACTGTTGCTCAGAATTCGGAGCCAGCCTCCGGACGTCGTGTCGGGGATCTACGTCAAAATCATCAGATCTCACCGCACATCGCCCACATCGAAGTTTGCGCGCGCTGCTCCAGACTGGCCAGTAATCTCTCGCGGGCTCCTGGATAAAGTGATTCGTACACGGGACTCGATGATCCAAGTTCGTATTCGCTCCCGGAGACCGTGATCACTCCATTGTTCGACAGTTTTACCACGGTGGAAGTTGTCACCTCCCTGCCGTCCGCGTATCGAGGGTGCCCTTGAACGAAGCCGACCAACCGCACGGCCTCAGCCTCGGGCGATTCCAAACCATGACTCTGACCAGAGACTGCGCACCATCTTTCGAGTTTCATAAGTAACATCAAGCAGCGTCCTGCATGGAGCTGCCAATGTCATTGGACTTGAACTAGCGCAATACGACCTTGATCCAGGTCAACCTGGTTCATTTTGATCGCACGGGCACGTTTTCTGGGAACGATCTGCGAACAGTTGAGGCAACTTCCGGTAGATTCGTGTGTCTGAACGGTGTCGGGAAGCTGGAATTCTGTGATTTACTGAGGATTTTGGCTGTCCGACATGGATTCGAACCATGACTAGAGCCTCCAAAGGGCTCTGTGCTACCATTACACCATCGGACAAGCGGTTCGGAACTTAGTGGGGATTGACCCGGCTGCAAAGCGGAAATTTTCTCCGGAAATTGTCCATCTTTCAGCTCGCTCCAGCTTGCGGTATCGCTACCGAGCGAAGCGATTCGGTTACGGGATGGCTTTCACCGATCAGCAGCCACCTTGTTTTAGTGAAGGAGAAATGCTTGATCGCGCTGTCCAGTGATCCAGCGCACGCCTCAATTCTTCCTGGCCGAGCGGTTTGCTCAAATGTTCATCCATGCCCGCAGCCAGGCATTTTTCACGATCGCCAATCATGGCATTGGCTGTCAGGGCAACGATGGGGATGCGGCGTGGGCGGTCGTCATTGGTTGTGTTGTCTGCTACAGATGAACCAGATGCTTGCTCCGCCTGTCGGATCGCGGCGGTGGCTTCATAGCCGTCCATCACGGGCATCATGCAATCCATCAGGATCAAGTCGTAGTGCTTCTGCCGGTACATCTCCACGGCCTGGCGTCCATTGTTGGCCACTTCGACCTGCCAACCGAGTTTCTTCAACATGCAAATTCCCAGGAACCGGTTCGTCGCGTTGTCCTCGGCGAGCAGCACCCGACGCTCCTTAACACCAGTCGAACCATCCCGTGGTTCCTGGATTGGCGGCGCGGACTTCCGGACCTCTTCGGCGGGAAACTGAACCACGGTGGCAAACCGGTTTCTCGCACGGGCGAGAACCTCGCGCAACATGGTCGCCCGGACCACCGGTTTGAGGAGGAAACCGACAAATCCGGCACCGAGAAACCGACGAGCCTCGCTGCGATGGCTGCCGGAAGTCAACATCACCAGCGCGGTATTTTGAAGCAGGGGATCATGGAGAATGATCCGTCCGAGTTCCTCACCGTCCATTTGAGGCATCAGGTAATCCAATAAAGCGATCTGGAAAGGGTGGCCTGCCGTGTGGGCAGCGCGAAGCTTCTCCAGAGCCTCGGATCCGGACGCGGCGCACTCATGCTCGATCTGCCAGGCTTTGAGTTGTTCATGCAGCACCCGGCGGTTGACTTCGTGGTCATCCACGACGAGCACGCGCGTTCCCGCGAGATCCGACAACATCTCCGTGTCGGCCGGTGCGCACACGGCCTCAGTCCACGGAAGAGTGAAGGAGAAAGTGGAGCCCTGATTCGATTCACTCTTCAAATCCATCGTGCCACCCATCTTTTCAACGAGCGCCCTTGCGATGGCGAGTCCCAAGCCCGAACCGCCAAACTGGCGCGTGGTGGAAGAGTCGGCTTGTGTGAATTTCTGGAACAGCCTGGTTTGAACGTCGGCAGGGATGCCGATGCCCGTGTCGGTCACGCTTACTCTTATTACACGTGAACCAGATGATCCACCGCCGGCTGGAGCCACCTGCGCGGTCGCACCCTGGTCCTGGCGACGGGCATGGTCAGGTGAGCTTTCATCCGCATCGACGCCGGCGACTTCGATCATCACACTGCCGCTCTCGGTGAACTTGAGGGCGTTCCCGATGAGGTTGAGCAGAACCTGGCGCACGCGGTGGGGATCTCCGTTCACTTCGCGCGGTGCGGAGGGATCGTACTTGATGGCGAGTTCCAGCCCTTTTTCCTCGGCGCGAACTGATAAAATCTCAGCGACTTCCTCGATGGTCTGGCGCAGACTGAAGGGGATGCACTCGACGGACAACTTGCCCGCCTCAATCTTCGAGAAATCGAGAATGTCGTTGATGACGCTCAAGAGAGTCTCGCCAGAGTTCTTGATGGTGCGCGCGAAATCCCGCTGATCCCCGGTCAACTGTGTGTCAAGAATCAGGTTGGTGAACCCGATGACGCCGTTCATCGGTGTGCGGATTTCGTGGCTCATCGTCGCGAGAAAATCACTCTTGGCAGTGTTCGCCGACTGGGCCTCCTGGGTGAGTCGCTTCGCGTCGAGCAATGCTGTTTGAAGCTTCGCGTTGGCGGCATCGGCTGACTCCTTCGCCTGCCGTAAATCCGCAGTGCGCTGCTCGACTCTTTGCGCGAGCAGGCTTCGCTCATCCTTCAACTCCACGTCCTGCTTCTGAATCTGCTCCAGCATTCCATTGAAGCCGTCCATGAGCTGCCCCACTTCGTCATCCGCCTGGCGGCGCGCGCGCAAGCTGTAATCCCGCCGCTCGGAGACGTGGCGCATCGTTTCCGCCAGCTCAAGGATGGGTCGAGAGATGACGTGCTCGAGCCGCGACGAAAGCAGGAAGGCGCACAACAACGCCACCAGGAACACAGCGCCGGCAATGACGAAATAGCGGTCAAGCCGCGATGAAAGCTCAGTGAGATCGGAGCGCAAATAAACCGAACCCACAAGTTCTCCTTCCATCAGCACTTGCTGAAACAGCTCGATCCGGCCTTTGGTGAAGGAGTGACCCACGATGCCTGCCTGCTCCGGCGGCGGTGGTCCTGGATTCTGCTTGCGCAGGTAAGTGGCCAGGAGCTGGCCTTTGGAGGTGTAAAGCGCTGCGGCTTCGATGCGCGGGAGCTTAGCCAATGTATCCAGGATCTCTCTTGCATCCTTCGCAAAACCAAAGCTCAAGGCGGCTGTGCTGTTTCCGCCGACCAGCCCGGCCTGGGAGGCGAGATCTTCCACCAGCTTTTTCCTGAAAGAGACTGTCTCGTAGGCGATAAATGCCGAACATGCCAGCAGGAGAGCCACAGCGCTTGTGAGCAGCATCAAAAGCCGCAGTTTGCTTTGAAGCGAAATTTTTGAAAGCAAGCGCATGGTCAATCCTTCGTGTCCGATCCAACAATTCGCGCCAGGCGGAGCAGTTGGGCCTTAGCGTTGAAACCGGTCGCCTTGAGGGCATTGAGATTGATTTCGAATTTCGTGACGCCGCCATCCTTGTAGAAGTTTACCAGGCCGCCCCGTTGTCCAAAACGGTCCATCTCGCTCACGGTGAGCACAGGCGCTCCTTTCATCTTTGCCAACAGCTCTCCAGCGCGCTCTTTCTCGGATGCCGCGATGAACAATATGTGGCACTGCTTCAAATCATCCCCGTCCTTCATGGCTTTGAGCCGCACCGGATGGTCCTGAACGGTCTCGCCTTTGAATACTTCAGCCAGGTTGGAGCCGAAAGGATCCTTCCCCAGCACCCCAACGACAAATGGCGAAGCCGGCGTCGTGAACGCAGTTGCCGGCCATTCAACGAACCGGGTGAAGTTCCACAGAAACGTGGCCTTCACCGCATACTCGCCGGCACCCGGTCTGGGAGCAGCGCCGAGGCGGACGCCAGCCAGCATCAGCACCGCCAGCGTCAGCGTCTGGATGGCGCGGCGACGCGGAATGGTGCGGCGGGTTGTGTCCGGTGGTGGCATCATTCAGTGACGTGCTTCAAAACCGGAACGTGATCTTGCCGTAAAAGGAGCGCGGCACTTCCGTTTGCTGGGTTGGCACAAAGGAATCAGGCGAGAACTCAGGGTGGCGATCGTCCAGCAGATTCCTTACACCAAAGGATAGTTCGACGTTTTTCTGCGGATGCCAGCCAAGCTGCAGATCCAGCGCGAGGTAACCCGGCTGGTTGTAGGTGGCCAGTCTATCCACATATCGAAGAGAAGCGTTGAATTCGAAGTTTTTCGGCAGGTCAAAGGTTGACCGAAACTGGAACTGATGATGCGGGCTCTCGTCCTCTGCGTCTTCCGTGTTGGCGGGGAGCCCGGCAGCCCTGTGCAACTGCGCTTCCAGAAACGTGTAGCTTCCTTGGAGACGCCACCAACTGGCCGCCTGCCAGGTGGCTTCCAGTTCAGCCCCGTAGGTCTCGCCTCGCATTTCATTGCCGAAGCCGAAAGGCAGGACGAAGGGGAATCCGGGCACCGGCGTGCCCGGAACGGGAATTCTGAGCCGGTCATAATCGTTGTAAAAGAGTGTGAGGTCGGCTGAGAGACTCTTGTGCGGTTGCAAACGGTACCCGAGTTCGTATGCCGTGAGTTCCTCGGCACGGAGCCCCGGGTTTCCGGCCACATCAAGGTAGCTTCCGGGCGGAAATGGCACCGGGCCGGGAAGCCGTCCTGACAGATCTACCTCTCCTCTCGCGGGCGTGCGGACGGCGTGGGAGACGGAAGCCCAAAGGGAGTGGTGTGCGTGCGGCGTCCAAAGCAGGCGCGCGTTGGGCTGCACCTCCACGCCGGTGAAATCGTTGCGCTCGATCTTCGTGCCGAGAACAAATTTCAATCGGTCTGGTGCAATCGTGATTTCATCCTGCACAAACGCATTGAGCAGATGCAACGTCCGGTCGGCCGGATTCAGTGCTAACTGAAACGTCCTGCTCGTATCGTCCATTGTGGGGTTCTTGGAAGTTTAGCGTTGGGATTTTCATTGGGGAACGGGGTAGAGGTTGAGGCCGCCGAGATGGAAGAAGATGTCGGTCTTGAATCGTTCCGGGTTACGATACCCATAGGCTTTTTTCACCAGGCTTTGAATCTTGTTGTTCA
>SIBF01000125.1 GCA_009695275.1 Pedosphaera sp. | reverse complement strand
AACAACAAGATTCAAAGCCTGGTGAAAAAAGCCTATGGGTATCGTAACCCGGAACGATTCAAGACCGACATCTTCTTCCATCTCGGCGGCCTCAACCTCTACCCCGTTCCCCAATGAAAATCCCAACGCTAAACTTCCAAGAACCGAAATTGGACGCGGTTCGCCAGCAGGAATCGGGAACGGCGCGCGACTGTGTCCGCAGGACCAGTCGCAGCAGGTCTGGCAACGGTGGCGTCGTGGAATTATCTGAAGCGTTGGTGAATCAGGACGCGCTGCAGATGGGCTTTGCACAATCGCGCTCCCGCCAAGCAAGCCCCGGCGGGGCGACATCTCTGTAGATGGGAATGAATCCGGAACCAAGCTCCGTCAGGAGCGGCATATATCGCCCCGACGGGGTTTGATAATTTTTGTTGGCGGATTCTAAAAAGATTTCGCTCTTGACGGAGCTGCGAATGTGCTGCGCCGGGCGGCGGCGGAGCGCGAGGCGTGGCTGAAGGCGGTGACGACCGATCCGCTCCTGCCGGGCCGGATTCTGCCGTCCAATTACCTGGAGCAATAGGCGTGGCGGCGGCGGGTGGAAGTGCTCCGGGACGCCAGCCGGCAACTGCGCACGTTCAAACCCGAATAGCCCTGTGCAAAACTTTGTGGCGTATGCAACAAAAGTTAGTCGTGAGCGCGGGCGGGAATGGATGGGCCGCAACCGCGTTGTGGCTGGGGAGGTTTGACGGACGGTAAAACAAAGGTAGCCGCAGTCCGGCAAAATGCACAGGGGCTTGCCCAACTGTCATAATCCCGAAGAAACAGCTTCCCATCCAGTGGAGACAGGCTGAAACTTAATGCCAACAAACCCGATGGAAAACCAATTCTCCGTCACCGCGCGGAGCGAAAAAGCAGATTCCGATCAGTTGTATGGATAACGATGAGACTTGCATGGTAGCATTGCGCGATCTCAAGAAGAAGCTGCGTCAAGTGTGGCCTTACCTTAACGAACGAGGAAGGCGAATGCTGGCGTCTGCGGAGGCGCTCCAGGCTGGTTATGGCGGCGTGTCGCTGGTAAGCCGTGCCTGTGGTCTTTCCCGGGGGACGATCACCGAGGGGATCAAGGAACTCACCCAATCCCCCTTGTCTGACCACAGAATCGGTAGCGCGCGACAGCCCCGCCGGATACGCCGACCGGGCGGCGGGCGAAAGATGACGGAGGTGAAGGATCCGGCCATCGTCCCGACGTTGGAACTCTTGCTTAAAGACCAAAATGAGGTTGGCGGGGATCCCATGACCGAACAGAAGTGGGTTCGGAGCAGTCTTCGTCGGTTGAGGGAGCAATTGGCAGCCGAAGGGCATCCAGCAAGCGCCCGAATTGTTGGCCGCCTGCTAAAAGAAATGGGCTTTTCCTTGAAGGCAAATCAGAGAAAGCAGGGCCGGACGGGATGCCCCGAAAGGGACGAGCAGTTCAGGTACATCGCGGCCCAGAAACAACGTTTCATCGCGGCCTGCTTGCCCGTCATCAGTATCGATACCAAGAAGAAGGAATTGATAGGCCCTTTCAGAAGCAAAGGGAAGACGTGGTGTCGGCAAGCGGAGGAGGTCAACGAGCATGACTTCCCTGGTGTGACTAAGTGCCGAGCTGTTCCTTTTGGAATCTACGATATCGCGAAGAATCTGGGATACGTCTACGTCGGTGTTTCGAACAATACGCCGGAGTTCGCAGTCTGCTCCATCGCGCGCTGGTGGCAGAGTGAGGGGTGTCGTTCTTATCCAGAGGCAAAGGAGTTGCTCGTGTTGGCAGATAGCGGAGGAAGCAATGGCTGCCGAGCCCGGGCCTGGAAACTCAGCCTCCAAGAGAGGCTCTGCGATGAGTTTGGCCTGTCAGTGACTGTCGGCCACTATCCAACGGGGTGTTCGAAATGGAACCCTGTCGAGCACCGCCTGTTCAGCTACATCAGCAAGAATTGGGAGGGGAAGCCGCTAAAGAGCCTAGAAATCATGTTGGCATGTATTCGGGGTACGAGTACGGCGACTGGATTGAAGGTCACAGCCTTCCTTGATGAAGGTGCCTACGCGAAAGGCCGAAAAGTGACGAGCGGGGATTTCGAAAGTCTCAATGTGGAATCTCATGCGTTCTGTCCCAAGTGGAATTACACCCTGCGTCCGAGGCGGTTCGGCAACAAAGACCAGATTACGCGTGGGACCGGGCTGGCTCACGACGAGTGATGGTGCCATGACCTTCGTCGCCATTGATTTTGAAACGGCCGACCACGGCCCTGACAGTGCCTGCGCAATCGGCCTCGTCCGCGCCTCCGACGATAGAATCGTTACGCGGAAATGCTACCTGGTGCGCCCACCGAGGCAGTCCTTCATCTTTTCGGACATACATGGAATCACTTGGGAAAAAGTCTGCGACCAGCCGACTTTCGCCGTTCTGTGGCCCGAAATTCAAGAATTGATTCTTGGCGCGGAGTTCCTTGCCTCACACGGCGCGAGCTTTGACCGTCGCGTCCTCAAGTCCTGCTGCCAGGTGGCAAACATACTCTCGCCACAAATACCCCATGTCTGTACGGTGAAGCTGGCCCGTAACACTTGGGGCATCCACCCTACCAATCTCCCCATGGTCTGTAGGCATTTGGGACTGCGACTGAATCACCACGAGGCCCTCTCGGATGCCGAGGCCTGTGCGGGAATCGTAATTGCGGCAGGTAGGTGCGGAGCGAAAATCTGCCTGTCGTGACTAGCTCGCTGGCCTCCCCGCGCCGTTCTGAGAAGAGCGCTTGGAATTGAGCTAAACCAATACATGGCGGGCGAGTCCCCTGCGCTGCCCGCTACGGTAATTTCCGAACAGCGCGTCCATTTTCTTTAGGACGTTTTCGTCCATCCGAATCAATGGCGGCCAGGGGCGTTTGAAGCCTTCGCCCGGAATTTTCTTCGTCCCGTCCATGCCGGGTTTGCGTCCGGCGTTCATCTCAGGCGCGGGACAGGGCGTTCTCGCTGACGAAAAGATTGCGGGCGCGGAAGGCGGGCGGGCTTTCCAGCAACAGCACGGCGCGCACGGCGGCCAGCGGTGTAGCGAACCACGGGCGATGAAGCTGCCGGTCTTCCCCGACCGTCCAGTCGGGCTGCGGCAGGCAGAAGCGCCGGGCCAGTTCCTCGGCGGTGGCGGCGATGTAGGCATCTTGCACACGGCCAAGGTCACCAAACTGCGGCGCGAGGAGCGCGGGCGCGGCGGTGAGCGCGGCGGCGTTCGGCGCGGCATAGAATTCGTCGAGGAAGTTCGCCAGGCAGCGGTCGAAGGAATCGCCCTGCGCGGCGAGCGCGGCGACTTCGGCCAACGTTTTCGGCCTCATATCCTGCCCTCCTCGAACAATCCCTCGACGAGATACTGCGTCTTCACGGAGATGCGATTGGCCGGATAATACTGGGCCACGATTTCCAACACGGCGGGGGCTGACTTCAGTTGGAGGTGGCGGATCAGGAAAACGATGTCCGGCACGTCGGAGGATTCGCCGGAGGTGCTGCCGAGCCGCGCGGCCATGCATTTCATGGCCAGCAGATATTCCGGCACGGGCATCGTGAGACGGAGATGTGGAAATTGCGGAAGGTTTCCCGCCGTCGTTTCATGCCGGGCAGAGACAAAGCCTTTGACGCCGTCGTTGAGCCAGTCCGCCGGCAGACTCTGCTCCTCCCCAATACGGCTCGCGAGTTCACGGATGAGCGGCGTGGGTTGGAACAGCGCGTCCACGTCTTTCGTCGAGAGACGGGCGGTGAAAGCGAGGACCATCACGGTGCCACCGAACAGGCAGAGCTCGCCGGTGACGCCGTGCTTGCCGAGTTCGTCCGAGAGGGAACTCAGCGCGCGCAGAACGGTTTCGCGGGTCAGGGCGGAACCGGATGGTTGTGATGCGCTCATGCGACGTGGCAAACTCTAGCGGGAGCCGACGAGCTTCTCCACCTTCATCTTTACCGCGGCATCCATCTTGATGAGCGGCGGCCAGGAGCGTTTGAAGCCTTCGCCGGGAATGTTCTTCGTCGCGTCGAGGCCGAGTTTGCTGTCGCCGGCGATTTCGTAAAGGGGGCGCTCCTTACTTGGGCGCTCCTTACTATTGATACAACTGCGACGCGACGATTAAGGGTTTGTCATGCCCCGCCAACTGCCCATCGAATATCCCGGTGGGGTTTACCATGTGATGAATCGTGGCGACCACCGTGAGCCGATTTTCTGCGACGACTTGGATCACAGAAGCTTTCTCGCCACGCTCGACGAGGCTTGCGCCATGTCCGACTGGCACGTCGATATGTTTTGTGTCATGCACAATCATTTCCACCTCGTCCTCGAGACGCCCAACGCCAATGTCTTGGCCGGGATGCCTTGATCGCTGCCGAGTTGCACATGGGCACCTGGACGTATGTGGCCAACCGGCTCTCCCATAACCCCACCCAACCAGACAACCAACCCGACCTGAACCTGTGTCAAAAGTAAGGAGCGACCCTTTTCATCCGCGTGGCCATACTCTCCCGCCAGTCCAGCCAGCGTTGTCACTACGCCTGCCGTCGTCACCTTGCGGATCGTGTGGTTGTATGTGTCCGCGACATAGCCGTTGCCCGCGCTGTCCACCGCCGCGCCGGATTTGTGTAAAGAGTAAGGAGCGACCCTTTATGTAGAATGGTTTAACTACAGTGCAGCTTTCTAAGTGGCTTGCTTCGGACGGAGGAGATCAAGCGCGAAGGTGTCTTCGAGGTTTCAAATTGATTACTTATCACAGCGCGAAGACATCTGCCGACACATCGGTGTCGTTGACCAGCCGCGCTTTGGCCGGACTGTCGTAAATTGCCAGGATGTTTCTCTGCTTTTGATTCACTGGTGGGATCAAGGCGATTCCTTCCGGGTGGTCGTGCCCGTCTTGGACAGGAATTTCAATGACCTTTTCCAAAGTCCCGACCGCCTGCGGCGTTAGCGTATCGCCAGTAGACATCGCGCCCAAGGCTCCTGTCCATTCAAAGACCCGGGCGGGCCCATCGAGAGCCATCGTCGGCCCGGCGAGGATCAGGAGGTTGTCGCCATCCAGTTCCAGATCCCGTATCCCCAAGCCGTCCAGCGCCACGAAGTGCTTGCGATAAAGGCGCGCCTCTTCACCCGCACCCCCGGGCATCAGGTCAGTGAGTCGAAAATCTCCGTCCACACCTTTGCCCTGTACTTTCAATTCGAGGATGCAGGCCCAACCGCGCAACACCGGACCTCGCAGACCGATGAAGACCCGATCGCCACGCACAGCCAGCCCTTCGATATCAAAGCCATTGTCCTTGCTGGGAAGCCGTACCGTCGCGCCTTTGTGATTCTTGAAAAGCGCAAAGAACGGCGCGAAATGATCGTCTTCCGACAAGTCCTTAAGCAACTGCCCGTCCGATTCGTCCCCGAGAAGCCGGCCGGCTTTGAGGCCGCCAACGGACTTCATCAGCTCCGTCGTCGTTCCATCGTCCTTGAGCGGGATTCGCCCGAGGAAAAAACGATTGCTTCCCTCCTGGACCTCAGCGAGCCGCTTCAAACTTTTGGCCAGACCATCCTCAGCGATTTTTGGCTGCTTGCGATTGCAGCTATGCGAGCCGATTATCCAAAGGTAACCCCCATCGTTGGCCAGCCCCTCGATATCGATTTCTCCCACCCGGCCTTTATTCACCGATGGGTCGGGAAGCGCGATGAACGTCGAGACCTTCAGCGATTTATGTCCTGCATAGTTTCCGCCGCTAATCTGGGTCAGCATTTCGATGGTGGGTTCTTCCTCGACTGTTTCGTCGCCTCCGAAAAAGAGCACTCGCCCCCCACCGGCAAAGGCGAGGGCCGACAAATTGGCGCGATACTCACCTGGAGGCTGGTTCGCCCCCGTCGGCACTTTCGCTTTAGCAAATCGCAGAATGATGGATGACATGGCGCTCAAAGATTGAGGGTTTCTATTTCTGTCCGGTGAGTTTCGTGATGGACCACCCCGGTGCGGGATTGTCCTCGGTCCAGGTGACCATGGAAACCCGAAAATGATCCGGATGAACGGGACTCCAGATCGGATCCCGACCAAAGCTTTCGTCCAATGCCTGCTCCAATAATCGGCTCGTCGCCGCGTATTTCTCCGGCGCGTCGATCACCGCGCGAGTCGCTCCGGCGAGCAATTGCGCGTCATCGCCCAGCGCCACCACCGAAAGTCCGGCATTCAGATTCTCCGCGATGCGATGGACCAGCGTCTCATCCGTCTGATCCCACGTCTCGATCTCCTGAATCGAATGCCCGTCCAAAGTCCCGAGCTTCGCCGTGGCGATGAAGGCACCAACCTTTTCCGCAGCCGCCTGCATCTTCGCAATCGGGAGGGTGAGATCCACTGGGAGCGCACTATGGATGTCGACGAAAATATTTCCCGACAACTTGATCCCCCGCGCCCCCGGCGCACATAGCTTTATGAGCGACTTCAACTCGGCAATACATGATTTCCGCGTCGCTGCGGTCAATCCGGCCAATTTACCTATAGCCCCAATCGCCAGGCTCAGTCGCAGAATGTCAGTCGGGTGAACATCCATCTCCCGGGAAGGATTCCTCGGATCGAAGCCGGACTCTGTGCGCAGAGTCGGGCCGTCGCCGGGACCAAGCCCTCCCTGCGGCGCGTTCAGGGCCGCGAAGAAGAAGGCCAGGTTCAGCGCAAACGACGGTCCGCAATTCAGGATCCCGTAAATGTCCGACGCCGCCTCATCCATCCACGCCGCCCAGAGCAATCCTTGGAACTGCTTGTCAGACGCCGCACCACCGGGAGTCAGCGGACCGCCGCCAAACATGGTCTTCACCCCGGCCTTCAGTTCATCGAGGAGCCCATCATCGGCATGCAGCACGTCGTGCCCTCCCGTCTCATGCGCCAGGGAAGCCCAGAGGATCGGCTGGCGCGGTACACCGAAGGGAGCGAAACCACCCCCACCGGCACCCGAAACTGCATTTCCCTATCATCGACCGGGATCGTGAAGGGCCCATTCGCACCGCTGCTCTGAAACACCGCCAGCGGCGGCACAACCTCCACAGACGGCAGGTTGACACGCGCCCGCGCTCCCCCATCGAGAAACGTGCGGTAAAGGTTCGAAATCACCGCGAGGAAGCGACCCAGTTCAGGAGCTACCCCGCTCCCGGCAGCATGCTGATAAACCACGCCCGTCACCGTCTCCAGGGTGAGCGCGTCGATCCTCCGTCGCGGGTCCGGATTGGCGAGCGTCGAAGGCAGCGCCGCCTTCAATGGCGTGCTGTAGTTGTCTTGGTATACGGGTGGCAGAGCGGCGACTCCTGAGTCCACGGCTGCCAATACCTTGGTTACGGTCGGCCTATTTCCGTAAGGCGGCAGCGGTGGCCCGTCCCCAAAAAGATCCACCTTGCTGAGGTCGTGGCAGAGTTTTGTGAATTTGAGGTTGTCGATAGACATATGATGAATTGGCTGTTTGTGAATGTTTAGAACTGATAGAAATTTGCTTTTTGGACGCTCCGCGGTTCATTCGTGGCGTTAGCGACTGTCGTTCCGACTGTCGCCTTGATCTCGTTCTTTGCCACCAGGCTCCAGCCCCGATGGCGCAAGGTGCATGATTTGCACGGTGCGATGACTTCCGTCGTTCAGGAGAAACTGATAGGAATTTGCTTTCTGGACGCTCTGCGGTTCAGGGAGATTTGCTTTTGCGCCGGGTTCATTTTCTACTGTCCTATGCCTTTGGGGACGCACGGCAAGGCTTTTTCTCAGGACTTCTAGCCCACCCCGAATCGGCGACCGGTTTTTCGCCCTGGCCATTGTCCCGATGCAACGCCGATACCGAAAATGCTCCAACCGACACGCCCGATAAAGTCGCAAGTCGGCAAGAGAGACAAGCCCGAGGCAAATCTGGACGCGTAAGAAAGAAAAAGGAGCCGAAAATGACTCCGGCTCCAGGAAGTTTGGACAAGGTGAATTGAGGAAAGATGGCGATTGAAGATCACCACATTTTCCGTTCAGTGCTTGCCAGATGTATAGCCCCGGACAAAGCCAATGCTCTGGGCGACATCGGGCACGGAATGATCCCAATTGTATTCGTACTCGATGGAGATGTTGCCGGTGAAATGCTGGCGTTTGAGTTCGTCGATGACGGCGGGGATGTCGGACACGCCGGTACCAAAGGGGGCATCATGGCCGCCGGGTTTGAATTCATGGAGGTCTTTCATGTGCATGCTGATCACATGGCCCTTGAGCGTCTTCAGGGCATCGATGGGTTTGATGCCGGATCGGACGAAATGGCCGATGTCGGCACAGGCACCGAAGCGTGAGTCGCGATTCTTGACGAGGGAGAGGACGTAGTTCGGATCCCAGAGTTTGTAATTGGGATCTTTCTCACGTTTAGGGTGATTGTGGATGGCGACTTTGATGTCGTACTCTTTGATGAGCTTGTCGGTGAGTTCCAGGGCGGCTTCAGTGGAGTCAGGCTCGATGGTGATCGCGGGCATGCCCATCTTCCTGGCGAACTCGAACACCTTGCGCGCCGCGGCCTCGTCGCGGCCAAAATTTCCGACAACACCGAAGTTCACAGCCATCATTTGGTGCTTCTGAAGTTTTTCCTTCAGTTCGGCAATAAGTTCCGTGGACATGTCCTGGTCGAGTTTGATCTTCGGATCATCGGGCTTGAGCTTCTGGCCGGGATAGAACTCGATGACGCGGCCACCCGCAGCGGCGGTCTTCTCGATGGCTTCGAAGGCGGAGAAGCGGTTGAAGGTGTAAGACTGGCAGCCGATGGCGAGGCCACCGACTTTATATTCGTCCGGGATGGTCGCCGCCGCGTGAGCGGAACGGGCACCGGTGAGGAGGCAGGCAGCAAGGGTGATCAGCGCCAATGTGCGCGCGAAGGTGGGCAAGGTATGTTTCATAATTACGAGGTGTCTGACGGGAGCTGTTGCCGGATATTCGGACAGGAAGTCAATAGGTGAGCAAATCGATGAAACGGTGTCCGGCGTCGGTGAGTTGCCATTGAGCGCCACGGCGCACGACGAGTTTGCGGCAGGGATGCTTCTGCTGCTCAGCATCGTTGACGGAGAGTAATTGAACGCGAGACTGGCCGCGAAGCTCGCTCGCGGCACGAGGGATGAGCTGATACGGAGCGCCCATGTAGTTCAGCACAATCTCATAGCCGGCAATGCCCTCGCGGTCGGCGGTGGGGTTGCGTCGGATCAGGGGCGTGTAACGGCGGAGCCACGGGAAATGGGTGTCTCGAACAAGCACGTGGCAAAGGTCGGTTTGAGCGCGGATGAATTGAAGCAGGCTGAAGCCGGCTCCCTGTTCGCGTTGGGCGAGCAGAACGAGCCGGGGATCCAGGCCGAGGAGGTTGTGGCCGTTCCAATCGCCATGATCGTTGCGCTCGCCGGGAGACGTTTTCTGGAACCATTCCGCAAAGCGCTCGTTGACGAGGAGGTTGATCTCGAAGTGGACGTGAGCGCGATCCTTGGTGATTCGCTGGCGGGTGTTGGACGTGCGGCCCATCGTGGCGATGGTTTCGCCAGCCTTGACCGTCTGGCCGATGCGGAGGGTGGAGCGAACGTCGCTCAAATGCGCGTAGAGTGTGTAGATTTCAAGGCCTACGATCCGATGCTTCAGGATGATGTATTTGCCGTAGTTGGAGAGCGCGGGTTTGGTGCTGATGTAAGCAACGGTGCCATCGGCGCTTGCCATCACGGAGTCTGCGGGTTCACCGCTGCGATCGCGCTGGAGACATTTGATGTCCAGACCTTCGTGGATCTGCCAGCCATCGGAGCGCACGCAGCCGAAGGTCCCGCTCGACCACGGCTTGCCCACAGTGCCGACGAAGAAACGTTCACCACCGTCGGGCTCGTAGATGGCGCGATTGGCAGTGGGAAGCTGGAAAAGTTGAGCGGAGGTTGTGGCCGCCTGGACCAGGAGGAGCAGGACCAGAATGAGCGTTTTGCGGTTCGTGAGAGATTGACCGGAAATCATTTCTTCTGCGTCTTCTGCTTCTTTGGCTGTTTTTTCAACTCAATGGCGATGTTATTGATGCCACGAACGATTCTTTCCGCCTCCTCAAGGGAGGCATCCGGAGTGAAGGTGAACCTTCCATCTTTGATATGTTGGGTGATGCGAGGAGCGGCGATCCAGCGCATGGCACCATCCTTTTGACTGCCGAACTGACTCATGATCGCGATGCGGCTTCCGCGGCTGCCACCGGTGACCGAGTCAAGAACCAGCATGCCGTGCGGATCGAACTGGATGGAGATGGCAAAGCCGCCGATGACTTCGACGACCGCAGCTTCCATGACGTCGCCTTCGTTCAAGAACGAGCTCTTGTTCACATTCACCATTACAGGCTGCGCCCGGTAAACGGGCACGGGGCTATTCTGATTGGTTCCGTCCGAGTTCATTTCAAGGTGGAACCGGAGGAGGGTTGCTTCCTTGTCCTTTTTTTTCTCGGCTGGTTGCTTGTCGCCGGTGGTCTTGCAGCCGGGGAACAGACACAGGGATACGATCAGTGAGAAATAGATGTTGAACCATCGGAGCCGAGTCAGCATATTCTCGCGCTACAAAACCGAATAGATTCGGCAAAGTAAAGATAACTATGGGACAGCAATTGAACAAAGTTCAGAAACGCCGCCGCCGCCTCGCATATCTCAAACGCAAAAAGGTCACGGCCAAAACGAAACCGACGGCAAAGGCGTAAGCGCTTTTCCGATCTTCATTGGGCCACCAGCAATGGTGGCCCATTTTCTTAGCCTGCCTGCCGCTCCTGTAGCGGCACTGGCCTGCGTCATTTGTCCTCCTGCTCGGAAAGACCGTCCAAAAATCGAGAACGCGGACGAGAGACGAGGATAAGATTTCAACCTTGTTCTAAAACAGACTCGCAAGGTTATGGCGTGGTGGTGCTTGGCTTCCTGTTTCGCACCCATTTATCGATCATCTGCATCTCACGTTGCTTGAAGGTGTAACGAAAACGGATGCCGTCAGCGATCTCCTCGGCCTTCTTCAGCGCCTCGGGTGGTAGATTTTTCCGGGTGTAGTCCTCCAATTCGTCGGCCCTGGCAGCATCTGAAAATGCGCTCATGATCGATGGCACATAACTGTTGCGATGAGAGAACGGAACTTTATCGAGCAGCGCCAGCATGTGTTCCTTGGCGAAGTTCCAGGATCGCTCGGCATGGTGTCCGACGCCGGCAACCTGGGGAACGATGCGAGACGCATAGACGGGGGGAAGTTCATCGGTCAGCGCCAGTTGGAGGGTCCGGTCGGCGAGGTCGGGATTCAAAGCAGCAGCCATGGCGTGATAGTAAAGTTGCTTCTCTTCGAGATCCTTGGCGGATTTGGCCAGCGCGTGCAGGCGGTCGTAAGTCGCATTGCCGGCATATCGTCCGACGGTGCCAATCACAGCGGGCCGCAGTTCGCCTGGTAGTGTATCCGGGTTCTGGAGGAACCGATCAAACCGCTTGGATGCTTCGGAAATCACCGCTTCATCACGTAGTTCACAGAGAGCCTGGAGAATTTCGGTGCGAAGAAGGGTGTCGGGATGCGTTTCCCCCGTCGTGGAATCCCAACCAAGCCGCTTGAACTGCGCCTGCAGCAACCATCGAGCGTAAGCAGCGAAACCCTGAGCACCGGGCAGTCCTGTCTGGAGGTTGTGTATCGAGCCGATGGTGCCGCCAATGTGCTCCCAGAGGGGAAGGGCCGAGTTCGTGCGGACGCTCTCGACGAGACTGAGGTACTGCGAAATTGGACTGCGCCCAGCCTCCGCAAGCGCCCACGTGTCGCTTAACAGATTCAACTGCTCATCCAACGGCAGCGAAGGAAATGCTTTCTCAATCTTCCTGAATGATTCTGAGTCATACAGAACCCGGAAGTAACCGATGTTGCCGATGTTTGCCTTCCACAAAGACTCGCAGGTGCCCGCCGGGAATTTTGCTTCCGGCACGACCAGCATGAACTTCAATGGCTCTGAAGCGGAGGTGGAGAGAGGACCGGCGGTGATCGGGATCTGCCATAGTGGACGATTGGTTTCCGAGAAGTTCAGAGTGAACCGCTCCTGCCGCATTGAAAGATTCAGCGTGCCTGCCGTGCAGTTGGCACTCACAGAAACCAATGGGAATCCCGGCTGCTCAGTCCATGAAGCCGCGAGAAGTTTGACGGGCTTGCCAGAGGTGGTTTCAAGCGCATCCCAGAGGTCGGCAGTGGTCGTGTTGGAGAACTTATGCTTCTGCATGTAGAGCCGGATGCCATCTCGGAATGCTGCCGCGCCGAGATGGCTTTCCAACATGTGGAGAAAGGACTGGCCTTTCTGGTAGGTGATGACATCGAACGCGTCCGTGGCCTGGCTGTCGTTGGTGATCGGCTCCTGGATCTTGTGCGTGACACGGCGGGCGTCGAGTTTCATGGCAGCGTCTCGCGCGGAGTTCGCCCGCAACCAGATTTGCCAGCTAGGATTCAGGTGGTCTGTCGCTTTCGTTCCCATCCAGGAGGCGAAGCCTTCGTTGAGCCACAAGTTGTCCCACCATGCCATCGTTACCAGGTTGCCGAACCATTGATGAGCGACTTCGTGTGCGATAATCCCGAAGATCCGCTCACGAGTGTCAGGAGTGCTTTTCTTGGGATCGAAGAGAAGCGCATCCTCGCGATAAACGATGCCGCCCCAATTCTCCATCGCGCCCCAGGCAAAATTTTGAACACCGATTTGATCGAGCTTGGGCAGGGCATACTTGATCCCGAAGTAGTCATTGTAGAAAGCAACAATTTGCTTTGTCGCTTCCATGGCGTAGCGGGCTTGCTCGCGTTTACCTTCGGTTGTGAAAATGCCGAGTTTGATGCCGGCGACTTCGTCGCGCAGCTCTTCCATTTCACCGGAAGCAAGAACCATCAGGTAAGCAGGCATCGGCGGTGTCGAAAGAAACGAGACGCGTTTCAGGCCGCCAGGAAGCTCCTCCTCCTTCTCAACAGGCATGTTCGCGACCGTGGTGTGATTCGTTGGGACGGTGACCGTGAGTTGGAAGGTGGCGCGGAACACCGGCTCATCCCAGCAGGGGAACATGCGTCGCGCATCGGTGGGCTCCATCATCGTGACCAGCAAACGTTTCTCGCCCGTCGCTGTTTGGTAGCGATCGAAGTAAAGTCCTTCAGCCTTCTCGGAAATCCTGCCTTTGAAATCAATTCGAAGCTGGTGCTTGCCTGCGGGCAGAGGTTTTGAAAGCGGGATGGTGACGGTTTGCTGCTGCTTGTCTTCCTTTGGCGTGAGCGTGGCGACACTTGAGCCAGCAAATTCAACTTTGATGAACTCGATATCGACCGCGTTCAACACGAGCTGCTCCATGGGCTTGATCACCTCCAGCTCGATGAGTTCGGATCCGAGCGTCGTTCCGGTGTCGAACGAAGGGGTGAGTTCGAGCCTGTAATGTCGAGGAATCGCGTCTTTGGGCAGCTTGCCGGGAGTGTTGCGAAAGGAGAATTTTTCCTCGGCGCGGGAGACAGCGAGAGATGTCAGGAGGAAGAGAGCGGCAACAAACGCGCGGCAGTCAGATTTGCAATCGTTGTTCATGGGAGGTCGTGCGGTGATTGATGTTTGGGGGCAGAGTGTTCAGGTGTGCTTTGAGGCGTCAATCGTTTTGGCGATGATTAACGGCGTTTGCGCTGAGACCGAGATCTTCCGGAATTGCGATGCGCATCCGGAGTGCTTGAAATCCATGCAGAGTGGTTGCGGATCTGGATGCGCTGAAGCGCCAGCCAGTCCAGGACCGTCGCCGAACTCGACACATCCCTCCGGACTCCGACTGTCGCTCTCGCCGTACATCACCCACGCTGCCGGGTCGCTTCGTAAAGGAACACTGCCGCAGCGGCGGCCACGTTCAGGGAATTCATGTGCGAAGGCATGGGGATCTTCACGGTGTCGTCGCACGCGGTCAGCGCCGCTTCCGTGAGGCCCGGCCCTTCTGCGCCGAACACGAGGCAACAGTCACGCCGCAGATCCATGTCGGCGAGTTTCTGTGCGCCAGGCCGCGGATGAGCCGCCAGGCAGCGCACGCCCTGCGCACGCAGTGCCGCCAGAGTTTTTACCAGGCTGTCCACTTGGACAACGGGCTGTTCGAAAATGGTGCCCATGGACCCGGAGACGGCACGTCGTTGGAAGGGGCTTCCACAAGTCTCGCCCACGATCAGGAAAGACACGCCAAAGGCCGCGCAGCTCCGGACGACCGAGCCGAGGTTTTCCGCGCTGGCAACACCCTCGACAGCGGCGAGCAGGAGCGGCCGCGACGCGGTTTCGAGCAACACTTCAAAACCCGGTTGTGGCGGGATTTTGGCGACGGCCAGCGCGCCCTGGTGCAGTTGATAGCCGGTGATGGTTTCCAGGAGCGCCCTTTCACCCACGTAAACGTGAATTTCTTCCGGGCGTGCGCGAAGGCTGGCTTCGAGCTTTTCCAGCCACGCGGGAGTGAGCAGTGCGGAGACGACGGGGAATCGGCTCGCCAGCAGTCGCCGCACGACCTTTTCGTTCGTGGCCACGAGCACGCCGGCGCGCTCGTGCTCTTCGGGGCGCTTGAGAGTGCAATACAACGCCAGATCCGGAGTTTCGAGGGATTGAATGGTTTCGATATGCAGGGTCGCCATGCGGGGATTAGAGCGGTCAGCACGGACAATGGAAAGCCCGGTGCGATGGCGAGGGACAAGTTCATACCACGCGTTGCGAAAGTGTGTGCATGAGAAGACGAAGTCGTGAACTGAGTCTTCTCCTTCTCCTTAACCCTCGCCTCCATCGGAGGGAGCAGAGGGAGACAAGCCCCGATCGGAGAGACTGCATCAACGTTCGCAAAGATTGATACCCAGCCACCGGGCTTTCTCATGGCAGCACCGCATCCTGTCTGATGCAGGATGGGCAAGCAGGCGGAGTTGGCCGCGCTGAAGCGCCTGCAAACCGGGATTGCATCCGAGTTTGACTTCTTGCGTCCGGCGTTCCTTGACCACACTTCCGAAGGAAAAGTGTGACGACTCAAAAACGAAAGGTTGACCGCAGCAACAAAAAGCAAATGCTACCAGCAAAGATAAACACATCTCCCAGCTTAACCACGAACTGAGATCTGAACATGAAGAACCAACAACAAAGCCGAATCAACCGAAGACAATTCCTCCATGGTGCCAGCGCTGGCGTGGCGCTGTTCAACATTCTTCCGGGCACTATGCTGCACGGCGCGGAGAAACTTTCCCCCAACGCGAAACTCAACGTCGCCGGCATCGGAATTGGCAGCCGAGGCGGGAGCGATGTCGGAGAGGTGGCGGGACTGGGCCACAACATCGTCGCGGTGTGCGACGTTGATGAAAAGTACGCAGGCAAGGAATTTGCCAAGTACCCGGGTGCCCGACGCTTCAAAGATTACCGGGTGATGCTCGACAAGATGGGGAAGGAAATCGACGCGGTGGTCATCGGGACACCGGATCACACACATGCGGTCATCTCCATGGAGGCCATGAGGCGCGGCAAGCATGTCTATTGCGAAAAGCCGCTGGCTCACACGGTGGATGAAGTCCGGAAACTGACGGCTGCCTCCCACAAGTATAAGGTGGTCACGCAACTGGGCAATCAGGGGCATTCCAGTGGTTCCATTCGCCGGGTCTGCGAGTGGGTGTGGGCTGGAGCCATCGGCCAGGTTCATACCATTCATGCCGGCTGCGATGCGTTCAAGAATGTCTATTGCCAGATTCCGAACCTGGCCAAGCTGGACGAGCGCCATGACGTGCCAGCGGGACTCGATTACGATCTTTGGATCGGGCCGGTTCAGTTCCGTCCTTACTCGCCACTCTGGGTGCCTTGGAACTGGCGCGGCTGGATGCATTTTGGCGGCGGTGTAATCGGTGATTGGATCTGTCACGTGGTGGATCCTGCGTACTGGGCCCTGGATTTGGGTGCGCCCACCACCGTGCAGGCGGAGGTCGCGGACTATGATCCGGTGAAGCACGGCCTGACGTACCCTCCAGCCACAAAGATCACGTACGAGTTTCCGGCGCGAAAGGCGCGCGGCCCGGTCAAACTCGTCTGGCACGATGGAAATACAACGATTCCCAAACCCCGGGATTTTCCGACCGACGAGAAGGTTCCTGGCACCGGGGCCATTCTGTTTGGTGACAAGGGGATGATCGTCCACGGTTCACACGGCGGCGCCAACTGTCACTTGCTTCCGGAGAACCTGATGGAGCAGTTCTCCGGCAAGAACGCGCCGGCGGAGAAGATCCCGCGCGTCCAAGGGCACGCCTGGGACTGGATCGAGGCCATCCGCACGGGCCGTCAGGCCGGTTCGAACTTTGAATATGGCGGACCACTCACCCAGGTGGCGCTGCTCGGCCTGATTGCCATTCGTTTCCCTGGTCAATCACTCCACTGGGACAACAAGGCGATGCAGTTCACCAACAACAAAGCAGCCAACGCTTATCTCCGTTCAACGTATCGCTCAGGTTGGCACCTCTGAGCGGTTGTGACCGGCTCCTTCTTGGAGGAATTTTTATGAAGCTGCCGGGCGGCTGAAAAATTGAGCCGCGGAAGTTGGCGCAGATCATTGAGCATTGCCGGAGCCCTGGACCAAGGAGATAGTTCAAGTGCATGATCTGCTCCAGCTCGGTTTGTCAGTTGAAATCCTGTGAACCTCTTTGACACAAATTCACACCTCAGAAGAATGGGGGTCTGGTGAAAAAACAGTGGCGAGTTGAAATCCCGGTGATCGGAACGGTTTTGAGTCGGGCGGCCGGAAGGGGGCGCGGGGGCGGCACGCGTTGCGGAGCAGTGTGCAGGAGGGGCTCAGGGGA
>SIBF01000124.1 GCA_009695275.1 Pedosphaera sp. | reverse complement strand
CCGCCCACTGCCGGCGCACCCGCTCATCCATCACCGAGTCCAACGCGCTGAACTTCCGGCGAATCCCTTCGGCAACACACACATCATGCATCCACTCACTGAACCACATCCAAGCAACTTGAGCAAGTTATCCGTGCGCGCCTCCTAAGAGCGGTAGTTCAGATTTACATAAGGCAACAAAGAGAACGAAGGTAGAGTAACTTCGGTTACCAACCCATTGCCGGGGGATTCTTGTTCAGACTTGTCCCTACCCCCGGCCCTTCCATCAAGCCCCGCGACTCTACCCCTACCACGATCTACTACCTGCCGGGAACCACCGGCTGGGGATCAACCTTTGCCGACCGTTCCACCGTCTTGTGGAATCCCCAAGCCTCGGCGCACGCTCCGGACTTCGGCGTCAAGAACGGCAAGTTTGGCTTCACGATCACCGGCACCGCCGGAATCACCGTGGTCGTGGAAGCTTGCGAGAGCCTGACCAACCCCGTGTGGGTGCCGCTGGGAACCAACACCCTCACCGGCGGCTCATCCTCTTTTTCCGACGCGACGTGGGACACCCAGCCCAGCCGCCTCTACCGCCTCCGCTCTCCCTGACTCCACCGTACTTTTCGTCCGCTTCGCCCACCGCCGACCTTGGACGCCGGAAGAGGAAGCTCTTCTCGGCACCGCTCTCGACACAGAGATCGCGGCCCGCATTGGCAGAGCCGTACGTGGCGATGGAGGAGGAATTAGCCCACCGTGACGCCCTTATAGTGTAACCGCTTGAACTCGAAATTGGACGGAAATGTTCTCAGCAAGCCTTCAACGAAAATTCCGTTGGTCCCTTTGTTGGTTTTTGCCCTCCATGTTTCACGTGATTTCACCGTGTTTCACGAAAAGCCTCTGGAAGATCGAATATGCGATAGAGCCAATAAAAAAGGCCCTGAAACGGGGGTCTCAGGGCCTGAAATTGGTTGCGGGGGCTGGATTTGAACCAACGACCTTCAGGTTATGAGCCTGACGAGCTACCGGGCTGCTCCACCCCGCGATCAAGGTTGGCGAAGGTATATTTGGTTTCCTCTGACCGCAAGCCCCCATTTTGAAAATTTACAGCCCGGAAGATCCACAGATGCCCAGTGCTCCAACGCTGAGATCACACCGCGATGGGCGCTTTGATTGCCGGGTGAGGATCATAACCTTCGAGCGTAAAGTCTTCGTAAACGAAATCTGAGATCTCCTTTACAGTTGGGTTCAGCTTCATCCGAGGCAAAGGACGCGGTTCACGTGACAGTTGAAGCCGGGCCTGTTCGAGATGATTCGCATAGAGATGCAGATCGCCGAAAGTGTGGACAAACGTGCCAGGCTTGAGTCCGCAAACCTGGGCCACCATCAGTGTGAGAAGCGCATAGGATGTGATATTGAATGGAACTCCAAGAAAGAGATCGGCGCTTCGCTGGTAAAGCTGGCAGCTCAATTCCCCATCCTGAACGAAGAACTGGAACAGCGCATGGCATGGTGGCAGGGCCATCTGCTCGATCTCCCCGACATTCCACGCGCTGACGATCAACCGGCGACTGTCGGGATTGCGACGAATCTGGTCGATGACGCCGCGTATCTGATCGATGGACTTTCCGTCTGCGGTTCTCCAATCGCACCATTGCGCTCCGTAAACGCGACCGAGATTTCCATCCTTGTCCGCCCATTCATCCCAGATCGTGACTCCATGGTCTCGCAGGTACTTCACGTTGGTCTCGCCCCGCAGGAACCAGAGCAGTTCGTAAATGATGGAACGGAGGTGAAGTTTCTTGGTTGTGAGCAGTGGAAATCCGTTGGACAAGGGAAAACGCGCCTGCGCTCCAAATATCGCGTAGGTGCCTGTCCCGGTGCGATCAGGTTTGAATTTTCCCTGATCGAGAACCTGCCACAACAATTGGTGATACTGAATCATAGCCGTGCCCAGAGTTGTAGGGTCCAGAATCTTTCTGCCAAAGAAAAATCCGCGTGGAGGTCGTCTCGTGAGTGAGTATCGCTAACGCGAAGGCTCCACTCCGCCGACGGCTACGACACGATCAGGCAGGTCTGCCACCGGAGAAGATTGCCGGGAAGTCTCGTCCATCTTTTTGAAACCGAGTTGGGCGGCGACGCCATCCAGGAATGCCGCGAGCACGCGCTGCATGTCCCGCTCCCGGCAACGCAACCACCAAATGAAGAAAGGAAGCGTCAGCAGCACCAGCCACGACCACCAGGGCGCCAGCGCACCCAGAAAACCGAGGATCAACAATTCCGTTCCTGCCGCAGACCAAAAGACTGTTCTTGCGAACATCGTCCACCTGGGTTTGAGGCGGCAACGAATCGACTGTTGCCTGGGGGCGTATGCTTCTGCTGCCGTCAGCAACTGCATCTGGCACCACTGGCTTCCGTAAACCTCCACATCAAAATCATTCCATCCGGCGTCGGCCTTGTTGGGCCATCCAGCCCGGTCAAGTTGAGTGATCACTGCCGCAACGAGGTCAATTCGGTCCAAAGGCCTGTCGTTCCAATACCTGATGGTGTCAAAAATTCGATCCCTGTTCAGGAGACTGAGTGAATCCAGGGTCTCGAGTTCAGAAACAGATTTGTGACTATTGAAGAGGCTCCCGCTGTACCTCGCCCAGCCCCGGACGACCGGCTGGAGGAAGAATAAAAGCGCGACCAGCGGTCTCGACCGGGCAATCCTCTTTGCCTTGGGAAGTTCAGCCTGGAGCGATGCCGCCAGGCACACGCTCACAGACACCAGCGCACTGGCGATCCCGATGGGCACCAGCGGACGCATCACCGCGCCGAGCACAAGAAGCGGAAGCGTGACAAGCACATGATACTCGATGCTGGTCAGAAACATCAGCGCATACTCGGGCTGTCCGGTGTAGAGAGTCTGAAAGAACCCGCTGCTGAAAATTCCGTGGTAGATGATTGGCCTCCGGGTGATCACGCCAAACTTCGCCGGCGAGTATATCCGTCCCTGCCACCGACCGCCTCCCACCCAATTGAAGTACTCCGGATGACGCCGGGCTAGCAGGGCTTCCGCTTCGCCATATCCATACTGCTGCCTGAGATAATCCATCACCGTGGAGCGCCGGTAATGCCACACAAAGCCCGCCGGACTGAACCCCAGCTTGTACCCGCGTTGCTGCAGGCGCCAGCATACATCCACATCATCACCGGCTTTTCGGAAGATCGGATCGAAGCCGTTGATCTCATCCAAAGCCCATTTGTAAAAAACCATGTTGCAACCCGGGATGTGTTCCGCGATTCGATCGGTCAACATGACATGTGCCGGGCCTCCAGGAGAAACCATGACTGCTGCCGCGATCCAGGAATCATCAGGAGGTAAAAAATTGTGCCCGCCGATCCCCGCGAAGCGACTCGTCATCAGATCCGCCACCGTGTAGTGAAGCCAGTCTTCATCGGCACGGCAGTCGGCGTCGGTAAATGCCACAATTTCTCCTGTGGCCGCTGCGATCCCCGTGTTTCGAGCCGCGGACAACCCCAGGTTTCTTTCGTGGCGGAGGTAACGCACTTTTTCGAAACGCCGGACCATCTCGGAAGTGGAGTCGGTGGATCCGTCGTCCACCAGAATGACTTCGTAGTCGGGATAATTCAGCCGTTGCAAGGACTCGAGGCACGCAGCCAATGTTCTGTCGCCATTGTATGAAGCGACAACTATCGAAACCTTGGGACAGTGCTTCGCTGGAAAATACGGAGCGGTCTTGAACAATTCGCTGACCGCCGCGAACGCCGGTTTCTTCTGTCGATCAGCCCGCGTCAGGCCAAACGCCCAGTCACGCACTTGATCACCGTTCTTGAACCAGTCATCGGTAAAGCCATAAACGATCGCTCCGGCCGCCCCGCCCCGGAACATCAGCTCGATCTGCCATGAAAGAATCTCGCTCTGCCTGTCTTCCCCTTCGCGCAGTGTATCAATCCCGAATTCCCCCAGGACGAGCGGCTTGGCGTCCGCGATCATCTGGAGTCGCGCAAGGTAATTCTCCAATGGTTTCGGCTGGTGCAGATAGACGTTGAAACAGTGGAAATCAATGCTTTGCGGACGGAGGAATTCCGTCGGTGGATAATTGCCGAAAGTGCAAAGACACTCCGGGCTCACTTGTCTTACAGCTTCGACCAGCTCATCAATGAAATCAGCCACCCTTGAGGTGCCGCTCCACCGGACGATGTCCGGCGGAATCTCGTTCACCACACTCATGGCGAACACCGCCGGATGCGCGCCGCAAGCTCTTGCCGCCGCGTTCACCGCCAGGAGCGCTTCCTCACGCGTGGAGCCGCTCTCCAAAAAGCACCGCTCCTTGTTCCAAGGCACATCCACCAGCACCTTGATGTTGCCCTCGTTCGCCAGGTCCAGAAACCATAGCGGCGGCACGTAATAAACCCGAACCAGATTCGCGCCCAATTCCCGGATCAACTCGAAATCTCGTCTCGTCCTGCTCGGGCTCGCGAAGTGTTCCCCTTGTTCATTTGGCGCAAAAGGCCCGTATGTGACGCCCTTGGGATGGAATTTTTCACCGTCAAGTCGGAAGAACTTGCCGCTCAAACTTACGCGAGAACTCGAAGAGCATTGAGGCATTGGGGCGTTAGACGGCATGCCTGTCGGATTTAATCACGCGGCTTCTTTTTGGCGCCAATGGACCTGCGCAGAGGGGGCGCTTGCGGTCTTCTGAATCGGGCCACGGCCGGAAAATCATCCCATCCTGCGCCACTTCCAAAGGATTTTACCACTGGTTTTACCGCCGGACGCCAAAGGGACGTCCAGAATGTCTCTAATCAAACCTCGCCGGAGTGTCGCTAATCGGCAGCCTTGGATTCCGTAATCAACCTGCGAAGCCCGGGGAGGTTGTCGGTGTTGATCAGGTCCACTCCGGCTCGCAGCAACATGCTCCACGCATCCGGCTGATCCGGAACTCCCCAAAAGCGGATCCGGCAACCTCGACGATGAGCGCGATCCACCAGGTTCTTCAGCTTTGTCTCGTCTTCTGCGGATAGATTTCCTGTTCCTTGCCACGTGAAGTGAGCTCTCCAATTATCGCTGATGAGAGGAATGAAGTCGGGCAGCCCTTCATGATCGAGATCACTGACGCGTCCATCGAGCGCAGCGTAACGCTCCGGCTGTTTCGCCATGGTCTCCCGCGCTCTGTTGCCAGACACGATGATCGTTACAGCGTTTGTTTCAACCCTCTGCCGGGTGAAACGAGTGAGTAACTTTGGATATTTGCCAAGGACCAAATCCAAAGCTTTGTAAGTCGCGTCCGCCTCTGACTTCACATCCACCAGCAAAGTCACGGAGGGTCCGCCGGGGTAAATCCGCCCCCCGTTTCGGCGAGCGCGCTCGGCCAACGGCTCCAGATACAGCGCTTCCAGCGTGCGCGCCGGCTTCGCGTCCTTCAAATCATGGGCCACCAGCAGCTTTCCTTCGACGAGGTAAATGTCGGCTTCAACGCTGCAAAAACCTTGATCGAGGGCATCGAGCAACGGGCGCGTGTGTTCGTAGTCATTGTGGGCATGAGCTCGTTTCAATGGTGTCGGCTCAGCCGAGGTGTTGTCGATGGAGAGGCCAAGTGTTGCGAGTCCCATGGCAACGGCCAGAAGAAACGAGTGAGAGTAAGCGGTCATTTGCATCATCAGGAAACAAGGCTGGTCCTCGGAAAAGTGATTGCGTCGATCAAACCCGATACTTAGCCTGACTCACTCATAAGCCACAAACCGCCGTTCCGGCAAGCTTGAGGATTAAACAGCGCGGAATCGTTCCCGCGCGGCCCAAAGCTGGCCCACGGCGGTTGGCTCGAGACAACGCCGTCGATGCTATGATTACAGTCACAGGCAGAGGATCGATCACTACTTGCGATGGGGTGACACGCCGGGATTTTCTTCAAGTGGGAACCTTGGGGGCACTTGGACTTTCGCTTTCCAAGCTGGCTTCGCTGAAAACAATGGGTGCCGTGAAGAAGGGCAACGACGAAAAAGCCTGCATCATGATCTTCAATCTGGGTGCTCCCAGCCAGCTCGACACCTTCGACATGAAGCCGGACGCGCCGCGTGAGATTCGCGGGCCGTTCAACCCCATCCGCACTGCCAGCGGGGACTTCCAGATCTCGGAAATTTTTCCACTTCATGCGAAAGTGGCGGACAAATTCTCGTTGGTGCGGTCCTGCTATCACACAGCGGCTGCCGTTCATGATACCGGCCATCAAATGATGCAGACCGGACGGCTGTTCACCGGCGGCATCAACACTCCACATGCAGGCTGCGCCTTGGAATTCCTTAAAGGTCGCAAGACTGAGTTGCCGGCCCACGTCATTCTTCCCGAACCGATGGGGCCGACCGGCGGCAATCTTCCCCACGGGCAGGACGCCGGATTTCTAGGCAAGTCCATCGATCCTTTCGTGCTCAATGGCGATCCTTCCAAGGCGGACTTCAAAGTGCCCGACCTGCTACCTCCCCGGGAAATCGGCGAAGCTCGTCTCAAACGCCGGCGCGAACTCCGACAGGTGGTGGACGATACTGTCCGGCATTTCGAATCTTCCCCCAGCGCGCAATTGATGGACTCGAATTTCGCCGATGCTTATCGCTTGATGACAAGTGAGAAGGCCCGCGAAGCGTTTGATCTCAACAAAGAGCCGCAAAAAGTCCGCGAACGCTATGGCATGACCCGCTTCGGTCAATGCTGCCTGCTGGCCCGGCGGCTGGTTGAAGCCGGAGTGCGCTTCGTGACGATCAACACTTTCATCACAGTGTTCGACGAGATCACCTGGGACATTCATGGCTCGAAGCCTTTCACGTCCATCGCCGGCATGAGAGAAATCGTTGCCCCAATGTATGACCAGGGCTACAGCGCGTTGATCGAGGATCTCGTCCAGCGCGGACTTCTGGACAACACGCTCGTCTGCAACCTCGCCGAGTTTGGCCGCACGCCCAAGATCAACCCCGCTGGTGGTCGTGATCATTGGCCTCAATGCTGGACGGTTTACTTCGCCGGCGGCGGCGTCAAAGGTGGCCGGGTGGTTGGCAGGAGCGACGACATCGGAGCTTACCCGGTGGAGCGCCCCGTCAAACCATCCGAAGTCGTCGCAACGATCTACCACAGTTTGGGGCTTGAATTGGACACCCACCTGCCGGGTCCGTCTGGTCGTCCGTTCCCGCTTGTGGATTTCGGAACGCAACCGATCCGGGAGTTGTTTTGAAAGAACCGCAACGCAACAAAATTGTGAAAGTGAACTTAAGAGAGGCTCTTTCAAAACCTGCACGACCTGTGGGCTTTCTTCCTCTCCGCCATCGGATGGAGCAAAGGGCCCGGGAGAAGAGGCTTGTTTTGCTGGGAATTTCCCCTCTCCTCGATCCTCCCACTACTCGTTCCTCGCGGGGAAGGGAAGAAGCTCCGGGTTTTCAAAAAGCCTTAAGAGTACGGTTCCTGGTTCGGACGATGATGTTACTCTGTCTTGGCGTCTTCGTTGTTGAAGAAACTGCGGCGCAAGCAACGAACGAAGTCTCCTTCCGCAACCAGGTCCAGCCGATCCTCGCCCGTTTTGGCTGTTCGGCAGGGGCGTGTCACGGAGCCGCCGCAGGACAAAATGGATTTAAACTCTCCCTGCGAGGCTATGACAACGAAGGCGACTTTCTTGCGCTGACTCGAAACGCGTTCGGACGGCGCATTGTCCCTTCCGATCCCGCGCGCAGTTTGCTCCTGCTCAAGCCCACCAGCACCATCCCGCACAAAGGCGGGAAGAAGTTCAGCGTCGATTCACCCGAGTATCAGATCCTGGCTGACTGGATTGCCTCGGGAGCGCCCGGCCCCAAAGCGGATGACCCGCGCATCGTCCGCATCGAGATCATGCCCGCGCAGACCCGGCTTCAACCTGGCACCAATCAACAGATGACAGTTCGCGCTCACTTCTCGGATGGTCACACCGAGGATGTCACGCGCTGGGCCAAATACACGGACTCGAATTCCTCCGTGACCACCGTGGACGAGAACGGGCTGGTGAAAATCATGGGGCATGGAGAAGGCGCTGTGACGGCCTGGTATCTCAGCCGGATTGCCATTGGCACCGTGACCGTGCCGTATGACAACGAAATTGAGCCATCGGTCTTCGCGCGCGAAAAGCGGAGGAATTTCATCGACGAACTCGCCCTTGAAAAACTCGCGAGTCTCAACCTTCCACCCTCTCCTCAATGCACCGACTCTCAATTCATCCGGCGCGCCTTCATCGACACCATTGGTGTTTTGCCTTCCGCGCAGGAGACACGCGACTTCCTCGCGCGTTCATCTGAAAACAAGCGCGACGAGCTCATCGATTCGCTCCTGAAGCGCTCCGAGTTCGTGGATTACTGGACTTACAAATGGTCCGATCTCCTCCTCGTCAACGGCGACAAGCTGGCCAAGCCCGCGATGTGGTCCTACTACAACTGGATTCGCAATCACGTCGCCGCGAACACACCCTGGGATCAGTTCGTCCGCCAGCTCGTCACCTCGCGCGGTGGCACCCTCGAAAACGGAGCCGTGAATTTCTATACCCTCCATGAAGATCCGCCGAACGCCGCCGAGACCGTCTCGCAGGCCTTCCTCGGCATGTCCATCGGCTGCGCGAAATGCCACAACCACCCGATGGAGAAGTGGACCAATGACGAGTATTGGGGGTTTGCCAATCTCTTCTCCCGCGTCCGCTCCAAGAACGGCAATGGCGAAGGCGACCGCATCATCTTCGCCGCCGCGTCCGGCGATGTGAACCAACCCTTGCGCGGCCGTCCACAGCCCCCGCGTCCGCTCGACTCGAAGCCGCTCCCGCTCGACACGACCGACGACCGGCGGGAACCTCTCGCCGACTGGCTAATCTCGCGCGAAAATCCTTATTTCGCCCGAGCCATTGTGAATCGCGTTTGGGCAAACTTTTTTCGAGTCGGCCTCGTCGAGCCAGTGGATGATCTCCGGATCACCAATCCTTCGAGCAACGAGAAACTGCTCTCGGCGGGCGCGAATTACCTGGCTGATCAGAAGTTCGACCTCAAAGCGCTCATGCGCGCCATCCTGCGATCCGAGACTTATCAGCGCTCAAGCGCCGCATTGCCCGAGAACGCCGCCGATACCCGCTTCTACTCGCACTACTACCCGCGTCGAATGAAGGCCGAGGTGTTGCTTGATGCTTATTCACAAGTCACCGGAATCCCCACCGAATTCCAGGTGGATCTGCGTAACCGCAACCAGGGCCTCGGCGAGAAATACCCTGTCGGCTTGCGCGCGATCCAGTTGCCCGACACCCGCACCTTCTCCTATTTCCTGAAAAGTTTCGGCCGTCCCGACCGCGAAAAAACGTGCGAATGCGAACGCACCTCCGAGCCGAGCATGGCCCAGGCGTTGCACATCGCCAACGGCGACACCGTGAACCAAAAACTCGCCGCCACAAACAGCGTCGTAGCCATGCATCTCACCGCAAACCACGTGCCCGGGAAAGTGATCGAAGAAGCCTGCCTCGCCGCCCTCTCGCGGATGCCGAGTGATTCAGAAAAGGAACAGATGCTCGCCGCGTTGAAGCAATCGCGCGAAGTGGATAAACGAACGGCAATGGAAGACGTATATTGGGCGCTCCTGAGCAGCCGGGAGTTTTTGTTCAATCACTGAACGTTATCCTCTGCCTGCGCTCGCTTCGGTTTTCCGCGAAGTCCTGAATTCCTTCTCGCCCAAACAGAGGAAATCGTGGCGTCAGAAACGATGACAGCCACCTCCGCGAGTTTCTCAGCGTGAACGGCGTGGGTTGGCTCCTGTGAGACTCCTCGCTCTCATCGAATCGTCACGGCTAAACAATCATGTGACAGAACATCGCATCCCTTAGCTTGGGTTCGAACCACGTGCTCTTCGGTGGCATGATTCCTCCGGCGTCGGCGATGGTCATAAGATCTTCGATGCTCGTCGGAAACATCGAGAAAGCGCAGGCATACTCGTCACTATTCACCAGCTTCTCCAGTTCGCCTGTACCGCGAATGCCGCCGACGAAATTGATTCGTTTGCTGGTGCGCGGATTCTCAATGCCAAAGATTGGATCGAGGACGTATTTCTGAAGGAGCGTCACGTCCAGCTTTTCGATGGGATCCTTCGTTCGGACAAAATGTTCCCGGAAGAACAGACCTCGCCATCGTCCGCCGATGTAGAAACCCAGCTGATGTTTTCCTGCCGGCTGCGCGGCGCCGTCCTCCTTGAGGACGAAAACTCCATCGAGCTTTTGGATCAACGCCTCGGGCGTCAGACCGTTCAGATCCTTCAACACACGGTTGTAGGGAAGGATTTGAAGCTGGTTATGAGGGAAGATAACCGTGAGGAAATACCCGCTCGCCCCGGCACCATTACGGCTTTGAAATACCCGGCCGGCCGCCGCGCTCCGATGATGCCCGTCTGCGATGTAGAGAAACGGGATGCGGGCAAACTCCGCCTCGATCAAGGCGATGTCATGCGCCGAACGAATCACCCACGCCGTGTGACGAACTCCGTCTGCCGCGGTGAAATCGACATCGGGAAGTCCGGCAATCTGTCGCGAGGCGAACTGGTCCAACACCGGCTGCGCCCGGTAGGTGAGGAAGACTGGGCCAGTCTGTGAATCCAACGTTTCAATATGTCGCACGCGATCGTCCTCTTTGTCCGGCCGGGTGAATTCGTGCTTCTTGATGGTGTTGTTCAAGTAATCAGCGCAACTCGCCGCTGCTACGAGACCAATCTGGCTGTGCTGGCCCATCACCTGCCTGTAGATGTAAAAGCATGGCTCCGGATCCTTTATCAAGGCGCCTTCTGAGATGAGCTTCAGAAAGTTCTCCAGGCCTTTGGCATACACGAGGGTATCGCAGGGGTCCACGTTTGCAGGAAGGTCAATTTCGGGTTTGCTCACGTGGAGGAAACTCAGGGGATTGTCCTTCGCGATTTCACGAGCCTCGGCCGAGGACATGACATCGTACGGAAGTTCACAAATGAGAGCGGCCAGATCGGGTTTCGGGCGCAGCGCGGGAAAAGGTTTGATGGTCGCCATAAGAGCGGTGGGAAGATAAAGATGCCGGCCAATCAAACGCACGTGAAAAATGATCGGGAAACGATATCAAGGCCGTGCTTGCGGGACGTGCATGGATGTTGTAGATACAGCCAGCTCTTTACGGAGAGCCAAACCGATGCTTTACCAACCAAACGGAAGATTTGTATCCATTCGCGGCAGTTTGCGAACGCCCGGAATCTCGTCGATTCGAGGCAGGGGCTTTACCCTCATTGAGCTGTTGGTCGTAATCGCGATCATCGCCATTCTTGCCGGAATGCTCCTTCCGGCCTTGAGCAAAGCTAAAGGAAAGGCACATGGAATCGTCTGCATGGGTAACACCAAACAAATGGCGCTCGCATGGCGGCTCTACTCAGAGGACAACAATGAATCGCTGGTCGGAGCACTGCGATGGACTCCACCCGGCGGATCAGCGGAGGTGCCGGACTGGACGGGCGGCAATTACATGACGCTTGCCAATCCTTCTGATCCGAGCAACTGGGATATTGATGAGTACAACAAGAAGAGTGTGCTTTGGTCTTATACTGGCAACGCCGTAGGCATTTGGCGCTGCCCTGGTGACAAATCGTTCGGAACTAACGCCCGGAAGGAGCGCGTGCCCCGCATTCGAAGCATGGCCATCAACGGATGGGTCGGCGGTCCAGGCTGGGATGGGTCCGGTGACTGGAGCGTTGGTGGTGGTCCCAACTCCTGGTCGGTGTATCGCAAATCAACGGATATGAACAACCCAGGACCCTCGGGTACCTTCGTCTTCCTTGATGAACGCGAGGATAGCATCAACGATGGCTACTTTGCGGTGGACATGGCCGGTTATCCAGACAGTCCGGGTTCATTGAAAATGGTCAATTATCCAGCCAGTTACCACAACGGTTCAGGAAGTTTTTCCTTCGCGGATGGGCATTCCGAGATCAAACGCTGGTCTGACGTCCGCACAATGCCCCCATTGATCCGGGGAAAGGATCTTCCCCTCAACACACCTTCACCCAACAACAAGGACGTATATTGGCTCCAATTCCGGTCAACCCGGAAGCAAGCGGGTCCGGGGTCGCAATAGTCTGTTCAACTCACCGAAGATTCCCGGTTGAAATCCTGTTGGAATTTCTCGGACTGCTGAACGGCACCGTTTCAATTGGAGCATCGCGTTCACCTGAAATTTTCGCATGGCAATTCTGACTAAACAAGGAATTGAAATGGGGCGGGATTGCTGTGACGATAAGAACATCGCGCGCCGGAAGCTGTAAGTTTCGCGGCTCGCAGAACTGATTTGACTCTGCGGTGCGGCTTGAGCCTACTCTTAGCCCGATATTTATGAGTGATCCAGCACAAGTACTGCGCGACTTCAAACCCTCCAAGGAGTTCTTTATCGGCATTGATTCCGACGGCTGCATCTTCGACAGCATGGAGATCAAGCATAAGGAATGTTTTGCGCCGATGTTCATCAAACATTTCCAACTCCAGGCGGTCAGCAAATACGCGCGGGAAACCTGGGAGTTCGTCAATCTTTACTCGAAGGACCGGGGTGCGAATCGATTTCCAGCGCTGGCCAAGGCCGTGCGGTTGCTTGGCGCGCGTCCGCAAGTGCAGGCCCGCAAGGTCAAGATGCCCGAGATTGCGGCACTGGATGAATGGATGAAGCGTGAGACCAAACTCGGCAATGCCACACTCAACGCCGAAGTGGCTAAGGGAAATGCCGGCCTCGGACCCGTCAAGGTGTGGAGCGACGCTGTGAACAAGACGGTGGAGGACATCGTTCAAGGCGTGCCACCTTTCCCGCTCGTCTGCGAGACGCTCGAAAAGCTAAACAAGCTGGCCGACGCGATGTGCATCTCGCAAACACCCGCCGATGCCTTGAAACGTGAATGGGCCGAGCACGGCATCGACAAGCATGTAAAAATCATTGCCGGACAGGAAATGGGCACCAAAACGGAGCACATCAAGTTCGCCGCAAAGGACAAGTACGCCCCCCACAAGATACTCATGATTGGAGATGCACCAGGCGACCAGAAGGCTGCCAAGTTGAACGGCGCTCTCTTCTTCCCAATCGTTCCAGGCAAGGAGGAACAATCCTGGGAGCGATTGTTCAATGAAGCTCTTGAGCGGTTTTTCTCCGGCAATTACTCCGGTGATTACGAAGCCCAGCTCGTGCGGGAATTTGACGCCTGTCTGCCCGAGAAACCTGCATGGCCTTAGCGGAATCGCTTTCACAGCCAAAGAATCCATCAGCGCCCGGATTGGTGTGACGGCGGCTGTGGCGCACGCGCCAGCCATTTCTTGCCGTCACCCGGAATCATACTCGATGAGTCGCTTCTGGATAATTGATTGGAAATAACATGGGTGTCGTCGTGGTCATCGGTGCTTCGAGCGATCGAAGCAGTTTCAGCAACAAGGCCGTTCGAGCTTTCCTTGAGAAGGGCCACACTGTCCATCCGGTAAACCCTCGAGAGCAAACAATCGAAACGCTGAAGTGCCATGACAGCATCCTCCATGTGCCAGTCCGGCCGGACATCGTCAGTGTTTATGTCCGCCCGGAACGGCTGCTCAAACTTCTTCCCGACATCGCCCGCCGGGGCTGTGGCGAACTCTGGCTGAATCCCGGCACCGTCTCGGACGAGGTGCTGCATGAAGCGGAAATGTTCGGCCTGAAGGCAACGGAACTTTGCAGCATCGTGGCGCTCGGATTTTCTCCGGATTCCCTTTGAGACGGCACAATTCACAGCGGGGCGTGTTCTGCTCGCGCTTGATGCTGGCCGTAATCGAGGATTTGCCTCGTCCGCCCTTATTTCGTTCGACCTTACCGTTCCTGGAACGTCCACAGAACCGTCTGGATCGGTGGTCCGGGAAGCAAATTTTCCCCACTCACAGGGGTGTCAATCGGTATAAAACGTGCATGGTGGGGCAATCCTGATTCATTGGAAGGGATCCAGGCGATGCTGTTTCACGGTTGATTTCGGTGCAACAGACTGTCGGTCATGGATCTGCCAACGTCTGAGGCGCGAGTGGGTCTGATGAGGGAACGAAGGCACGGCGACTACTAGTGTATCAAGGTATGATTGCGCTCTATCTGACAATCTATCTGGTTGCCACCGTTGCATTCGTGCTGGCGTTGGCCCGGGCTGCAAGACATCCGGTTCCGTCTGCGACCATGGCTGAACTGACAACTATCGGCTGGCTGTGGCGACGGACCATGCAGCATGAAGTGATGATCGGTGACTTGTGACGGGCTGATTTGCCACAAGCCATGGTTGTTACAGGCCGGCATTGCGCCGGCTGAAACTGCTCGGGATCTCCCGAGGTCTTGAAGCACCACATGTGTGGAACTAAACCACAGATGAATCACTCGGCCGATCAGAAATCACCCCGCAACCGCGTCTGCGGTTGACGCTCCGGATTCGCGGTGATCGGATCGAAGCCTTTGAAGGGCGTCGAGAGCAGCTTCGCTTTCCGCAGCCTTCTTGCTTTTACCGGTACCTCGACCGAGCTCTGTGCTCCGATGGAAGACGGCGCATTGGAACAGACGATCGTGATCAGGCCCAGAAACCGACGTGAGTTGATAGCGCGGCGATTCTGGAGAACTCGCCTGAAGGAGTTCCTGAAGCTCGCCCTTGGGGTTGTCCAGATTGGGGATGGCTTCCAGTTCGCCAAAGCTGTCACGAAACTCGCGCACAACAAATTCCCGGGCCGCATCGAAACCTCCATCCAGGAAGATCGCGCCAAGCAAGGCTTCAAAAGCATCAGCCAGCGCCGAAGGCCGTTCACGCCCCTGATTCAATTCCTCACCCCTGCTAAGGATGAGGTTCTCCCCAAGGTTCATCAGCCGCGCCTGACGAGCCAGGCTCTGTCGGTTGACCATCTGCGCCCGTGCCTTTGTCAGTGGTCCCTCTCCCGCATGGGGAAACTTCTCATACAGCACACCTGAGAGAACCAACTGAAGAACCGCGTCCCCGAGGAATTCCAGCCGCTGATTATGTTCGACATTGGAGCACTGTTCATGAGCCACCGAAGGATGCGTCAAAGCCAGCCTCAACAGGCTGGAGTTCTTGAACGTGTGGCCGATTCGTGATTGCAGCGCAGCAAGAGTGGACACAGAAGGCGCAACTATGAGGTTGGGCTGGCAACGGGCTCCGGTTTCGGAGATGGCTCTGCCGGGGTCGAATCCGGCACACTCGAGGGCGGTGCGGCGGCGGTTGTCGCTGGCGCGGGCCAGGTCAGCCCGTGTTCCAGCAAATGAGCCACGTCGCGCTGAACTTCCTCCAACTGGTCCAGTTGGAGATCTGGATCCACAATGTTAAACAGGTCTCCCGTCTTGGCCTGTTCGTAAATGAAGATACGGCGTCCGTCCTTGCGTATCTGAGCTTTGACCTTGAGGAGGCGTTTCCGCTCCAGCATTACCGCAAGGATGAATCTCGCGCCGGCATGCGCGGGGTCGTTCTGTTCTATCAGTCTTCTTAGAAGTGATTCCGCCGTCTCCCGTCCGATGGGGTCGGGCCGCGACGTTGGAGGCGGCGTGTACACACTGGACCAGTGCGACACGAATCCGCTGCGCGCGTTGACGTCGGCAGCATACTTCTCCGCCCAGCATGGTCCGCACACATCCAGCCGTTCATAGGAGTGGCGGTGATCACAGAGCAGCGTGTGGAAGGATTCCTTGTCTGTAAAATGGCGTTGGCAGACCTGGCAGGCATGCGCTCGCGATTGAATGTTCCACTCGATCATTGATCCAATTCGTATGTATTTGGGCCGGCGGCGGCTGAGATTGCCGGGGATTATCTCCAATCGCGGGCCGACTGCAATTCCCTTTTCCTGAAGCGTGGCGAAAATCCCCTTTTACTAAGAGGATTATCTGCTTTAGTAACGCGAACCAGCACATTCATGAGTAACAGCATCAAATTGCCATTTTACATCCTGCTCACCATTGCCGTGTGCGTTTTTGGCCTGTTGTTCGGGCGAAACTACAACCAACTGGGAACCGCCACCCCGCCATCAACATCGACCAATTCAGTGGAGGCGGCCACGGGTGAAACCCTGGCAATCGGCGCCAGCACGGGGCCAGCTTCCCGCACCGGCACTTATCTCATGCTCTTCATCACCTCCGCCTTGTTACTTGGATTGCTCGTGGCGAGCGACGTGTCGAATTACTTTGGAAACAGATCTCTCAAAGTTCTCTACAATGACGAGGGCGAAGGAATGCAGAACCCAGAGTATGATCAAGCTGAACAGGTGTGGGCTGACGGCAATCATCTGGAGGCGATCCGCCTCATGCGCGAGTATCTTTTGAAGAATCCGCGTGAGCAGCATGTCGCCATCCGGATCGCTGAGATTTACGAGAAGGATCTCAGAAATTACCTCGCTGCAGCGCTCGAATATGAGGATGTTCTGCAGCACAATCTCCCGAGAGAGAGATGGGGCTGGGCCGCGATCCACCTTTGCAACCTTTACTTCCGGCTGAACCAGACGGAAAAGGCCGTCACTCTCCTTCGCCGCATCGACGCCGAATACGGAGAAACCCAGGCCGCGGAAAAGGCGCGCAAACGGCTGACGCTTTACGAGTCGGAAAGCGAGTCGGGAAACACTTCACTCATCGAGGGTGCCCCGGCACCGGACAACGAAAGCACGTCCTAGCCCGGATCGATCATAGCCTGGCGGAAAACGGAGAGAGAAAAGTGCAATTGCGCTAGGTTTATCAAAGGGATTGGCACTGCACTGGCTTTCATTTCGAGCATGACAGACTGTTCAAACGACCCACTCCTTTTTCCTGACCTTG
>SIBF01000123.1 GCA_009695275.1 Pedosphaera sp. | reverse complement strand
CCATCAAAACACCTTCACCGAAAATCAAAACGCGTCATATCGAATCGTAGAGCGTCGGATTTAATACGTGTACGTAAGTCCGACAGGCTGCTAGCGCAATTGCACTTTTCTCTCTCCGTTTTCCGCCAGGCTATGATCGATCCGGGCTAGCTGTTGCGGGTGAGGGTAACAACCGGATAGGCATGGTTCTGTGTATTACTTTCCGGTTCCGTGTTATCCGTGACATCCGTGGTCTCAACTGATCTTTCCAAGTTCAACCGCGAGCTCACTCTCGCGGAAACGGAAACAGTCGTTGCAGTTCTGCGCGGTCCGGTTGAGAACCGTACTCGCAAAGTTCAAACGCTTCGATGTGCTGAATCTTCGCGGAGCGTGAGGGATACCAATCGGTTACCTTGGCCTTGAAGCGCGTGGTGAGAGCCGCGTTTCGTTTGGCGAAGCCCTCTTTTATGTGCCGGTCCCGGGCGGTGCGTTTGGCAGCATCATTTGCTGGATACAATTCCGCCGTGCCGTTTGCCCCGCCTTCCTGGAACTGCGACACCATCATTGCCAAGGCATCCACCTTCTTGGTGATGACGGAATCGATATCGACGACGATGTCCGGCTGGAAGGGGTTCGGCTTCTTGAAGGAGTCCGGATAATAGAAGAAGGCTGGATTCTTCCGCAAGATCGGCACATCCGGGCAGAAGAACGGGACGGTGACCATGTAGGCGGCGTCCTGCACCAACACGCCGCTGTAGCGATGATCCGGGTGGTAATCGTTCGGACGATGGCTCATCACGATGTCGGCTCTCCATTCCCGGATGAGCTGGGTGATGGTCCGGCGATTTTCCAGGGTTGGTAACAGTTCACCATCGTGAACGTCCATAATGTAGCCCTCGATGCCGAGATGTTTGTGTGCTGCCTCGACTTCCTTCTTCCGATGAAGCGCCAGCGGGCCGCCAGCTTCGGCCCAGTGCCCGATGTCGCCATTCGTCACGGAAACAAATAAAACGTGATGTCCTTGCGCGGCCCAAAGCGCTCCGGTGCCGCCCGCTTGAATTTCGCAGTCGTCCGGATGCGCGCCGAAACAAATGATGCGCAATTTGCCGTCGTCCGGCGGGGCGGAAACGAGATTGGCGCGCGCAGCAATGCAGGTTGTCAGCGTGAGTAGCAGAGCCAGGAAGTGGTGTGCCGTTGTTTTTGGAGGGAGGAGTTTCATAATGGTGATGTGCTGAGTCGTGGGTTGCAGTGGAATCAAGACGGGATTCACCCTGGTTTGGCAATACGCAATTCAAGCCGGATTTCAAATCGCACAGATGCAGGGTTGAATTTTGTTTCGATTTCGCAGATGACTCAAGGAGCCCATCGCAGAGCGAAGGGCAACTTCCTATGTTACACAAGCCAGTGATGAGTCCCGTGCCGGGCGAACGCGTGGTGCGTTTTGTCGGCGACAAGCTGCGTTTCACTCTTCAAGGCAGCCACGGTCAACCGCTCCCACCGGGCGCTCAAGCGCGGTTGCGAACCAATCTTGGCCGCGCCTCCACGATACGGCGGGAAGTCATTGAGTCGTACGCGGGACGAATCCCTCTCGCGGGAGCGTCGTGGCGGGACATTCCTTTCGAACACACCAACGACGGCTGGGCGATTGATCTGGCGCTGACGGAGGTTGGCTTCTTCTGGGCGAAAGCCTACGCGATAGACACGGAGGGGCGCCAGTACTGGCCGGACGGGACAGACGTTGGAATCAGTGTTCATCCATGCGCCTACCGCACGGCAAACACGATCTACTGCGCCTTTCCACGGATGTTCGGTGCCAGCAAATCCGCAGTGACAACTTCGATCCCCGCATTGAATGACCAGTTGGCCCCTCTTGATCAGCAAGGTTTCAGCGTCATTCCGCCTTCCGGCAAGCTGCGCGATCTCACCCGGCAACTGCCGCACATCATTGATACCCTCGGCTGTCGAATCCTGCACTTGCTGCCGGTGAATCCAACTCCGACCACCTACGCGCGGTTCGGGCGTTATGGAAGCCCTTACGCCGCCGGCGACCTCACCGCCATCGATCTCGCGTTGGTGGAGTTTGATCGGCGCACCACGGGAGTGGACCAGTTTCGTGAGTTGACCTACGAAACTCACTTGAGACGTGGCCGGGTGTTCCTGGACATCGTCATCAACCACACCGGATGGGGCTCGCGCCAGCAGGAGGAGCATCCGGAATGGTTCGTCCGCGATCACACCGGGACATTCGTAAGCCCCGGCGCTTGGGGAAATACGTGGGAAGACCTGGTCGAGCTCAACCACGGCAATCCCGCGTCGTGGGATGTGCTCGCGGAAATGTTTCTGGTCTGGTGCCGCCGTGGGGTCGATGGATTCCGCTGTGACGCGGGTTACAAGGTGCCGATGCACGCCTGGCGCTACATCACCGCGCGAGTTCGCGAGGAATTCCCGGACACGATCTTCCTCCTCGAAGGACTGGGAGGCTCCTGGGCCGCCACGGAGAGTTTGCTGACTGAAGGTGGAATGCAGTGGGCTTACTCGGAGCTTTTCCAGAATTACTCCGGCGGCGAAGTAGCCTGGTATTTGGATTACGCACTCGAACAGAACCGGCGCGTCGGGCTTTACGCGCACTACAGCGAAACGCACGACAACAACCGGCTGGCACAGCGGGGTCGTGTCTGGTCGCTTTTGCGCAACCGGCTGTCCGCGCTGACCAGCGCCAGTGGCGCGTACGGATTCACCTGTGGCGGCGAATGGCTGGCAGGCGAGAAGATCAGCGTTCACGGCAACAGCGGGATGGCGTGGGGAAACCCGGACAACATCGTTCCGGAAATCGCCGCCCTCAATCGATTGATCGCGGAGCATCCGTGCTTTTTTGACGACGCGCGGGTCACTCGTCTGAGCGCCAAAGACTCGGCCGCCTATGCGCTCCTTCGGGAATCGCAGGAAGGTCTCGACCGCGTTTTGGTTTTGGCGAACACCGACGCTGAACGGGAACAACAGCTCTGCTTGTCGGGCGAAGCAGCCCGCAACCTCAACGTTCCGAAAATAGATCTTCTCGGCCAGACACTGCCGCGAATCGAGTTCATGGATGGGGGGGCGGTTGCGATCCACCTTCCAGCCGGTGGCGCGTTTTGCCTGGCTGAAACACCCGTGCCGCGCGGACTTCATGGCCGGGAGTATCGTGTGGCACGCGCGTGTGCCAGCTTCGGAATTCGGGCGCTGGCGAAAGTTTTCCAGGTCGAACAACTGGGGCACCTCGAATGGCGTGGGCTTGCGGAACTTGTGGCGAAGGATCCATACGCCTTTCTCGGAGCCATGCGTCATCTGGCTGGGCAGGTCGCAAATTCGAATATCGTCGCTGCAGCGCAGCAAGTGGCAGGTCGTGCGCGATTCCCTCATGTGATTGTTTGGCGACCCTCGGATGCGCGGCGAGTGACGATGGTGCCGCCGGGGCACTGGCTGCTGGTGGAAGACTCGGATCGATTCCGCGTGGCGTTGAACGTGCCAGGGCGTTCGCTCGCGATTCGCGAAGAGTCCATCGAAACACATTCCGGCCATGCGGCCTGCTTTCCGCCTGCTTCGTTCGACGGCGCGGCGACGCTCCAGATGGAACGTTATGGGTCTGGTCCGCAACAGTTGAAAGCCGAGATCCTGTTCCTCCCATCAATCGAGTCGGTGTCCTGCGATGGTGGACAAAAGCATGTGGATGCGCGTGTTGATCGAACGAAGATAAACGCGGGAATCGTGCTCCTGACCAACGGCCGCGGCGGCATGGCACGGATCGGCGTTGATCTCGGACAGATCCAGTCGAAGTATGATTGCGTGCTGGGCGTCAACCTTCACGCCTCGGTGCCAGTGGATCGCCACATCCTGGTCAAACGCGTTCGGATGTGGAGTGTGGCGGACGGCTTCATCACTCCATTGGATGAGCAAAATCTCATCGAGTTTCACGCCGGCCCGCCGGCCCGCTGGCGGTTTGTCGCCAACGCGGGTGATGGCCGCACCGTCGAGATTCACCTTGAAGCGGACATGATCGACGGTCGAAACACGACAGTGCTTCGTTTGCATCGTCCTCTCACAGCGCCGCCGCTCGGCCGTGATTTGCCCGAGGACCGGTCAGTCCGGCTCACCGTGCGCGTCGATATCGAGGATCGGAATTTCCATTGGGAGACAAAGCGCAACGGTGCCGCGGATCACCACTTTGCGGCCAGTGTCGTGGACCTGCAAGGTCGAGCGGGATTCGAGTTCAAGCCTGCGCTAGATCGGCGTTTGTGCGTGACGGCGGATGCTGGCCGGTACCACCACGAGGCGGAGTGGTGCGAGAATATCAGTCATCCCATCGAAAGTTCGCGCGGCCAGACGAACAGCGGCGATGCTTATAGCCCCGGCTGGTTTAATCTCCCGATCTCGCGCGAGAAACCCGTGACGCTTGTGCTTTGCGCGGATTCTGAGGAGCCGACTGCCGGGGAGCTGGCGGCTTTCGATGCGAACCGACGGGCAATGGTGGCGCTGTCTGTGTCTCGCGCCGGGCTGGCCAGCGACGATGAATTCGGGCAACGGCTTGCGGCGGCCGTGCAGGCGTTTGTTGTCCGGCGCGACTCGGGAAAGACAGTCATCGCAGGTTATCCGTGGTTTCTGGATTGGGGACGTGATTCGCTGATCAGCGCGCGCGGTCTGCTGGCGGCGGGGATGATCGAAGAGGTTCGGCAGCTTCTGGTGACGTTTGGAAAGTTCGAGAAGGATGGAACCTTGCCGAACAGCATCCACGGCGAGGACGCATCGAACCGCGATACCACAGACGCGTCGCTCTGGTTTGGAATTGTCTGTGAAGATTTCGTGAAGTTGACCCGTGAGTCGCTCGTTTCAATCAAAGTTGGCGCTGACGGACGAACGCTTGTCGATGTTCTGGTCGGGATCGCCGAAGGTTATCTGCGTGGAACACCAAATGGCATTCGCGTGGATGCCGCGACTGGTCTCGTCTGGAGCCCGGGTCATTTTACGTGGATGGACACGAATCATCCGGCCGGGACGCCGCGCGCCGGGTATCCAGTCGAGATTCAAATTCTGTGGATTCGACTCCTTCGGCAGTTGGCGAATCTGGGAGTGTCGCGAAACGGTGTGTCCTGGCGCGAGCTTGAGGAATTGGCAATGCGCTCGCTGGTTGAACATTTCTGGATGGAGGACAAGGGCTACCTGTCGGACGTGCTCCTGGCAGAGAACGGTGAGCCCGCCTCCCGCGCTCAACGTGACGATGCGCTGCGCAGCAACGGGCTGTTTGCCGCGAGCCTCGGGCTTCTTTCGGGCGAAAGAGCGCGTCGTCTCGTTGAGATCTCGCTTCGCCATCTGGTTGTCCCGGGAGCGCTTCGGACACTTGCCCCCCTGCCGGTCGCCGTGCCGTTGCCGATCCGGGGACCGCACGGATTGCTCAACGATCCGAGCAATCCGTACTGGGGCCATTACGAGGGCGACGAAGACGCCCGTCGCAAGCCGGCTTATCACAATGGCACCGCGTGGACCTGGACATTCCCGAGCTGCTGTGAAGCGCTGGCCAGGGCATGGGACCAACATCCGGACGCGCTCGTCGTTGCCAAAACTTATCTGCGGAGCATGGAACTGCTGTTGGATTCCGGTTGTATCGGGCATCTGCCTGAGATCATCGATGGTGACGCGCCCCACACCCAGCGAGGTTGTGATGCACAAGCGTGGAGCGTTGCCGAAGCGCTGCGTGTTTGGAAACTACTGAACCAGGCTGCTCCGTAGGCGGTGGTGGCCGGCCCTGATTCATTCCGGCTTTACCCGTCTTTTCAGACGCCGTTCGCCGAGAGGTGTCGCGAGAGGCGTCGCGAGAGGCGTCCGAACTGACGCAAACGATAACCCAGGATCACCACGCCAAAGGCGAGGGCGCACAGGTAAAATCCGTAATCTTCATGAGCCGGGATCAACAACCCCTCCGCAAAAATGTCCGCGACAACCGAGGCGTGAAATAGTTTGTCCCATGCATTGATGAAATACGAACGCTTGTTGGCTACCATCAGAAGTGTCGTCGCCAATGCGGTGATGACCAGCGTGCTCGTAATGATCGCCGGACGATCCAGCCGCATCCAAAGGTGGAACGTTGCGAGGTAAATGACTCCAAGAGCGAGAGTCCAGCCTTGCACCATGCACCGCCGTTGTGCCACCGCACCTGACCCCATCTGAACTTTGGGAAGGGGATTGATGTCGGTCTCGGTTGAACTGGAAAAATCGGGAGGAGAGTTACCCGGTAATTGAGGTGGAGTGGCTCCCTCACCACTCACGAACTTTCCGAATTCGGATTGTCTGTGATGAACCCGAGCCGGTTCGACGGGAACCAGCTTCTTTTTTTCACCTGAAGGCGTCATGGATCGGAATTCTTAGATAGGCCTATGCACTTGACTCTTGTGACGCAACGGCTGGTAGCCAGTTTGCCCTTAAACACCCCACCGGTTGGGGCAATTTGCAGGCCACAAGAGTCAACTGGATAGCCCTATTCTTAGATTTGAATTCGTGTGACAAGGCTACGTTCCATCCCATCGATGTCACGTTCGCAAAGCTTGTATTTTTCTTTCGCCCGTGTGTCCTGTGCGGGTGCAGTCCGCTGGCCGCTGGAAAAATTACATCGAACTCACCACCTTGTTCTTCCTTTATGGGATGGCACTGGGAATGTGGTGGGTGCCGCTGACGACAATCCTCGGTGCCCATGGACTTGAAGAGATCCGCCCTTATGCCTTCGCCACGTCGGGTCTGGCCGCGCTCGTTTCGCCGTTGATGCTGGGGGCCCTCGCAGATCGACATGTCGGCCCAGTGCGCGTTTTGGGTTGGGTAACGCTGGCCGCCGCGGCGCTCATGGCCCTCACCTCCTGGGGTATTCAACAACGATGGAATCCCTGGCTCGTGCTCGTCCTGATCCAGGGCCTGACTTTGTTTCTAGCCCCAGCTTCGAGCATCTCGACGACGATCGTGCTTGCGCGTCTGGCGGACGCCAGGCGCGAGTTCGGCCCCATCCGCTCTGTGGCCACAGTGGGATGGATGACGGGATGCTGGCTTGTCAGCGCGCTGAATGCCGACTCCTCGCCAGTTGCCGGGTATGCAGGAGCAGCGGTCTGGCTGGCATTGGCCGCGTTCACAATGGTTCTGCCCCACGTGACACCACCCAAATCACTGGAGCAACTGACGCTCAAGCAACGGCTCGGCCTGGATGCGCTTTCGCTGCTCAAAAACCACGATCATCGCGTCATCTTCATCACTGCGGCGCTGATCAGTATTCCATTGGCAGCGTTTTATCCGTTCACCCCGCCGCACCTGCGCGAACTTGGACTGGAACGAACGAGCGCATGGATGACACTCGGCCAGGTGACGGAAATTGTTGCAATGCTCGGCCTCTCGACACTCCTGCTTCGGTGGCGGTTGAAATGGATCTTCGTGCTGGGAATCGGGTTTGCGGTGCTGCGATACGTGTTCTGCGCGTTGAACGGCACGGGTTGGGTGTTGACCGGTGTGACACTGCACGGGTTCGCCTTCACGCTATTCTTCGTCACCGTGCCGATCTACCTCAATGAGCGCATTGACGCCGCGTGGCGGGCAAGAGCGCAGGCTTTGTTTACCCTGATGACGAGCGGCGTGGGCAACCTCATCGGCTACCTCGGCACTGGCTGGTGGTTCAATTTCTGCGCTCGACCGGGAGGAACCCGATGGCCGCTGTTTTGGGGCGGATTGTCCGTCGCAGTGGCCGGTGTGCTGATCTATTTCCTCATCGCGTATCACGGACGAGGGACCAAACCATCAGCGAAAGGTTGAGATCAAGCCTTCGTTCTGACGGTAACCCGCCTGCAACTGTTTGGGCACTGCTTCGCGCGACTACGGCTTCTGCACAACATGTTCAATGCCGCTGCCGATTCACATTCAACGAAGAGAGGTGATGAGTCTTGATTCCTCCATTGCCTCACGATTGCCAGGCTGTTAAACCCGCCGCACATGTCGGCCAGCACAACATCTCAACATTGTCGAGCGGCGCAAATGCTCCTGCTGACGACGATCTTTTGGGGAATCAGTTTTCCCACGATGAAGGCGCTGTCGCTGGTGCAGTCCCACGTGCTTGCGGACGCGAGCAGTTGGTTTGTCACGGGGGTGGTCGGCTTCGTGAGGTTCGGCCTGGCAGCACTGATCATGGCGGCGTGGAGCTGGCGGACGTTGTCGCAATTGACCAGATCGGAGCTTTGGCAGGGAGTGGGGCTTGGTTTTTTTGGTGGCGGCGGAATGGTCCTGCAAATGGATGGGCTTTCCTACACGCAGGCGTCAACATCCGCATTCATCACGCAATGTTATTGCCTGTGGATTCCCATCCTGGCGGCAATGCGAACGCGGCGCTCTCCGTCGCCGGTCATCCTGGTTTCCACGGTCCTGGTGTTTGTCGGCATTGCGCTGCTGGCGCAAGTGGACTGGCGCACGCTGCGGTTGGGGCGTGGAGAGATCGAGACGCTCTTGAGTTCGTTTTTCTTCACCGGTCAAATCCTGTGGCTGGAGCGCCCGCAGTATGCCCGCAATCATGTTGGACACTTCACGACGGTTATGTTTGGAACGATCGCTCTGGTTGCGCTTCCCGTGGCCTTGGGGACAACGGTGCGTGTTGCCGACTGGGGGACTTTTCTTACGACTCCCGTGGTTCCAGGTTTGATCGGGATTCTCATCCTGTTCTGTACGCTGGTGGCGTATGTGGTAATGAATCGCTGGCAACGGTTCGTGTCTGCAACGGAGGCTGGGCTCATCTATTGCGTCGAGCCTGTATTCGCAAGTGTGTTTGCGCTGTTCCTGCCCGCCTGGTACGCACGCTGGGCCGGCGTTGAGTATCTGAACGAGACACTCACGCTGAATCTGGTAATCGGCGGCGGACTAATCACCGCCGCAAACCTTGTTGTTCAGGTGTGGGGTGGCAACGGAAGCGCTGCGGCGAAGGATCTGGTTGCAGTTGAGCCTGCCGGTTCTTGAATGCGCAGCTTCTCTGCTCATGGCTTTAACCAACAGTTTTGCAATGGTCCCCGCACAGCCGGACGAGCATTTGCTGGAGATTGGATCGATTCCGGTGCGGGTGATTTTCAGGGTCAATCATCGAGCTCGGAATTATGTGCTCTATGTGCGCCCCGACGGATCGCTCACTATGACGATTCCGCGTTATGGATCGATGCGTGGGGCGAGAAGTTTTCTCGAAAACCGGAAGGCGTGGATTGCCCGCGCATTGAAGCGGCTGAAGGATCGTCCGCAAGCACCCGCCCTGTGGATTGAAGGAAGCAAGGTTCTGTTTCGAGGCGAGCTTGCAGCTCTTCATATCAGGGAAGGACTCCATGGACGAACGGTGCATCTGGCGGAGGAGTTCTGCGGAATGATGCCTGAAGCGGGAGACTTGCGACAAATCGTCGAGCGCCACCTGCGAAAACTCGCAATCCGCGAACTTCCACCCAGATTGATCGAGTTTGCCCGCCAGCACGGGTGTCGCGTCTCGCGGATCACGGTTCGCAGCCAGCGAACGCGCTGGGGCTCGTGTTCCAAGCGCGGGACCATCTCGCTGAACTGGCGGCTGATTCAGACCCCTGACGGGGTGCGGGATTACATCCTCCTCCATGAGTTGATGCACTTGCGCGAGATGAACCATTCGAACAAGTTCTGGTCGCATGTCGCAAATGTTTGCCCCGGCTACCAGGTGGCGGAGCAGTGGCTCAAGGCAAACGGACGGCTGCTGGGAATCTGAGAGAATGAAGAAACGGCTCCTTACATTTGTGATGATCAGTTGCTGCTGGACGCTTCGAATTGCGGCGGCAGATGTGGATTCACTGATCCAGTGGCTCATGGAAGACGAACGCGATCTCAAGGGCATCCCATTTGGCGAAGTTGTGCGCGCGACAACGGGGCACAAGATCAACCCTCTGCAAGCAACGAATGAGGAGGATCAGGTGTTGTTGAGGAAGATCGGCGGTGCGCTTGACCGGGTGTTGGTTCTCATGAATGCCGCGAGCAGCCCGGCACAAAAGGAGCGGCGAATCAACGAGGCCAGCTCACATTTCGAGGATGCGATCCTCAAGGAACTCAATACGGTGAAGGGTTTTTACTGTGAATTCCCGAAAACGACATCAGGTCGCACGCAGAGGTCCGGTTACCCTGACCTCCGTCTCACCGACAAGACGAGCGGCCGCATCGTGTACCTCGATCCGAAGCTTTACGAACAGGGCGGTCGTGCGAGCACATTTCGCACTTTCTATTTTGAGCCGAAGAAGGAAACCAACAAGATTCACAATGACGCTCATCATCTGATCGTCGGCATTGAACACGATGGACGACAGGGTGCGGGTTGGAAGTTCCTGCGTTGGGAGCTGATTGATCTGTCCCGGTTCAAGGTGCGGCTCAAGGCGGAGTTCCAGGGCAGCAATCGCGATCTCTATCAACCCGGGGCGGTGGTGGGTGCCAGCGTGGGGAACCCGAGTTCAAACAAGTGAGTCGATTCAGGTTTTAGTCTTGGTGCGATGAACCGCCACGGTGACCCAATCATGGACAGTGATTGGGAAACGGTCCCGATTTTGGACACACCCAGATCAACGAGCGCTGGATGAATTCAAATGCTCATAAGAGTTTTCTTGTTTCTGCCAAACCGTCGAGCGCCGCTGAATTATCGTCACATTCCTCAATAAAAAATGGCCTCAGGCGAGGGGTCTTCGCTGGACGGAGCCATCGAAAATTCAAAGTTTCTCACAATGTCGGGATCACGGCATGTCTGTTGCTAAACGGAAGTCACCCACGGGTGAAGAACCCCATGGGTAACGCTCGGGCCGCACGCCTGTATGGGTGCGGCTCCCGCGCTTCAAAGATTAGCAACAAGGATGGTGGCCGCCCCTTCGTGAGGGGCGGTCGTCCTTTTTTAAGCAACGTCTCTCACGCCGCTTGCGCCCAGGCACGCGGGAATCTCCAGCCTCACTCGCGCTCAATCACCGAAGAGTTTTTTCAATTGATCGCGGGCCGAGGATTCGCGTGGGTTTGCATCGCTAGCCGGTGTGAAGACCCGGCGGGCAATGTCGAAGTACTCGCAGAAGTTGCCCATGTTCTTGTCGAAGACGGGGTCGGCTCGGCGGTCCCTGCATTGCTGGGCTGCACGATGGTCGTAGCTGACACAATTCAAGCAGACGCGCAAATCTGAGTTGCATTTGTGACAAGAGTCTCCGCGGCCTGGCTGGCCCGGGAGCGTCCATTCCCAACCGCATTTCCAACAGTGACGAGTCATGGTGGGAGTTTACTCGCTCTGCACACAAGCTCAATTCAAGAATGGGAGAGATCTGAGGCACTGGCATTGAATGAAGCCAGGGTGGGATGTCCTCGGCCCACCGCTAACATCGAATTGACATCGCCATCTCCAAGTGACGCCACGGCGCGGTCAGGATACCATGCCGCACCACTCCATAATGCAACGGCAGTGGAGCCCTGCCGGCACTTCGGAAATTCGCATGGCTGACAGCACCCTGGCTTTACGCTTGTTGGTGGGGGGCAATGGTCTGTGGCTTATTGGAGGAGGGCTACTTGCCGGACTTCCTCCGGTCATCCACTTTGGTTGGAGCATCAATGGTGTTGCCTTCGAGCCGGACTTCACCAGCGGGTTCTTCGATCTTGACGCCTACGGATTGCTTGCGGCTGTCGCCCGAGCGAGTGTCGCGGATGATGTTGTCGCGGAAAACAAGATCCTTCGTTTCACCACGCACGCGGATACCCGCAGCCTCATTTTTCCCGCCGTTGTTCTCGATCAGATTGTTTTCGATACGGTTTCGGTGACCTGCCATTCCGGCGGTTTCGTTGCGGAAGTAGATTCCGTCCTCATGGTTTGCTCTGACCTGGTTTTCCTTGAGCAAGTTATCGCTGTCCTTGTGGACGATCGATATTCCAAAGCGGCCGTTGTTCTCCAGAACGTTCTTTTCAAACAACCCATGGCGCACGCGCCAGCAAAGAAAGAGCCCATCCTCGCCGTTTCCGCGCGCCACGCACCCTCGAACGATGGGTCGCTGCGAGCCGCTGCCGGGATGCAGACCGAGCCCGCTGTTGTTTTCGCTCACGCAGTTTTGCACGAGCACGTCGTTCGACTGCTGGAAGCTGATGCCGTCACCATGATAATTCCGCGCCGTGCAATTCTCGATGACGGTTCCGAATCCGCGGTAGAGGAAGATGCCGGCTCCCCTGCAACCGTTGAGGGCGATGTTCTCCGATTTGTTTCCGTCGATAATCAATTGCTCGACGCGTGCCCCTTCCAGATCATAGCCACTCACGACGGGAAACACGGTTGAGGCCTGGGCTTTGTCAGCGGCCATGCAATCCGCATTCAATGGCTTGTCAATCGAAAAAGTATTCCCGCGCCGGCCTGTGATGCGCGCCACAGTTGTGTGGAAGCCTCCAGCATTTTTGTCCCAGACCGCAACGCCATCACCCACTTGAAATCCTTCGGGATTGACGACGGTGATCTGTTCTTCGCCGAAGTCTCCGTCGAGTGCCAGTGGTGAAGTCGCGCCTCTGGCTTTGCGGAGCACCGTTTTACCCGGCGTACCGCGCACTGTCACGTGCGACCTGAGGTGGAGGGAATCGCGCATCAAGAACTCTCCGGCTCCAATTTCCACCGTGCCCCCGCCGAGCATGGCGACGTAATCGACCGCAGCCTGCAGCGCGCGGTTGTCAGCGCCAATGATGTCTGAATTCTGAAGCCCCACGGTCAGGTGTGGACGCTGATCCATCTTCGAATGCATGGCGCGTGGAAGTTGCTGTTCATCTGGTTGTGGCGCCAGGTCGCTGCTGAGGTTTGCCGCGTGGAGCGAAACCACGGAAACCCACAAGGGTGCCGACATCAAAAACTCTAGTGACAGTGCCCGGCAGGTCAGGCGCGAAATCGAGTGGCGGGACAATGCACGTGAGGACGGATTGAGTTGCATAATTTTAGGAAGATTCAACGTTCAGAATTTCAGGATCGATGGCGTTGTTCCGATTGTGCCTCACACGCGAAGCCAGCGCGAGCGGTTCTTGCGAGAAATCTCAGAGTGGGCTTCATGGCTTCCAACAAACCCGATCCGATCCGGAAAAGCAAACCACCACTTCTGACAGCCAGTTAAATCACTCTTGAGGAAGGGCTGGAAAGAGTGCGCGGACGCCAAGCGTTTCATCCGCCGGTCGTTGGGTTTGTCATCAAGCATCATCCGCGCGTTTGGCTTGTGCCGAGAGTTCAGCGCGAGTCACCCGCCACGCCATCACCAGAGACAAGAGGAGAAGAAGAGCCGCAAGCAGAAATGGCGCTCCCGGTAAGAACCATCCCCGCTTATCATCGATGAAGGCGGCATACGTCAGTGTGAAGATCAGCGGTCCCAACATTCCTGCGATGCCGCGGAGGCTGCTGTTCGCGCCCTGGAGTTGCCCCTGCTCGGAAGCCATCACCCGCCGGGTCATCAGACCGTGCGTTGCGGGACCGGACATTCCCCACAAAGACATCACCGGTATGGCGCACAGGAAAGTCCATCCCGTTGGCGCCAATCCGTAGATCGCAGCGCCAGCCACTCCGAAAGCAAGGCCCACGAGCAGCATCCTACGTTCACCCAGCCAGCGCACCGCCGATGGAACCAGCCCCATTTGAACCGCCGCCCCGCAGACGCCAGCGCCAGCCAGTGTGAGGCCCACGGACTTGGCATCCCATCCGTAACGCTGGCTCGCATAAAGAACGAAAACGCTCGGAAAAACTTCATGAGCAAGCCCGGCAATGAAATTGACGACCGCCAGGCCAAGCAACTCCGTGTGTGATCGCAGCAATTTCAAAGATCCGACAGGGTTCGCCTTCGACCATGAAAATTTAGTGCGCTGATTCGGCGGCAGCGATTCCGGCAGAACCAGCAGGCCATAGAGCGCATTGGCCAGACTCAGGCCGGCGGCCACCCAGAAAGGCAGATGCGGGTTCACGTCGCCCAAGATTCCACCAACGGCCGGTCCGAGCAGAAATCCCAGGCCGAACGCGGCTCCAATCATCCCGAACGCACTTGACCGCTTCTCGGGCACCGTTACATCGGCGATGTAAGCCATCGCTGTTGGAATGCTGGCGGCCGTGATTCCCGAGATCACCCGCCCGATAAACAACCAACCGAGCGTGGGCGCCATCGCCATCAGGATGTAATCAAGCCCGAGACCAAAATTTGAGAGCAACACAACTGGCCTTCGTCCCCAGCGATCCGACAACATTCCGAGCACCGGCGAACAAAGAAATTGCATGAGCGCCCAGACGGTTCCAAACACGCCATAGACTCGTGCGGCTCCCGCCGTGTCACCTCCCGTGAAACCCATCACGAGCTTGGGCAGGACAGGGATGATCATGCCCAACGCCAGTACATCCAGCGCCACCGTGATCAGAATGAACATCAACGCGGCCCGGCGCGGCGGTGCAGATGCGGGTGGCTCGGTCATGATGGCGCGGAGCGTGGAGGCTCTTCCCGTTGATGGCGAGTCTGGTCTTGCCGATGCGGCTGCTGACGACAGTCCGGCTCGGCTCGCAATCCCTGCCATCTGCGCCAGCACATCAGCACCGCGTCAGAAACGAATGCGCGCTGCGGTCAGGTTCTATTACCTGGCCCTGCCGAAATGCCGGTCGGCGAAGTTCAGGTACTGTTCCCAATCGTATTCGGTCACGTCGTGCTTCCCGCTTCGGATGTGGTATCCAGCAGTTTTTCCGACAGGCTGATTGAGGCTGGGCATTTCTTCGGTCCCGAGTCCTTCCTTGCCAAGTAATCGATACACGGGCTCGGCGTGTTTGGCCGACAGAAATTCTCCATGAGGATCAGCCCAGAGATCTTCCGCCGCGCTCGCCACATAAACCGGCCTTGGCGCCATGAGAGCGATCAGCATGTGCTGGTCAACCGGCAGGCTTTTCTCATCGGTGTTGTATCGTTTGAAGTTGTCGCAGAACCAGTGCGGAAACGACTTGTTGATCCGCTCGACCGTTTCGCCGAAACGCCTTCGACTCAGCGATGCTCCGCCCTCTCCCGAGTTGTTTGAAATGACGATCGCGAATCGTTCGTCCTGCGCTCCCGCCCAGAGCGATGTCTTCCCCAGCCTGGAATGACCGAGAACAGCGACGTGCTTCGCGTCTATGGCCGTGTCCCTTTCCAAATAATCCAGCGCCCGGCTCAAACCCCAGGCCCATGCGCCAATCGCACCCCACTCATCCGGCTTGAATGAAGTTCGGATCCCCTGCGAGCCGATCACTGAACGGATCCCCGTCTTCCAGCCTTCTGCAAAATCGGGTTCCAGATCACCGTAATAAATCGTCGCCAGCGCGTAACCGCGCTCGATGATTTTCTCGACCTGCCAGCGGCTGGCTTCCTTGCCTCGTGAATTTTCCGTGGCGCGGTTGTTTGTCACGCTGTTGTCCTGGCTCGGTCGCATCCATCGCTGAGAAATCTTGATTCCAGGATCGGAATGAACGGCCTGGTTCCCGCCAAAGTTCAACCCTAGAAAAGCGGGAACAGGTTTTCTCGGCCCGTTCGGAATGTAGAGCAACAGATCCATCGAAGGGCCATTGAGCTCGCCCAAGAGAAAGATCGAGACCTCCTTCCTCGTCGCCCGGCCGCCCAAAGCTCCGGTGTCCGTCGAAGTGACCTTCCAAACAAGCTTATCCGGAGCCTTGGGGCTCTGGCCATACATCTGTGTCTGGAAGAGTTTTAGAATCTCGGGCCGGCGTTTGCTTTTCCATTGGTCCGCACTGGTGACCTTCGAACCATCGGTGCTCAAGAGCGGGTCAGGCAGCACATACTTCGGAACCTTCGCTTCGTCGTAATTTGCCTCGGCGGGTTGTGAATAAGCCTCCGGATGGAAAAGCACGAGCGTGAGGGAGAAAAGAGCCAGCGCGCTAACAGAACTTGGATTCATGACTCGACACTGCCTCAACTTTGAGGCGCGGACAAGCTCAAGTGTTCGAGACATTGAGCGCGCTGCGCGTTGGATCGGGCTGTTCGAGATTACAGGCCATGAACCGTCAGCTTCAGCACGCAGAAAAATTGGACGCAGAGCGAACCCACAAAACAAATCTCTTTGTCCTCCAGACCTCTGTGCTGAAAGTGTGCGGCCACTCCGCCAACAGCAGGTTCATCGGTTCAACTAGTCTCGTATTTGTGGAAGTTTTCACTGACCTGGAACTGTCGAAGAAAGCGATGCTCCTCGATCAGGCGTTACCACTGCAGATGCTGCGAGCTGGGTGAGCGGTTTTGGGAAGTTTTTGAGTTGCCGACCCAAGCAACGGCCTTCACCTGAGGAGCTGCTCAGCAAGTTGCTCACAACTTTGGAGTCCGAAAGTCGTTCACGACGATTTTCGGATTTTGTCTTTGGAGGAGCAAACCGCTGGCGAAAATGCGCGCCAGAACTGTGGGGAGCGCCCAAGGAGCAACTCTTGCCGACAAAAGACCCCGGCCGAGGATTTTTGATCCCTGAACCTAAAAACGGCAGATCAGAAACCACGGATGACACGGATAACACGGATAGAAACAACTTCAATTGAATCTGTCCTGCAAATTTGCCTTCACCCAGTGGGTGAAGGCGACGCACGGCGGAAGCAGTTCATCATCCGTGTTATCCGTGAAATCCGTGGTCGCAACTGCTTTTTCCAGGTTGAACTGTGGTGTGAACGAGCGCCTGGGACGCTGCTGGCCACGACATGCACGCTTACGCGTGGATTTGGGTGCTGGCCATGGATAAACCTATCATTGTCTGCGGAAGAGTTTTCACACCGGAACTGATTGATCTGCTCACTTCGCCACGGAGTTCTTGGTTTGGCGCAGAGCCCGCCACAGACTTGCGGTGTCTCCGATCCCGCTTCCCAGCAGTTGACCGAAGGCCTCAGTGAGGATGTGAACTCGAGCCGGCAAAGAACTCCACGCTCGCTTTAGGCAGCCAGCTT
>SIBF01000122.1 GCA_009695275.1 Pedosphaera sp. | reverse complement strand
CTGCGCTTGAGGCATAGCCCGATCTTTGTGCCCAATTTCATCTCAAGCAAGCCATCCGCTTCCAGCTCATCCCCCGCACCTCAGGCTCTTCCTTCTTCCACGAACCCCTTTCCTTTTCTCCCTACAAGTCAGGATTTCTGAGGCTTGTGACCGGCACGAGATGCCTGTTACGCTCGGCGGATGGAACCAGGTGAGTGGGTCAATCTCAGCGACGACGAGTTGATGGAGAAAAATATTTCCCAGCTTGGACTGAAGCTGGAGGGCAGTGAGTTGGAGCCGTTCATCCGCCAGCTTTACGATGAGCTTTCGCAAAAGAGCCTGGCGTTTCATCCGCCCTGGCACATCGGCGATGAATGGTTCGTGCCGGTCGGCATCCCGGCCATTTTCATCCCGTTTTTTCTCGTGCATGAACGGCTGCGCAAACTGGAGCACAAGATAATCCTGGAAGTGGAAGGCGAAACGCCCGAGTGGTTCATGCGTCTCATGAGGCATGAGGCCGCGCACGCTTACGCCTACGCTTTCCAGCTCTACCGGAAGAAGAAATGGCAGCAGACCTTCGGGCTGACCTCGACCGAGGAGACGCCGCAGTTTTACCGCCCGAGACCTTACAGCCGGTCCTATGTGATGCATCTCGATGACTGGTATGCGCAGAGCCATCCCGATGAGGATTTCGCGGAGACCTTCGCGGTCTGGCTGACGCCAGGGCTGGACTGGCGCGAGCGCTACCGGGGCTGGAAGGCGCTGCACAAGCTCGAATACCTCGACGAGTTGATGCGTTCCATCGCGGGCCGGGCTCCGACGCACCATGTTGAGTATCGCGTGGCCGACCACGACTGCCTGAACGTCAAGCTCAAGACCTATTACGCGCGCAAGAGGAAGCTCTACGAGGATTCGTATCCTGATTTCTATGACAACGATCTCAAGCAGCTTTTCGCCACGGGACCGGAACTGGCGGACCGGTTGAAAGCCTCGGCGTATCTGCGCCAGCACCGGCGGCAGTTGATGAATTCAGTCTGCCAGTGGACGAACGAGAAAAAATACGGCATCAATAAATTGCTCGCGCGGTTGATTGACCGATGCGACGAACTGGATCTGCACATCAAAGTTGATGACGCGCCTCAACACCTGCAAGTGTCCGCCTACATCACCACACTCGTGATGAACCACCTGTTCACCGGCAAGTTTAAACGTACCAAGTAATCGTGAAGAAGAAACTCAAAGTCCTGGCCCTGTTCACCGCGGGAGCGCCGACCAAGCTCGATGAAGACCTGAGCGTCGAGTTCGAGACCGAAGGCTGGAAGACCGAGGCTGGCGTGGTGGCCGCGCTGCGTGAACTCGGCTGTACGACGGAGTACCTCGCCATCTTCGACGACCTCGAATTGTTGCGGCAGAAGCTCCAGAGTTTTCAGCCCGAACTGATTTTCAACCTCGCCGACGAGTTCAAACAGAACCGTGCCTTCGACCAGAACATCGTTTCATTCCTGGAAATGCACGGGCTGGCCTTCACCGGCTGCGGCTCCACCGGTCTCATGCTTTGCAAGCACAAGGGCATCTCCAAAAAGATTCTCGGCTACCATCGCATCCGTGTTCCGGAGTTCGTGACCATTCCACGCGGCAAGCGAATCGCGCGCCCGAAGCGGCTCAAGTTCCCCATTCTCATCAAACCACTCAAGGAGGAGGCGTCCTATGGCATTTCGCAGGCGTCGTTCGTGGAGAATGACGAGGAGTTCAAGGAACGCGTGCTATTCATCCACGAAAAGCACGAGAGCGACGTCATCGCCGAGGAATACATCGAGGGACGCGAACTCTACGTGAGCATCCTCGGCAATCACCGGTTGCAGGCCTTCCCGATTCGCGAACTTATCTTCAAGGAAGTGCCGCCGGACGAGCCGAAGATCGCCACCTACCGCGCCAAGTGGGACGCGGAGTATCAGAAGCGCTGGGGCCTGACCAACCAGTTCGCCGAGGGACTCGACCCCGCCGTGGTGCGCGACATCGAGCGGACCTGCAAGCGCATCTACCACCTGCTCACCATCGACGGCTACGCGCGCATCGACCTGCGCGTCAAACCGAATAACGAAGTCTATTTCATCGAAGCCAACCCCAACCCGTTCCTCGCTGCTGACGAAGACTTCTCGCAGTCCGCCCTCAAGGCCGGACTCGGCTACACCCAATTGATCGAGCGAATTGTCCGGCTGGGATTGAAGGCCGTGCGGGGATGATTGAAATTCGGTGAATGATCAACGCACGTCACCGACCCTGGACCGGCCACCGATGCTGAAGAGCCGCCGTTCCGTGCGAATGAGCATGCGCCCACCCGCCACTGCCGGTGTCGTATGACATAGATCATTGAGGGGATGACGCTCCAGCACTTTGAATTTATCGCTCGCCTCCAGCACGACAACTTCCCCTGAAGTTGAAATCGCGAAAAGCCGCCCGTCCACCCACACGGGTGAACCAAAGAAATTGCCTCCGACACGCTCCTGATACCGCAGCTCCCCCGACCGCGCATGCAGGCAGGTGACCATACCCGCATCGCTCCACAGCCAGACCAAATCTCCCACAGCCACGCTCGTTGGAACGTATGGCGCCGAGGTTTTCAGTTGATAGGCCAGCTCGGCCTTCCGCGCACGACTGGGATCGCCCGCCCGGATGGCGGTGACGAAGTTGCCGCCACCGCCGCTGCCGCATGAACCGAGGATGATCTCGCCGGCCACCACCGGGGAACTGACGCTGCGCTTGTCAAAAGCCTTGTCGTACTCCCACAGAACTTTGCCTGTGTCCGGCTCGACCGCGTAAATCCCATGCGCGTGGCTGTTGAAGATCAGCGCGGGCTTGCCGCCTTTGGGTTCATAGACACACGGAGTCGAGTACGCGGACTTGGATGACGTGCGCGGGGTCTGCCAGACGGTCTTCCCCGTGGCCGCGTCCAGAGCTGTGATGAAGCTCGGACCGTCCTGTTCGTTTCCGATGATGACCTTATCCTGATAGACAACGGGGGACGGCCCGCATCCATTCTCGGTGACAAACGGGCCGAGATCCCGTTCCCAGACGGTTTTCCCTTCATGACTGAGCGCTGTTACCAGGTAACGCTCCGGTTCGGTTCGCACGGTGTAAACACGGTCCCGGTCCACGGCCGGTGTGGCTGCGGCAAAGCTGTTGAATTTATGCTTCTTGAAGGGAGAGAGCGGTAAGTCGCGGCGCCACATCAACTGTCCGCTCTCTGCGCCAACGCAAAGAACGTAAAGCCCGCCTTCCTGATCACTCGTGCTCGTCAGAAAGATTCGGTCTCCCCAAACGACGGGTGACGAATGTCCGGTGCCGGAGAGATCTAGTTTCCAATTGAAATCCTTTTCCGTCCACTTGGTGGGAATGGTTTTGGCGGGGCTGATACCAGTGCCGTTCGGACCGCGGAAGCGGGTCCATTCTTGAGCGAAGACGAAACTCGAAGCGGCTGCCCAACAGGCGACGAATCCAAGGAGGCGATGGAGTGTTTTCATAGAGAGTGGCCGCATTGAAAGTTCGACTGCCCCTTCAAGCGAGCAAAAAGAGAGATTGCGAGTCAGCATCCGATGAGAGGCTTGGATTGCGGAGACCATTTATCCGGAACGATGCTGCTGGATTTGGGATCACGCCCGCCCCGGGCGTAACGTGCCGCGCCCTCGCGGCACGCTCGTAGCGCGTGGCTACAAGCCGCGCGCTTCGACGGCCTTGAGTTCCTTTCTCATCAGCCGCGAGACGCGCATCTTCGCCATGTAAACTTGCGCGGCATTGACTCCCAGCGTGCTTGTCACGAGGTCCATCGGCCACTGCTGAGTCACGTAGAGATCGAACATTTGAAACTGTTTCGGGCTGACGCGGCGTTTGACGCGCTCCAGCGCAGCCAGCAAAAGATTGCTCCGCCACTCCTCGTCCCACAGTTTTTCCAAAGCCTGGTCCGCAGGATCGGGGACGCGCTCGACGGTGTCGGTGCGCGTGTGATCGGCAGTCATCAAACCTCCGCAGTCATTTTGGGCGCTCTCTCCCGTCGAATCGGAGGAGGATCGGGCGAAGGCCGCCTTCTCTCGTTTGCGAAACTGGTCCGCGATGCTGCGTCGCGTGATTTGCAGCAACCAGCCTTTGAACTTGCCCACCGCCGGGTCGTATTTGAATCCCGGCATCTGTTTCGCCACCGAGATCATCGTCTCCTGCACGACATCCTGCGCCTCTGCCTCTGTCAGCCCGCACTTCACCGCCAGGCCGTGGATCAAGCGCCAATACAACTCAAAGAACTCGCGCCAGCTCTCCTGGTCGTCCCAGTCCTTGAGCCGGCTCAACAAGCTCTGGCGGGTCGGGATCAACTCGTCAATTCTGGTGTGCATTCACTTCATATTCGGTGAGTCGCGCCCGACTCTAACATCAAAATCGCTGGAGGCTCATCGAGAACCGCCTGTCCGGTTTGTGTGGTGGGCGGCGGAGCAATCCGTTCTCGATCCAAATTCTCTATCCCATTCGTTTCGACTACATCCTCCGAGTCTAATCGGATTGGAGAATTCTCGTTGTCGTCAGTTTACCAGGCAATGGGCGCATACTCCTGAGCTTCCTTCAAAACCCATCGTCGGGAGGATGAGGCTCCCGCCGAACCCTGACATTCTCCGGGTTTTCGAGGGTTCGAGAGGACTCTCACCCTCCCGTAAACGACGTTTTGCAAGAGCCTCTCCTCTCTGATGGTTTTCCAGTAGGCATTCGGTCCTCTCTCTGGTAATTCAATCGCATGAACAAAAACCACAAATTCACCCGTCGCAGCTTTCTCAAGACTTCCATCGCCTCCCTGACGACCCTGACCATCGTTCCGCGACATGTTCTGGGCGGCGCGGGATTTACCCCGCCCAGTGAAATTCTCACGCGCGCCGTCATCGGCACCGGAGGAATGGGTATGGGGCATGTCACGTCCATCAATACTGCCTGCAAACTCCTCGCGGTTTGCGACGTGGATGAAAAACACCTGCAAACGGCCCTCAAAGCCGGTGGGGCCGATGTGAAAGGCTACAAAGATTTTCGTGAAGTTCTGGCTCGCAAGGATATTGACATCGTCCATGTTCCCACCCCGCCCCACTGGCACGCACTGATCTCCATCGCCGCGTGCAAGGCCGGCAAGGACATCTGGTGCGAGAAGCCCCTGTCACGAACGATCGTTGAAGGCGAAGCCGTGAAGGCTGCGGTGGCGAAGTATAAACGCATTTTCCGTCTGAACACCTGGTTCCGGTTTGACAGCCCATTCTATGGGATGGGCACTCCGGTGAAGCCGGTCAAGAAACTGGTGCAGGCCGGGGTGTTTGGATGGCCGCTCAAGATCACGCTGGGCGGCAAAACGGGTTTTGATTGGAAGCAGAACCAATGGTGCGGCCGCGTCAACCTCACGCCTCAGCCGGTCCCGGCTGAACTGGATTACAACCTCTGGCTCGGACCCGCCCCGGTCAAACCGTACCACCCGCACCGCGTTCACCAGTCTTTCCGCGGCTACTGGGATTACGACGGCGGCGGGCTCGGTGACATGGGCCAGCATTACCTCGACCCGGTCCAGTACCTCCTTGGCAAGGACGACGAAAGCCCGACCCACATCGAAGCCGAGACCGGCCCGCAGGATCGAGACGCCGTCCTGCCGTGGCGACGGATTTCCCTGCGCTATGCCGATGGTTGTGAAATCATCCTCGACGGCGAGAACACCGACACCGCACCCTTCCTTTCCGGCCCGCGCGGCAACCTCACCAAGGATCTCGAATCCAGCATCCCCAACTTGACGGATAAAATCCGCGACCTGCCGGACCCGGCGCCGCAAGTCACTGATTTCGTGAAAGCGGTCAAGACGCGGCAGAAATTCGCCCTCAACGAAATTAACGGTCACCGCTCCTGCACCTTGATCAATCTGGCCAAGATCGCCGTCCAAACAGGCCGCCCGTTGCGATTCGACAACAAGAAACAACGGTTCGTTAATGATTCCGCGGCCAATGCTTTTATCCAGCAGCCGATGCGCTCCCCGTGGAAGATCAAAGTTTGAGACGCAAGTATTCGTAGCAGAGTGAGATTCCATCGAACCTTGAAGGTGATTCTGATGCGTTTGAAGACGCAACACGGCTTATTCGTGGATGGTGACTCCCCGGCTGCGAGGTTTGTTGCACACAGCGGAGCGTTCAAAGCGAAAGTGGCCTTGGAGGCGCTTTGAGGTCCATCTGACGCAGGTCGTCCAGTGGAAGCGGCGGTTGTTGGTCGAAGTTGTGGATCAGTTCAACGGCGGTGTGGAACACGACGCGGAGGAGGAGCAATCTTTCGCCGCAGACGTTCGCCCGTGCTGGCTGAAGCGCTTTCCATCATCTGCGTTTATCCGGGTTCATCGGCGGTTTCATTCTGTCTTGTTGGCTGGTCGCTATGGAATTCAAGAACCTTTACTTAAACGCAGACTCTTCTAGCTTGGCACCCCTGTTTACAAACCAATATGCAAACCTTGCCCAGTATTCTTCTGCGTCCCGGTGAAGCGGACCGAGTGGTCGCAGGTCATCCGTGGATTTATCACGGTTCCATCCATCATCTGACTCAGCCAGCCGCCGATGGCGCGCTGGTACAGGTGAAGGATCACCGACAGAGGCATCTCGGTGTCGGGATCTACAATTCTAAGTCGAAGATCAATGTCCGGATGCTCCACCACGAGCGCGCGGAGCTCAATGAGGCTTTTTTCGAGGAACGCATCCGGGCCGCGCTGGCCGTCCGCCGGCGGCACATGCCCCAGGCCACTTCTTTCCGCGCGGTGAATGCGGAGAGTGATTTCCTCAGCGGATTGATCGTGGACAAGTACGAGGACGTCCTGGTGCTCCAGACTTCCGCGCTTGGCATGGATCAGCGGAAGCCACTGATTCTTGCAGCGCTGAAGAAGATCTTCACGCCGCGCGCGATCATGGAACGAAATGAGATGGCCTCGCGCAAGTTTGAAGGACTGCCAGATTCCAACGGTGTTCTCGATGGAGAAAGTGTCGGAGACATCACGATCCATCTGAATGGCCTGAAGTTCGACATCAATCTCATCGAAGGCCACAAGACTGGTTATTACCTGGATCAGCAGGTGAATTATCAGGCGGTCGCGGATCTGGTTGCCAAGTACAACAAGCCCCAGGTGCTGGACTGCTTTTCGTTCCTTGGAGGATTCGCTCTGCACGCTGCCCGGGCGGGTGCGGCCAAGGTCCAGGGCATTGACCAAAGTGAACTGGCGGTGGCGGGCGCCACCCGGATTGCGAACGCGAATGGACTCGGTGATCGCTGCACATTTGAAGCTGCCAATGTGTTCGACTGGCTGAAAGCGGCGACGGTCGTCCCGCCGCACGAGAAGCTGATCCCACGCTTCGATGTGATCGTCCTCGATCCTCCTTCTTTCACCCGGAATCGCGCCGCCGTTCCCGATGCCCTTCGCGGCTACAAGGAGATTCACCTCCGCGCCCTCAAACTGCTCAAGCCCGGAGGCACACTGGCCACATTCTGCTGCTCTCATCACGTCGATGCAGTTCTCTTCGAGCAGGTGATTCTCGACGCGGCATTCGACGCCCACAAAGTGCTTCGGCGCGTTGCCAGTTACACGCAGTCACCTGATCATCCGATCCTGCCGTGCATCCCGGAGACCGAATACCTCAAGGGCTACGCATTCGAGGTGGCCAGATGAAGCCGGGGGGCATACACTGGCGCTCAGGTTCATTTATGAACTGAAAACTCCTTTCGATGTCAGCCTTGCAAACATTGGTTCCGGTCAAGCAGGCAGGCTCCGGGTCTGCGATGGCCTTTCAGAAGATCTTCGTTCCTCTGATGATGGCGCTGCTTTGGTTGCATCCAGGAACATCGCTGCACGGGACGCCCGCCAATCGATCTTCGTTGGAGAGGCATTACGACCGCTTCCTGTCGAAGGAACTCAGCCGTTGCGTCACATGCCACCTGCCGAGTGCCAGGAAAGATCCTCAAAGTCTGGAGGAATTTCCTCACAACCCGTATGGGGATCGTCTGAGGCAGCTCGGCCAAGAACGGGCTGCCGCGAAGAAGCCGCGTGACCTCGACACCCGTCTCGCGGTAGTGGCCCAGGAAGACAGCGATGGCGATGGCATCGCGAATGAGGTCGAGCTGTTGCTCGGCCACAATCCAGGCAATCGGGATGACAAACCCTCGCAGCGGGAGCTGGCATCGCTGAAGACGAAGCGGGCGGAGTTCAAAAAGTTCCTGGCTTCGTATCAATGGAGACCTTTCGAAACGGTTCAGAAGCCACCGGTGCCGAGGGCGAAGAAAAATCCATGGGTGCGGAACCCGATTGATGCCTTCATAGCCGCGGACCATCAGTTACATCAATTGCGCGCAAATCCGGAGGCTTCCAAGCCGGTTCTACTTCGCAGGCTTTACCTGGATCTCATCGGCCTCTCGCCCACGCCGGAGGAACAGCGCCAGTTCCTCGCGGACAATTCCTCACGCGCCTATGAGAAAGTAGTGGATCGCTTGCTGGCAGATCCACGTTACGGCGAGCGTTGGGGGCGCCATTGGATGGATGTGTGGCGCTACAGCGATTGGGCGGGCTGGGCCGACGGCAATCAGATTCGCGACAGCAAACCGCATATCTGGCGCTGGCGTGATTGGATCGTCGAATCGCTCAACGCAGACAAAGGCTACGATCGCATGGTGCTTGAGATGCTCGCTGCCGATGAATCAGCGCCGCTTGACGAAAACTCCCTCAGAGCCACGGGATTTCTCGTCCGCAATTACAAAATGCTTAGTCGCGAACAATGGATGGAGGACACGATCAAGCACACCTCGCAGGCATTTCTCGGCGTGACCATCGGATGCGCGCGATGTCACGACCACATGACCGAGCCAATCTCTCAAAAAGACTACTACCGGCTGCGGGCGGTGTTCGATCCGCACAATATCCGCACGGACAGACTCCCCGGTGAACTGGACACAGGGAAGCTCGGCCTCGTTCGTGCCTACGACACGACAACGAATGCCGCCACCTACCTTTTTGTGCGCGGCGACGAACGACATCCAGACACGAACCACGTCATGGAGGCAGCGGTGCCGCCAGCGTTGTGCGGCTCCACGGCATTGAAACTGGTGAATGGACGTCTTACCCCGCAGCCAGTCGATCTGCCATTCTTCGCCGCCCAGCCAGATCGCCGTGAATTCGTGATCCAGAATCTGATCACCGCGAGCGGGAAGGCCATCCAGGACGCCCGCCTCGCCAGGGAAAAGGCGGCGACAAATTCCGCCATGTCTCCCGCGAAGCTCAAGGAACTGGAGTTGGGAATATCTGTAGCTGAAGTGAAACACGATGCGCTGCTGGCGACTCTCAAAGTAGAGGGTTTGGAAAGCAAGCAGGGCAAGGAAGGTGAATCATGGAGGAAGGCGGCGACCGAGGCAGTCAACGTTCATCGCAAGGCAGCCGTTGAAGAGGCGCGGCTGAAACTGCAACAAACCTTGGTGGTTCTGGCCGAAGCGCAGCAAAAAGCTGATGAGCTGGCGAAGGCTGGTTCGGATCAAGCCAAGCCCAAGGCGACCACCATCGAAAAGGCAGCCAAGGAAGTCGAGTCTGCCAGCAAGAAAATGACCGAGGCCGAGAAGTCTCTGACCGACGCGGAGAAGGATCTTCAGGCCGCGCCCAGCAGCGCATACAAGCCACGTCCAGTGGAGTCCTACCCGGCGACCAGCACGGGGCGGCGACTGGCGTTTGCACGCTGGCTCACGGAGACGAACAACCCGCTTACCGCCCGGGTGGCGGTGAATCATCTTTGGCTCCGACATTTTGGCCGTGGAATTGTCCCAACCCCGTCCGACTTCGGCCGCAACGGCAGGCCTCCATCGCATCCGCAGTTGCTCGATTGGCTGGCAGGCGAGTTCATGGCGCGCGGCTGGAGCATGAAGGCGATGCACCGGCTGATCGTCACGAGCAGCACGTATCGCATGGCTTCGACGCCTGATGCGCTCAATGCGAAAACAGATCCAGACAACCTTTATCTGTGGCGGATGCCTTCGCGCCGCATGGAAGCGGAGGCAGTGCGAGACAACGTGCTTCACGTGACCGGGAACCTGGACTCGACAATGGGTGGGCCGGAGATTGATCACAAACTCGGCCTCACATCGAAGAGGCGCAGCTTGTATCTGCGAATCGCCGCGGAGAAGGAAGTAGAGTTCCTCAAGATCTTTGATGGCCCGAGTGTCACTGAGTGTTACGAACGCCGGCCAAGCGTCATGCCGCAACAAGCGCTCGCTCTCGCAAACAGCGAACTGGCAATCTCTCAAGCCCGTCTCCTCGCCTCATCACTCGGAGCGGGCGCTCGCCATGACGAAGATTTCGTTCGCAACGCGTTTGTGCGGATTCTCGCACGAGAGCCGAAGCAGGAGGAACTGCGGCTGTGCGCCGAGTTTCTGGCAGGACGAGCGAACACGAAGCAGGAAGAAATCAACGTCAGCACCGCAAAGGAGATTCCCCAAGGCAGGGGTGGACGCGCTCGTGAGAATCTGATTCTCGTGCTGTTCAATCACAATGACTTTGTAACGATCCGTTGAACCTGACACAGCCATGAACCGCTCCAACCAGCCACCTCACCAATGCCGGGGCCTCTCGCGCCGCACGTTCCTCGCCGACACCGGGATGGGGTTCACGGGTCTGGCGTTGAGCGCAATGCTCTTCAAGGATGGCGTGGCTCGCGCGGTTCCAGCGGGCGCGACGGGGCAGCCGTCTCTCGGCAGTCCGCATTTCACACCGCGCGCCAAGTCGGTCATCTGGATCTTCCTTTGCGGCGGTGTCAGTCACCTGGAGAGCTTCGACGTGAAGCCGGAGCTGGACAAATACGCGGGCAAATCCATTGCCGAAACGCCGTATGCCAGGGTGCTGGCAACCGAGGGCAAGGACATCATCGGCGGCAATCCTTCGCACGGAAACCGGAAGACCATCATGCCACTCCAGACGGGTTACAAGGCTTACGGAGAGTGCGGATTGATTGTGGGAGACTGGTTCAAACACGTTGGTGAATGCGCCGATGATCTCGCGGTCGTGCGATCGCTGTGGACGATTCACAATGACCACGGCGCGCAACTGACGTGGCAGACGGGCCGCCATCCGCGCGAGTTGGAGCACCCGACACTTGGTGCATGGATTGCCTACGGCCTCGGTTCGATGAACGACAACCTGCCCGGGTACGTGGTGCTCGGCGCGCCGACGGGAGATTGCTGCGGCGGCACATTCACTTATGGCGCGTCGTACCTCGGACCGGAGCACGGAGGCGTCCGGCTTGGGATTGATCCAAAGAATCCGCTGCCGTTCATCGCGCCGCCAGCGGGCAGCGTCACACGGGAGGAACAGTTCGAGAACTTGAGTCTGCTTGGAAAGCTCAACCACATCGCAGGGATCGATTACCCCGATGACCAGAATCTGCGCGCCCGGATCAAAGCCTACGAGCTCGCATTTCAAATGCAGGCGAGCGTGCCGGAAACGTTGGAATTGGAGCGCGAATCCGCCGCCACGCATGGCCTCTACGGCATCGATCAAAAGGAAACCAAGGCCTTCGGCGAACAATGTCTGGTGGCACGGCGGCTGGTCGAACGCGGCGTACGCTTCGTGCAGATCTTCCACGGCGGTGGTGGTGGTGGCGCCTGGGACGCTCATTCCGAAATCAAATCCAACCACACAAAACTTTCGACCGAAGTGGACAAACCCATCGCCGGTCTGCTGAAGGATCTCAAGCAACGCGGCATGTTGGATGAAACGCTCGTGGTCTTCGGCACCGAATTCGGGCGCTCACCCGGCGCAGAGGGAACAGGCCGCGATCATCACCCGCAAGGCTTCAGCGCGTGGCTGGCAGGAGGCGGAGTGAAAGGCGGAATTCAGCACGGTGTTACCGACGAACTCGGGTTCCACGCCGTGGCGGACCGCCATTACGTCACCGACATCCATGCGACCGTTCTCCATCAACTTGGCCTAGATTCACGCCGACTGGAGATTCCCGGACGCAAACGGCTCGAAATGGACCACGGTGAGGCAATCACGGCGATCATTTGAGCTTGCTCAATCCCCTGTTGTCAGCGTCCACATTCCTTTTGGGGCGTTCGTTGTTCCGCGACCGACGGTGTCTGTGATTTTGTGAATGCCGACATGGCTGTCGAAGAACAGGTAATTGAAGCGTTTCCCGTGAAGTCCATAAGCCTTCTCTCCCCATTTTTGCCGCCCGCCAGTCGCAATCTGAAAAGGGGTTTGATCACCATTCGATGGTCCGGTGGGGCCTTGGGAAAATGAAGGCCAATCATTGCCGGCGATGTTGCCGCCTTCCGGTTGTTCGACCAGTTGGATGGTGCCCGCCGCGTCACCGACCACACTCGTTTTGAAACCGCGCGGCTCCCAGTTGGGCAGGGATCCGGCTGCGCTTCCTCTAAGATTGTAGTAAACGCCCACGCCATGTGTGGGTTCGGGCAAGGGCGTACTCGCCGTGCTCAAAACGAAATTGGGGCCGGCATAGTTCATCGCGTAGGTGCGCCTTTGGCCAAACGTCGCCCAACCGATGCTGATCTGGATCGTGTCGGCGGGACATTTCAAAATCTTTGGAATCGTGCTGCGATCCGCAATACCACCGGAAATGCCAACCATCAAATCCGCATCGGGCGCACTCCCGCCGATGTACTTGTGGATATAATCATCCCAGGCCAGTTGATATTGATAATCGCCGGTCGCATAAGCCGTCGGCGGATACATGTCGTTATGATCGAGCGTGAAAAGATCGAACCCGAGTCCGAGCTGTTTCATCTGGGCCGTGCATTTGATCCGTTGCGCCCGGGCTTTCGCGCTCGACAACGCCGGCAACAAAAGGCTGGCGAGAATTGCGATGATGGCGATGACGACGAGAAGTTCGATCAAAGTGAACGCTGCGCTCTTCTTTGTTTCCAGCGTAAACGAATGATTCATGGTGTTTCCTTGGGGTTATTCTGTTCAGGGCGTCGGCGGATCGTCTTGAGTTTTTCCATCCCTCTTCACTGGCCGGCCAGATAGACTTGAAGATTTTTGTTGATGGCAAATCTTTTGCCTGCTGGCGGCAGTGGCACGCGGCTGAGATAACCTGCGGCGACCACTTCTTCCAATGTCTTGGGAACTCGCTGTTGCTCCGCGCCGTACCTTCGGACGACTTGAGTCAGCTCATCCAGGATGGCAGCGATGGCCGTTTGCCCTGGTTCACCTGCCGCCGATTCGGGTGATATGTTCTCCGAAGGATTTTTTACTGTGCTTGCTGCCGGCGGCTGGGAATGACTTCCACATCCTGTTCCGAGCGTGATCACGCAGACAACGATGCACGTTCCAAAAACTCGGATGAACATGGCAGTCACGGTATCTGAAATTTGATGGAACACAACCACCGAACCTCGCTGCGAATAGAGTGCTGGCCGCGAATCCCGGCGATTGCCGCATTTCAAAATCGGAATTCCTGGCAGGCTAACGGCCGGGCTTCAAATGACGTCTGGCAGACTCAATTGCGTTTCTTGCGTGAGCAGGACTCTGTTGATCAACGTAGGTCTGCGCATCGGTCAACAGGGCGAAGGAATTGAAGTCCACCGGACGCTTCCAAGTCACCCCAGACCAACGTTGGTTCATCGTGTATGCCTCGGGCAACGGCGTTACAGAAAACCGGATCTGTGAAATCAGACGTGGAGGTGAATGAACCACACCTGTTCAAGGCCCGTTGAAGCAACCATTCACCAGCTACTTCACAGCCACGGTTCGAGCCGGCTCGCCGCCATCACGCACATTGGAACTCCTCGGTCAACAGGCGGGCAAGGCCAACACAATCAGCTACGCTCGCATGAGATTCTGAAACGCGTTTCTCGCCACGGTGCTCGTTCGTGACTGCGGGACGAACCAGTCCTTGATAAATGAGAGAGGTGATTGTCAGACGGGCCAGATTCACGGCGGCGTTACGATTAACGTGAGCACCTGCCGATTGTCGTTCACGAGTGCCTCGGGTTGGTTGGCGGAAACGGCTACGGACAACGGCAGCGCTCCGGGCGAAGTCGCGCGCAACTTGAGCGTGAGCATCGCGCTCTCGGAGCGAGTAAGGCTTTCAATCGGGCAAATCACCACGCCTTCGTCGAGGACGGAGGCGCCGCTCCCGCCGGTCGCTTCCAAAAAATCGATCCCTGCTGGCAACGCCACGGTGAGAGCCAGGCCGTTGGCTCCCAGTTCGCCGCCATGCTGCACGGTGATGGTGAGGATGAACGTGCCACCGACGGTGAGCGAGGCGGGTTGGGTTTCCGCCGTCACGCTGAGATTGAGAAACGGCGGCGGAGGAGCCAGGCGCAAGAGCCACCACACGGCGTTTTTGAAGAGCTTCTCCTTTTGCAGAAGCGCGTTCGGTCCGCTGCCTCCGAGCACGACGGCATTTTGCGTCACCGTGCGTTGGAGGTTTTCGTCGGACGCGAGGAGAATTGGAGTCTGCGCCGCGCGGGCCACGATGGTTTCGCCAGTGCCGGTGGCGGCGGTGAGATCGAATCCGGCCGGTTGCCTGAACTGGCCGACGAATCCGAAGGGACCGTTCGAGATGGGATTGCTCTCGTCCCCCGGTTGGACGAGCTCGGCGTCGGCATCGCTGGCCGAGGGTTTGAGCCGCACCAGCCGCGTCCACGTGTCTTGCATGGCTGGCGAGAGGCTGGCCGTGCTTCGGGCGAGTTCACCGCCGAGCAGGTAAAGCGGGATCGTGGCGTTCGCCGCCTGACTCAGAACGCTGACGACGTTGTCCGTCAGGCCGGTGGCGCCCGCGTCGGCCCAGAGAACGAGGTCATAACCTTGCAAGGCGGCAAAGGTAAGTCCGTCCTTGTCGAAGACCTGGGAACTCCAGTCCAGGTCAGCAAGCCACGCTTGGAGCTTCGAGACTTCGGGGCTGGCGAGGTTCTGAACGATGGCGACACGCTTGCGGCCGTCGTTCGCCCGGATGGTCACGCGCGCCACGGCCGATTCGCCGACGGCTCCGCGATCATCCCGCGCCACCGCCTTGATCTGATAAACGCCCTGTGCCGGGTTTTTCCACGCGAAGGTAAAAGGCGCCTGGCGCTCCGAGCCGAGGAGTTGCGTTTCAGCATAGAAATCAACCTGCGTCACCTGTCCGTCGGGATCGCTCGCCTGCGCCAGCAAGATCACGGACGTGGCTGCCGGGAACGTGTCTTCGTCTTGCGGGCTGACCAGGAACACTTGCGGAGGTTCATTCACCTCTGGGGACCGGACGGTGATGGTCACCGGCGCGGAGGTCGTCGAGGCACCCTCGCTGTCCAATGCTTTGGCTGTGAGCACGTAAGTTCCCGTCGCCACGCCCGGCCAGGAGAACTCGAACGGGCTCGCGCTGTCTTCGCCGATTTTCGTCGTGTCGCCGTAAAACTCGACGCGCCCAACTTGTCCGTCCGGATCGTTGGCCGTCGCCGCCAGTTGCACCAACGCCGGAGCAGTGAACGTGGCGCCGTCGAGGGGCGCTGTCAGGCTCACCAACGGAAATTGATTGGCAGCATCATCATTCTGAATCGTCCCGAAGACTTCAGTCACGGCCAGGGTGGCGTTCACCGCATTGCTCAACTTCAAACGAAACCGCTCGTCCGGCTCCACCGTCGTGTCGCCGTTGACCATGATCGCTAACTTCTTCGATGTCTCTCCCGGCTGGAGCGTCACGTTGCCAGACGCGGCCCCATAGTCGCTGCCTGCCAGTGTCGTGTCGTCGTCGGTGGCGAAATTGAGGGTCACGGGAAGATCCGTGGCACCGGTCAACGTGAGCGTGAAGTCCACATTCGTGACGCCGCTGTTGCCTTCGGTGACCGTGACGTTCTCCACGCGCACTGCGGGCTGCGGATCGTCATTCACGATGGTGGCAACCGCTTCTGCCCGGGCCAGAGTAGCGTTGACGGAGTTGCTGAGTTTCAGCGAAAAGGTCTCGTCCGGCTCGAAGATCAAATCCCCATGCACTTTCGCGGCCACCGCGCGTGTGGCGCTTCCTGCCGGGGGTGCCGTGACGACAGCCAAACGATAGAAACGCGCTTCCGCCGCCGGCGTGATTCGGACGAATTGAAACTCTCCCGCCGTGGACACAACGGCATCGACCGGCGTCCACGCCGCGCCGTCCCCAATAACACTCGCGGTTTCCAATTGGAAAGAACTCGCGCCGCCGTTCCAGGAAATCACGGCCGCGCCATCCGCCCAGGCGATGCTCAACTGCGGAACAGCGGGGGCGTTGTGCGCTCCAATCGTCGCGCCCGTGAAGGTGAATTCGAGTGATCCACTCAGGCTGGCGTAGTCTTGTGAGGCGAGCGCCGTGCCGTCCACCGTGGTGAAACTCACGCGGACGGGTTCGGAACTGAGACCGGTCAGCTTGACCGTGAACAAGACCTCGACGTCTCCCGAGTCTCCCTCCCGCACTGTTGTGTCCAACACCTGCAAGACGGGCGGTGGATCATCATTCGCGATCGTCACAATCGCACTGGGGCGGGCGAGCGTGGCATTCACGGGATTGCTGAGCGTGACCGTGAATGCTTCGTCCGGCTCGAACACGGCATCGCCCAGCACCGGCACGAGGATGGTCTGGCTCGTCTCGCCTGCGTTGAAGGTCAAGGTGCCGCTCGTCGCTTGAAAATCACTGCCTGCTTTCGCGGTGCCGCTGGCGGTGGAGTAACTGACGGATCCAATCTCGCGAGTGTCACCCGCGAGGGTCACGACGACCTGGACGTTGGCGGTGCCGGTGCTGCCTTCCACCAAGGTCGCGTCGGCGACGCTGAACTGGGGCGGCGGATCATCATTCGTGATCGTTGCCACCGCTTCGCTCCGGACAAGCGACGCAGATCCCGCATTGCTCAGACCACGGCTTTTTGTTTCACAACCTGAAGTTGCGTTGTTTGAGCCAAGTAAGTCCCAGCTCTAAATGGTCGGCGACGTTTTCGAAAATGACCGGCAGGGGTTCTTTGACCGTCCGTCGCAGCAGCGCTTGAAGTCCGGTTCGGATGAG